>QIBC01000012.1 GCA_003225215.1 Acidobacteriota bacterium
CTATAGCATTGATTCCAGAGTACCTGTTTTGGGGATTCAGAGCTAACTAGTTACCAAAGGGTTGGCTCGCCATTGGCTGCCAGAATAAATGCGTCGCGCGTGGGGTGAGGGATGCGGCAACAGCCTGTGCAAAACTTTCAAACAACTCAAGTTGCTGGTTTATGTATCTGACCAGATATACGTCGCTCAGCGTTGAGCGGCGGTCCCATGGAACTTTTATGAGGGACACCTAATGAGAACCGGCCTTAATGCCGCACTCGATCCTTCCCGGCGGGGTTCAGACGCTGAAGACTTCGAGCGCAACTTGCGTCGTAGGATCGTCGGTCAGGATGACGCGATTCAAAAGATGACCGAGATCTACCAGATGTTTCTGGCAGGATTGAATCCTCCGAATCGTCCGGTAGGCAATCTTCTTTTTCTCGGTCCCACAGGCACGGGGAAAACTCGCGTCGTAGAGGCGGTGGCAGAGACGCTGTTCGGTGAAGCTCGCGCCTGCATCAAGATCGATTGCGCGGAATTCCAGCACAGTCATGAAATTGCCAAGCTGATCGGCTCGCCTCCAGGTTATCTTGGCCATCGCGAGACTCATCCTCTTCTTACCCAGGAAGCGCTGAACCAGTGGCACACGGAAAAACTGCGCCTTTCGCTATTGCTGTTTGACGAGATTGAAAAAGCCAGCGACTCGCTCTGGCAACTCCTGCTCGGCATTCTTGACAAAGCAACTCTTACTCTCGGAGATAACCGTCGCGTCGATCTTTCGCAGTGCGTAATCGTGATGACATCAAATCTTGGCGCCGGAGAGATGAGCGAGCTCATCACTGGTGGACTAGGCTTCGGGCAAAAGTCCAGTCAGGTGGATGCAAGACTCGACGACAAGATCACACGCACCGCTACCGAAGCGGCGCGAAGGAAGTTTTCACCTGAGTTTATGAACCGTATCGATAAGGTGGTCGTGTTCAAGACGCTCAAACCGGAGCACCTCGAACAGATCCTTGAGATTGAGTTGGGAATGGTTCAGCAACGAATTCTTCAGGCGACTGGAAATGCTCAATTTGTCTTCAGCTGCACACCCAAGGTCAAGAAGTTCCTGCTGCAGGAGGGTACCGATAACAAGTATGGTGCTCGGCATCTGAAACGCGCGATCGAGAAAAATGTAGTGTTCCCGTTGGCAAACCTCGTCGCAACCGGTCAGTTGAAACTCGGAGATTTTGTGCGCATCGATAGCCAGGACGGCAAGCTATCGTTCGTCAAGGAAGCGGAGGGAGCGCTGGTTCCGGTGCTGCTCGAAAAGTACGGTCAAGAGGTAGGAGCAGCCGCAGCTGGCGCTGCAGTACGTACGGCGCGATCTCCGGGGGCAAAACGCGAGTTCGGTCCGTCTACTCTGCTTGATAAGTAATTAACGCAAATTCGGACACCATCAAAGGGGAGCGGTTGCGCCGCTCCCCTTCTTTTCGTCCTCGCTGCTGCACGGCAGCATTTCAGAGCGCAACTCCGGGCTCTGACTGAGGTTCTCTACAATAGGAGGTTTCAAGTCGCAAGTACCCACTATGAGGAGACGGCAATGACCATCTATCCGCGCAGCACGCGAGCAATCGCACTTATGCTCTGTTTGTTGCTGTCGGCGCCTGAGGCACTCCTTGCCCGTGTTCAGCCCACCAGCGGGTCGAACATGTTCACCGTCGATCAGGAGATTCAGGCAGGCCAGGAAGCGGCAGCGCAGACAAGTCGGCAGTACCCGGTTTTGCCCGATTCCAGTCCGGTAACACAATACATTCAGCAACTCGGACGCCGGCTCGTGCAGTTCGCTCCCGGAGAAAAGTGGCCATATCAGTTCCATGTCGTGAACCAAAAAGAGATCAATGCTTTCGCGCTTCCCGGCGGACCGTTGTATGTCAACGTGGGAACCATTCAGGCCGCGGACAACGAGGCACAGCTCGCCGGCGTTATGTCGCATGAGCTCTCCCACATTATTCAGCGCCACGCGACGCGTGCCGCGACTAAGCAGTACAAGGCTCAAGTTGGACTGGGAATCTTGGGCGCTGTCCTGGGCGGTAGTGTCGGAGGACAGCTGGCTGGGGCAGGTATTTCGTTCGTGGCAGGTTCGTACTTTTTGAAGAATTCGCGTCAATCCGAAAAGGAAGCCGATCTACTCGGAACCGACATGATGTATGACGCCGGCTACGATCCCATTCAGCTGCCAAAATTCTTTGAAAAGATTGAAGCGGAAGGCAGCCAAGGGCCACAGTTCCTGAGCGATCACCCCAACCCGGGTAATCGCATTGTCTACTGCGAGGCGGAAGTTCAGTCACTTCCTCCGAAGCGCTTTCGCGAGGATAGTCCACAGTTCGCCGACATTCACCGTCTGGTGATGAACATGCGTCCTCTGACCGCGCAACAAATAGCCGATCAGGATCAGCGCGGCGGCTTCAATCCTAACGGGGTGAATGATGGTTCTACCGGTCAGACCAGCTCAGGCTCGCGCGGGACAGGCTATTCCGCGAGCACAAACTTCCAGCAACTGAATCACAGCGCCTTCACCATTGGATATCCCTCGAACTGGCAAGTATACGGAGACGCTCAGTCAGCCGTTACCATCGCCCCGCAGAGTGGAGTGGGGCAGGATACCAACGGACAAGGTGCGGTCGCAGTGGGCGTAATCATCGATCGTTATGAGCCGGAGCAAAACGTTAGTCTCGATCAGGCCACACACGACCTGATCGCTAACCTACGGCAATCGAATCCCGACTTGCGCGAAGTAGGGAATGATGAGGGCATCCGTGTAAACGGAGTATCAGGCCGTTCCGCGGACTTGATCGGAACTTCACCTATTCGCGACAGCAACCAACGCGCACAAAGAGAGCGCGATTGGTTGGTCGCGATCGAACGCCAGGATGGGACGGTGCTCTATCTCGTATTCATCGCACCGCAGAACCAGTTCGATCAACTCCGTCCGACGTTTGAGCAGATGTTGAGGACCCTTAGATTAAAGTGATTTTCACCACGGAGACACGGTCGCGGAGAAAAGCAAACTGCGATTGACCACGGAAGACACAGAGGTCACGAAGGTTTGCATTGATCGAAGAAGTATTGCGCTAACCGTTCAAATCATTGACGTGAAATCGAGAGACGTGAGATCGAGAAAACCCGCATTCTCTCTGTGTCCTTCGTTTCCTCCGTGTTCAATTGCAGTTTGCTTCTCTCCGGGACTCCGTATCTCGGTGGTGAATTAACCCTTCTTAAGTTCTACAAGTACCTGTCTAGCGACTTCGCGCAGAGTCTCGAAAACCCCGCTTCCCTGAAAGGCGACGGCCTCAAACACCGGCTCGTTTTTCTTCAGCAATTCTTTCTTCAGCTCTCCCACCGGCATCACATTGGGCAGATCGCGCTTATTGAGCTGTAGGACATAAGGAATCTTTGTGAAATCGTAGCCGTGCTCTTTGAGATTGTCTTGCAGGTTGTCGAGCGCCTCGATGTTGGCATCCATACGCTCTGGCTGAGAATCAGCGACAAAGACGACGCCATCAACACCGCGCAGTATCAGCTTGCGGCTTGCGTCATAGAAAACCTGTCCCGGAACGGTATAGAGGTGGAAGCGCGTCTTGAAGCCGCGGACGGTACCCAAGTCTAGTGGAAGGAAGTCGAAGAAGAGCGTTCGATCGGTTTCAGTAGCCAACGAGATCATCTTGCCCTTCTGTTTCTCGTTAGTTTTTTCGAAAATGTGCTGAAGATTGGTGGTCTTCCCGCCTAAACCCGCTCCGTAATATACGATTTTGCAGTTAATCTCGCGGGCAGCGAAATTGATAAAGCTCAAGTAGCTTTCCTCACAATGAGCCGCACATCGGCAGGGTTCGTCTCGCAGTCAGCAATGCTGAAAACCAGTTCCTATAACATACCAGTTTCAGGGAATTGCGCTGTGCACTCAGGTACCGTTACTGTCGCCCTGGAGGTAACGGATAGTATCCGGCTTTCGCAGTCACGCGCAGCCCTGCGCGACCTACTCGCACCTCAATGTCACGGTAATTCTCAGCGAGGGTCCCTTGCGTGTAATACCCCAGCGTGTATTGATTACGTGCGACGTTTGTTACTGCGGAGTAGGCCTTCTCGATGGCCTGCTTGGAGAACTCGCTGAACACTTCGCCGCCCGTAGCGCTCGCATATTTCGGCAGGATGTTTCCAGTGCCAGTGCCGGGAACATTGATCTGCTCCAGCTTCCGCCAGACCGGCATTCCAGCGGAACCAACGCCAATTGCGTACACAGAAATCTTATTGGTCAGGAGGATCTTCAGAACGTCGGCGTAGGAGGCGCGGCTGCCGTCTTCCCTTCCGTCGCTAACGATCATGATCACGCGACGCCGAGCAGGCTGAACTTTTGAGAGATCGAGCGCGGCTTGCAGCACCGCATCGTTCAGCACTCGGCGATCGTGCGGAATAATCGGTACCTGCGGAACACTTGGGTCCAGCGGATGCCCGTTCACCGTAGGACCGCCTTCGAACGGCCCACCGCTAACTGGTACGCCACTCTGTTGCCCGTGCTTAGTCTCGACGATGCGGTTCAGAGCCTGTGCCAATCGATCGCCCGCCGTACTGAAGCTCGATTCCCTTATGACTGAATTCCCATACGTGTAAACAGCAACTTCGTCATATTGGCTGAATGCGCCTTGCAAAGCCTGAATCCCAGATTGGACTTTGCGCAAAGCTGTGTCGGACATGCCAACATCGATCAACACTGCGGCAGAGATCGCCAAGGGATCGCTGGTAAAGTACGTCAGCTTCACGCGGGCGCCGTTCTCGTACACCGTGAAGTCCTTCGGCAACAAACCTTCCACCATCCGGCCAGAATTGTCCTTGACGGTGACTGGGATCTCCACGAAGTTCGTAGTGCTGACGAGCTTGTACAAACGATCGGTATCTGGAGTTACAGGACTGCGAACCGGCTGACTTGGGGCTGGCGGAGTGTCATTGGTCGCACTGCCGGAATTTGTCGCATCAGGTTGCGCAGGCTGATCTACTCGGGGCTGCGCTGTCGGAGGCGCAGAATCGCGCGAGCTGGATTCCGCAGGAGCGGGCGGCTCGGGAGGCGGGATGGTTTTCTGCGGCTGAGGTGCGTCAGGAAGGTTCTTCGGCTGTGATTGAGCGCAAAGATCCGCTCCCACTGCAAACAGTAGCAGCAACGTCGACAACAGCCCTCGCCATGGTCCTGCCTGCATTTACTTCCTACCTTTCGGAAGACCTTAGAACGGCGCAATGATCGCGCCACCGGCACGACAAAAACACTACAATTGTGTCTAAGCTTAGCAAAAAGATGTCTATACCCCTATGAAGTGCCAGAACCCGCTCCTTCGCGTGCTGATGCGCCGGATTTCCTCATTATTTCTTCTTGCCCTGTGTTCGATGATCCTGAGCGTGCCCGCGGTCTCACAAACTCAGAACCTGCCACCGCCAAACAATCCTGATACCGGTCCGCAGACCAATACCGACGAGACAAGCGGTCCAACGATGCGCGATCGCACGAAGGCGCAGGAAGATAATCCGGTCGAGACGCTGAAGGTGAACGTCGATGTTGTGAGCCTGCTCTTCAACGTGAAAGACAAGAGCGGGCACGGCGCGCAATTCCTGCAGCGGTTGCTGCGCAAAGAGGACGAAGCTTTTCTTATCAGCTTCGATGTAAACGTCGATCTGCTGCAGGACTTCACGAACTCGGAGCACGACATCCGTAAGGGAATGGAGGCTGCAAAGATCAACGGCGGAGGCGCCGTCGGCGGCCTTCCTGGCATCGGGCAAGGACCTGTGCCGATCAGCAACCCCAAGGGCACGTTATTGTACGACGCCGTATTCCTTGCCGCGCACGACAAACTGCATAGCGAAGTAGGGCGAAAGGCGCTGATTCTCCTTACCGACGGCGAAGACCAGGGCAGTCAGCTTAGACTGCAAGATGCGCTTGAAGCCGCGCAGAAGTCAGACGCGATCGTGTATGTCCTGCTCATAAGCGACAGTGGAGTCGCCGCCGGAACCGGTCCGGGGTTGATGAGGAAGCTGTGTGAGGAAACCGGCGGGCGTGTGATAAACGTTGGCAATAATCGTGACAAACTGGAGAAAGCCTTCGACCAGGTCTCAACCGAGCTGCGCAGCCAATACAGCATTGGCTACACGCCAAGCAATGGAAGGCATGACGGCACCTTCCGCAAAGTCGAAATCAAAACCAAGGAAGGATACAAGGTGCAAACGCGCAAGGGATACTACGCGGCGACCGGTTAGTCAAAAGCAGTCCGTGGATAACCTGGATCCGGGCGCCCTCGCGCGGGTCTTAAGCACTTTACGCTACAAGAAAGTTCTTGAATTCTTGTAAATATTCGGTTCGGCGTATCGAAGCGAACACCCAGGCGAGGGCAGCCCGGATCAACGTTTATGAGCCTCTACTGCGCTCCCACCGCCGCCGCAGCTCTCTCAGTCGTCCGCGGAGCAAAGTAGCCCTTACGGCTGCGAACCTTGTACTTCTTGTTCACGGCCTCGATGTCGATACTGCGGTACTTTCCATCGGCGTTGAAATCAGCGGGCTTGTACGAAATTGCGTATTGACTGCGCAGCTCTTCCTGGATTTGTGAGAAGGCGTCGGAGACTTCTTCGATCTTGAATGGAAAGAAGGCGCGTCCACCGGTTGCGTTAGCGATGGCCTCAAGGATTTTGTCGCCGCGGCTCTTCGTGCCACTGACGTTCGTGCTAATCGTATAGACAATCACTTCCGCCCGCTGAGCCTCTTCGATGGCATCGTCGCGCGTCACTCGGCTCTGGTTATCCTCACCGTCCGATAGGAGGATAATTGCGCGGCGCAGCCCTCCACGGTTGCTCTGCGTCTTGATTAGCTTGTCGTGACATGCCCCATACACCGCGTCATAAAGCGCTGTGCCGCCGCCAGGACGTAACATGCGAACGCCGGCTGCGAGCTTTTCCGGATTGTTAGTGAAGTCCTGAGTGATCTCGGGCGTGGTGTCGAATCCAATGACGAATGCCTGATCGCGATCGGGGTGAACGATCTGGTTCAGGAACTCAATCGCGGCCTGCTGCTCAAAGCGGAATCGGTCGCGAATCGAGTTGCTGGCATCTACCAGCAGTCCTACGCGCAGCGGAAGATTTGTCTCGGAAGCAAAATTGCGAACATTGGCTGGCGGTTTGCTGTTGTCGAGAATGCGAAAGTCGGTTTCCTTCAGATCCTTCACGTAGTGGTTGTGTTTGTCGGTAACGGTGAAGACTACATTTACTTCGTTCACCGGCACCACGATGTTGAACGGTTTGTCCTGGCTGCCCTCAGCCTCGTTCTTGTTAGGAGACGGAGGCGTCTGCGCCTGAGCCGCCGATTCCGACTGGGGAGCACCGTTGGCAGGTTGAACCCGCGGTCTCAGCTTTGGATCCAGCGTCTCAAGTACTGGCTGTTGTGGCTTCGGGTCTTCAGTCTTTGGCTGTTGTGCCTGCGTTTGCGGTTGCTGAGCGGATTGCGGAGGAGGAGCCGGAGGCCTTTGTTGTTCCAGAGTTGCTGAAGGAGCTGAAGGCAAGCTGCTGCCATCCTGAGCCCAAGCCGTAAGGGCAACGGTCGCAGCCATGGACGCGCTCAAAACTAAACGAAAAACTCGCATGGGAAACACTATTATATCTGGCTTCAAGAGGCCATTCCCCGTCACGAAGGTGCCGACATCCTCGTGGAGACGCAGCATGCTGCATCTCTACCATGCGGCAACTTAGCCAACAAAGAGCAAGTTATATACCAATACTGCTCTGATTCCACAGTGCTTTAGGAATCCTTCAACTCTAATTTTCTGAGGAAGTTCTGAAGTTCCCCCGGAAGCACCCGTTCAAAGTGCAGACGCTGGTGCGTAACCGGATGTACGAACTCCAGCATCGCAGCGTGAAGAAAATTCCGAGCCAGAGAAAGTTGCTCGTTCTTATTGAGATTCTCTCGTTTGCCGCGACGTAAAGTAGCCTGCTCCTGCAGCACTCGCGGTGCTCCGTATAGAGTGTCTCCCACTACGGGATGGTGCACGGATGAGAGGTGGACACGAATCTGATGAGTTCGTCCCGTTTCTATATCCACATCCAGCAGCGCGAATTTGCCATAGCGCGTCTCAAGCTTGCGCCGAACCACGAAATGCGAAACTGCCGTCCTGCCACCCTCGCGACGCGTGGTCATGCGCGTCGGCCGCAACCGATCGCGGCTGACCTCTGCCGCGATAGTTCCCTTCTCCGCCGGCCAACCACCCACCAGCGCGATGTATCTTTTCTTCACCTGACGAGACGCAAACTGTGCTGCCAACTTGCGATGAACGTCATCGGCCTTCGCTACTACCATCAAGCCGCTGGTTTCCTTGTCTAGGCGGTGGACTATTCCCGGCCTTGCTTCGCCTCCAAGTTCGCTCAACTTTTGGAAACGAAACAGTAATGCGTTTACCAACGTTCCACGATTTCGCTCTTCGTCTCCCGCTCCGGCATGAACAATCATCCCGGCCTGCTTGTTCACTACCGCCAGATACTCGTCCTCGTAAACCACATCGAGCGGAATGTCCTCGGGCGTTGCCTTCAGTGGAGGACGCTCCGCCTCCCCAAGAACCTCTATCAGCTCGTCGCCGCGCAGCTTTAACGAGGGCCGTGCGACAGAGCCGTTCACTTGAACCTTGTGCTGCTCGATGAGTACCTGTACGCGTGCTCGACTGACGTTCGCCAACGCCGCGGTGAGGAACTGATCGAGACGCTGCCCGACACTTTCAGGAGTGGCTCGAAATCTTTGGAGGGCATTGCTCGTGCTGCGGCCCGTGTGCATCAAGCCGTGCTCACAAGCTGAGATCTGCGGCTAGCCTGAGGGCGTGAGCAGAGCACCCACATCACACCGCCTCCAATGACCAGAATCAACGCAATAAACTGGGTGGCGCTTATGATTCCACCAAACATCGATCCGCGGTCAGGGTCAGCGCGCAAGAATTCGAGAAAATATCGCGCGACGCCGTAAAGAAATAGGTAGACAGCAGAGATCTGACCTTCGAAGCTACGATGGCGAAAGATCCACAGCAGCAGAAGGAAGATGCACAATTCAATTAGAAATTCGTAAATCTGCGTCGGATGCAATCGCACCCCTAGCGGAGTGCCGGCCCATTTAGCGAGAGGATTTATGAACGTCACCCCCCAAGGCAGATTCGTCGGTTTCCCAAAACAGCACCCGGCCGCAAAGCAACCAAGACGGCCGATGGCGTGTCCAATTGCGATACCCGGAGCGAACGAATCGGCGGTCTTGAGCTTCGGCAAATGGTGCCGGACTGCGTACCAGTAGCAGACGCCAATGGAGAGCAACAATCCGCCAGAGAAGACCCCTCCGGATTGCAAAGTATCGAAGCTGAAGAGATTCAACGGCAGATCCGGATGTTCCTGCCAAGTAGTGAACAGATACAACAACTTCGACCCAACGATGCCGGCAAGGATCGCGACTAAACCCATGTTCCACATCGTATCCGTGTCAATGCCCTGCTTACGTGCAAGGTGAACGGTCACCAGCAGACCAATGATCAGACCTGAGGCAACAAGAACGCCGTACGTGGGAACAAAGAAATGTCCAATTTGGAAGAGGCGGGGATGCACGAAAATCAGCTACTAAGCTCCTAGCTGCTAGCTTAGCAGCTTAGCAGTTAGAGAAAAGCCAACCCGCGGGGCCGTACCAGGCGGGCCGTTCATGAACCCGTCCTAAGACGGTGGGAACTCTCCGCGGTTCTTTAGGCATTTCCGTACTGGCGGAACTTCGCACACCGAACCGATTTTTCGAGTCGAGCCCCCTGTTCATTGAATGTTGGTTCAATAAACGGTTACCGCCAGTACCTGCTTTGCAGGCTGGCTTCCAACTCGAATGCTAGTCAAAGCTGACGGGGATGGCAAGAGACAGAGAAGAATCGGGTGATCTAAAAAGCAGGGCTTTCGGCGATCAGCTGTTAGCTTTCGGCCAATAAAGGGTTTTGGAATAACAACGAAACGGCTTGCAGGCCGAGAGCCCAGAGCCGAACGCCGAAAGCCTCAGGTGTTACTTCACCCGATGGCCCGATCACCCGATCCCTCATCACCCGATCTTTCGGTCCTCGATGATCTCGTCCAGCATTCCCGAGAGAGAATTGGCGCGCTCCAGGTAATTGCCAGCGACGTTGTCGTATTTTTTCTTCAGCAGGTGATACTCGTCAGCAATGTTGAGAGCGGCGAGGACGGCGACACGGAGAGAGTCCACGGTTGAAGTCTTCTCCGCGACCGCCCGCATCTTGAGGTCTACATACTCAGCGAGCTTGGCGATGTAATCAGGATCGGTTCCGCGAAGGGTATAGCCCTGATCGTAAATCTCAACTCGAATGCTGTCGTCCACCTTCCGCGCAGTCTGTGCATTTGCCATGGCTACGATGCCTCCGCGCTCGTGAGATCGAGCTGCTTGAGCATCTTCTCGACGCGGCTGCGGACATCCTCGCGCTCGCGCCGCAGTCCCACCATCTGTTCACGCAGGGTTTCGGCTTCTTCCTCGCGTTCTTCGAGCTGCTCGCGTAAACGAATCACATCGCGCTCGGCAATCGCCCGAGCCTCGCGCGCGGACTTCAGGAGCTCGATGGTCTTGTAAACCTTTTCTTCAAGTGCGTGAAATCCGTCGGAGGAGACCGCAGACTCAAGCTCGGGGAGCGCCCTTGCAGACATGAGCACAAAACCTCAAGGAATTATTTAGTGGCGCGCAGTCGAAGTATATCCCACGTGATAGATGAAGGATGCCTGTGAATTCTGTTGATAAACAGTCATTAATCCCTTCTCGCCATGGCAGGAGGGAGAAAGGCGAACCGTGCTGAACTCGGAGGACACGGAACAAACGAAGGACTCAGAGGATTCCGATGTTTGACTCGGGACAGTACCCACTCAGCGCTTTCATTTTCATACTAAGCAGTTGACCTAAATAGCCCAACCGCGCCTGTCTCAATTCGATTCTTGCGAGGGATTCAGGCCCGGGTAGGTGATGACCTCACGGTTGCGAAAGAAACGATAACATCGCGTTTCTCTGGGGCCGTAGACCTGAACAAAAAAACCCCGCGCAAGACACGCGCGAGGGTTCTCGCTTCTGGGTCTGAAGCTATTTCGGTGATTGCTGGCCAACCGGCGAGTTGGAATTCGGCGCCGCTCCTCGCGGGTTCTGCTGCTGTTGGGTAGGCGTGGTGTCCGTTCGCGGAGTGACGTACGGCACCATCGGCTGTTTCGTCACGACGCCGTTGAAGGCATCGTCGAGCACGATGCCATTGCGAACGAGTGTGTAGCCGGTCACGCGATCGAGTTCCACGCGCGACTTTTCGTAAGCGGTGCGAGCCTGCACGCGATTGCTATCTGCCGTTGCCAGATCGGTTTCCGTTTGCAAGACCGCGAAGTTGGTCGAGGCGCCAAGCGCGTACTTCTTCTGCTCGGCGTCGAGGCTCTGCTGCGCAAGTTCAAGTGCCTTGTCGGCGGCTTCAACCTGTGCGCGATTCTGCTGTACGGCGAACTGCGCGTTGCGTACCTGGATGGCCACCTGGTTTTGCAGCTGCTGCAGGCGCATCTCAGCCTGACGTAGCTCCAGCGCCGAGCGCATTTGGTCAGCTTGCGCAGAGCGATTGCGGATGGGAATGTTCAACTGCAGCCCCATGCCCTTGTCTGGTGCGGTACTGTTGAACAGGTCGCCGAAGGTGCTGCCGAATCCGTGTCCAGGGATAGTTCCCGCAGGAGTGCAAAAGAGCGGATTCGAACCTGCGCCGCAAGCCGCCAATGGATTCTGAGTGCCTCCTAGTCCGTTGGCTCCGTAGAAGGCTACGAGATCCACACTAGGCCGCAATCCATTCGCGGCTGCCTTGCGATTGATCTCACGATTGGTTAGATCGATGCGCGATTGCGCAAGGTCAGGACGATGCGACAGTGCATCATTGATCAGGTCCTGAATCGGTGTTACGGGCTCCTCCGCCGGAATCGCCATGGTGTCGGTGGGAATGACTGGAGCAGCAGCAAGGATCGGATCCGACAGGCTTCGGGATAGCGCGTTCTTCATCAGGAGTTGCTGCAACTGAAGATTGGTCTGCGCTACGATCAGCGTTTGCTGATTCGCTGCTACCTGACTTTGGGCTCGAACGACTTCGATCGGCGCTAACGTCCCGATTTGAACCTGCTTCTGATTGTCTGATAGCGTCTTCTGCGCCAGCCCCAGCGAGCGCTCCTTCGCCCTCACGTTCTCATACGCGCTCACGAGATCCCAGTAGATGTTCTCAATTTGGGAAACGCTTTCGATCACCTGGTTGCGGAAGGCGACGTCCACGATCTCCCGGTCGTTGTGGGCGATACGAATGAAACGCGTGTTGAGCCCCAGGCCAAAGCCTTGGAGAAGATGCTGAGTGATTGTCGCACGGAAACTCGAGTTCAACGTCGGATTCAGAGTATTAAACCGGCTATTCGTGGTTTGGCGATTGTTCTGAAAACCAACTGACAAGTTTGTACCAGGGGCAAAACCTTGGTTGTAACTGAAGTTTACAGTTCCCGTGTTTGCTTGCAGGTTCGGAACCCCCGTGAATACCTGGTTGGCTTGGGGTGAGATCGCGTGTTCTTCAGAGAGATTGCTGGTCACCGTAGGATCAAATTCGGGCACACCCGGGCCCGCTCCCGCGGTGGACAACACAATTCCGGAAGTACCGGTGCCAGCGCCACCAGCCGCGCTCGTCGTGCCACCCGCACCGGCGCCTTGACTGCCTGTGCCAGTTCCAGTACCCCCTTGTCCGCCTGGCGTGCCCTGCACTAGTCCGGTGGCGACGCCACGCAAATTTTGTCCGGCTTTCGCGCGCAGAATGTCGGTATCGGCGATCGGCAGGTTGTAACGGGCAATCGCGAGGTCGAGATTGTTCTCCAGAGCGAGGGCAACCGCGTCGGACATGGAGAGATAGATCTTGCCGTCGCGAACCAACTGGTCCATACGAGGCGAGTTCGAAAGATTCGGTGTGGGGACCTCCCTCGTCTTGTACGGAGCTATCGGCCCCTTGAGAAAGCTGTATCCGTTGAGATAATTCAGTCCGCCAAAGGTTTCTCCACGGCTGGTTTGCGCAGTAGTGGCAGGCTGGGCAACCGGCGCGTTGGGAGCTTCTTGCGCGAAGAGCGAACGTCCCAGCAGCAAACCACCTGTGAGCGCGACGCCAGCGGCCATCCAACGAATGCTCTTCCTATTTCCTGTGAAACACAACACACGCATGTGCGATCTCCAATTGCTTTGGAAGTGAATGAGATTGAGACTGCCGCGACCGGCGAATCGTCACCACCACAAAACATTTGTTCCAGGTCAAACCTGAAATACGATCCGCTGAACCGATAAGTTCCATCCACGGCCCGAACATAACAGTCGCCATGATTCGTTGTGGGAAGTACCTAGTATAAATCACGGCCCCAACTCGAATGGCGTTCCAGTTTCCCCCGGATTCCAGTTACGATCTCCTTCGATGAGTAGACGAAGATTTCGATTCATTCTTAGCTGCTTTTTCGCGCTGCTGAGCTTAATAGATTCGTCAGCAATGAGTTCTACAGCAGCGAAAGCAAAGCCGGTGAAGGAAAGATCGACTTTGGAGGAAAGCAACGCACCTATGGGTCTTGGCACCAGACAGCGCAAATGATTCTGGGCTCCTCTGTTGCTATTACTGCACGGGAGTGGTCATGACGGCATGTCACTCGTGGAACCATGGAAGACCTTAGCCGAGAAGATCGGTATCGTTCTGGTAGCGCCCGACTCAGCCAACTCTCAGGCATGGGATCCGAGCAAGGATGGTCCTGACTTTCTTCCTGCGATCATTGAAGCCGTTCGCGCGAAGTGCAACATTGATGGAAAGCGTATATACATGTTTGGGCACTCAGCCGGAGCCACTTTCGCCTTGTATATATCGATGTTCGAATCCGAATACTTTGCGGCAACTGCGGTTCGCGCTGGCGTGATTCGTTCGAGAGGATTAGCGCGTAATCGATTTTGCAAAACGCCGCATCCCGATCGCAATATGGGTTGGGTCTTAAGACCCATTTTTTTCAGTCGCAGAAGTGTGAGGGGCGCGTGATGCCTTGACAAGACATGGGATTCCCATTGAACTTAAAGAGCTGCGAAGACACGACCACAACTACTATGCGATCTCCAACACCTTAAACCTGCAGATTTGGGAGTTCCTTAGCGGAAAAGGCTTTCTGCCGATCCCGAGTACCAGCAATACCTGCAGTAATTAACGAGGACCCAAACGGATCGCCAGGAACTTCAAAATCACGCTCGCCTACGACGGAACTGACTTTTGCGGATGGCAGGTTCAACCCCAGCGGCCAACCATTCAGACCGCTCTGTCCGACGCGATCGAGCATGTGACCGGCGAGCGCGTCCTGCCCCAAGGCTCGGGACGAACGGATGCTGGAGTCCACGCGCTCGCACAGATCGCGAGCTTTGCGCTTGAGTGTCCGATACCGACTGAAAACTTACTGAACGCGCTTAATCACACTTTGCCTGTTTCGATTCGCGTAATCAAGGTGGAAGAGGCTTCGCCTGAATTCCATGCGCGCCACTCCGCTAAGGCCAAGACCTACGAGTATCGACTCCTTCGGACCAGCATCTGCTCGCCGTTTATGGCGCGATACGTTCATCATCATGCCTATCCGCTAGCAGAGAACCTGATGAAGCAAGCAGCTGGGTTTGTGATTGGACGCTATGACTTCACCAGCTTTGCCGCCGTCGATTCTGAACGAGGAAAAGACGATGAGGAACTCGACAATATCCGCACCATCTTCTCGTCTGAATGGACAACACAGGACGATATGCTCATTTACAAAGTGCGCGGCGATGGCTTCCTTCATCACATGGTGCGCAACCTAGTTGGAACATTTCTTCTAGTCGGCAAATGCAGTCTAGCTGCAGATGCAATCCTCGATATCCTCGCAGCTCGACGCCGGTCCGAGGCCGGACCGACGGCTCCTGCTAGCGGGTTGTTTCTCGTAAGCGTGGAGTACTAGATAACGTCTAGGACCTGCGGCCGCCCTCGGCCGGGTGTTTGTCTCGGACCACCAGAATTCACAGGTCTTCGAAAACATGCGTATCTAACTTCCATCGTCTTTCTCGTGACGCCAACCGAAAACCCGCGCGAGGCGCGCGACGGTCCTACGAGGAAGCGCGAGAGTTCAAGGCTTCGGCGGGCGCACTTCACTCATCAGGCCCAGCAGATTGCTCTCGCTGTCGCGAAAGAATGTCATCCACAAGTCATAATCGGGCAACTTCGCAATCAAATGCGGCTTGTCGACGAATTCAACTCCTCGTGCCTTCATCTGCTCATACGCTTGCTGGATTTCCGGAACTTTGAAGTAGATGATTGACGTTCCCGCTTCAACCTTCTCCGGCTTGTCGAGCATGAGGCGAATACCGCCGCAGTCGAAGAACGCGAGGTTCCCCGTCGCAAATAAATACTTCATCGCCAGCTTGTCACGATAGAACTCAGTTGCTCGGGTGACGTCTTTCACCAGGATGGCAATCTGCCCAATTTTTTCCAGTGCTATCTGGGTTCCAGCCTGCATACGAACCTCCATGAATATGCTAGCATTCCGATTTAGTTAGCTATGCTAACTATCCTCAGAAAGAAATGTCAACCACAAAAGAAAAACGCGAATGGGAACTGGCCGACAGGCTGCATTCGGCGGCCATTCACTTGCTTCGGCGCTTGCGCATCCAGGACCTCAACAGCGGCATAGGGCCGGCGAAGCTGTCCGCATTGTCTGTCCTCGTGTTTTCAGGACGACCACTTTCCCTCGCGGAACTCGCCGCGGCAGAGCAGGTAAAGAACCCCACCATGAGCCGTCTGATCGCTGCAATGGAACGCGAACGCCTGGTGCGGATTACGCCGGCGAAAGAGGATGCCCGTTCGATTTTGATCGCTCCTACGCATCGCGGCAGAGCCTTGCTGCTTGCGGGAAAGAAGCGCCGTGTGGAGTCGCTGGCTAAGGCCCTAAGCCCGTGCGACGTGGCGGATTTGGACCAACTCGGGAGAAGCGTCGAATTATTGAATCAACTGATTCGACGAATTTGATCTGCATGGCCTCAGTAGAGACGCAGCATGCTGCGTCTCTACTGAACTAGCCGATCTCCTTCGCGTACTCAATCAAAGCCATACCAAAGAAGTCCGTGACGCGACCCGAGCGGGAGTATCCGTGCTTCTCATAGAACCTCATTGCGGCTAGCAGCGGCTGTGTCGTGTCGAGGGTTACGCGAGTACACCCGCTTCTCCGCAACCAAGTTTCAATCGCAGCCAATAGTTGGGCGGAAACGCCAGAGCCTTTGTAATCCGGAAGCACCGCCATACCGCGGAGGTGTCCCTCGCGTGCCTGAGGTCCTATTCCCGCGACTGTTCCAACGATTCCTCCGTTTGACACAGCAACAAGCACCATCATCGTCTGCAGACGCGCACGTAGAGCGCGATCATCGAGAACTGTATCTGCGTAACCTTCAGCACTGTATTGCTCTCGATAAGGTTGGAAAGCCTCTGCCAGACAGTTCAGGATTCCCTGCTCGTCCGCTTCCCTGGCCTGCCGTATCTCAACCGCGATCTTTGAGCGTTTGCTGGGTTCGTCCATTGAATCTGAGCTGATCTCAACCAGTATTGTCGGATGACCCGCCCCGGGCAGCGGTCTCAGCAAAATTGCAACCTAACTTTTGTGCAGTTACCTTCGACAGCTTTCTGCTAGGCTCTGCCCATGTCGTTCTCCCGAGCCAAGGCGAAGCGCGTGCTGACCGACGTAGAGCTGTATGACTACGCCGTCAGCTCCCTCGCGCGGAAGATGCGGACCGTCGCGGAGTTGAAACGATTGTTGCGAATGCGCGCCCAGCCGGGTGAGGAAGGAACCATGGCGGTCGAAGTGGTGATCGCCAAACTTAAAGAACAGAAGTACCTCAACGATTCTCGTTATGCGTCTTCATATTCCCAGTACCGGCAAAGCAATGAGAAATTCGGACGGCGCCGCGTGGTCACCGATCTCAAGGCTAAGGGCGTGCACGCCGAAGTGATCCAGCAGGCTGTTGATGCTGCCTACCAGGATGTAAACGAGGAGCAGCTAGCGCGTCAGTTCCTGGAGCGCAAGCGGCTTAAGAAGCCGCACGGCCAACGAGAGTCGGCACGCATCTTTCGCACATTGGTGCGGGCCGGATTCTCTACCAGCACTATATTCCGAGTTTTAAAGCATTGGGATGTAGACGACGAGGTGCTTACCGCTTTGTCATCGGAGACCGATGAATCGGTTTCGGAATGAAGTTACTGATTACTCACGACTGACAACTGATCAATGCTTTCTTGACTTCCCTGCTGCTGCAAGTTAACTTCGCCCAGCTTCTGTACTTAGCCAATTGTCTGAGGATCGCGCTTGCCCAACCGATTAGTCACCCTCACTACGGACTTTGGACTCAACGATCATTTTGTCGGCACCATGAGGGGCGTCATCTTCAACATTAATCCGCAGGCGCAGATCGTCGATATCTGCAACGCCGTAAATTCTTTTGATGTACTTGACGGTGCTCTCACCATCGCGCAAGCGGCCTCGTACTTCCCTTCCGACACGCTGCATGTTGTTATCGTCGATCCCGGAGTTGGATCACAGCGCCGGCCGATCCTCGTAACAAACGAGAAGCACACTTTCCTGGCACCAGACAATGGGGTCCTGTCTCTCGTGTATGAGCGCTCCGAACGCCTGAGCGTACGGCATGTGACCGCCGAACACTACTTTCTTCAGCCCGTGAGCCAGACTTTCCATGGACGCGATGTATTCGCCGCCTGTGCCGGGTGGCTTAGCAAGGGAGTGGAGGTCAGCAAGTTTGGGGAGGAGATCGCAGATTACATCCGGTTTGCCGCGCCCAAGCCAAAACCCATCGATGAGAAAAGTTTCAAAGGCGTGGTGCTGAAGACAGACAAGTTCGGGAACCTGATCACCAACATCACCCAAAAAGATATTCCTCAGCTTTTCGAAGCAACGCCGCCTGTGTTCAAACTTGTCGTGGGCAAAGTTGAAGTGACGAAGATGAAGAACGCCTACGCGCAGGCCACACCGGGCGAGCTATTCGGAATTCTCGGCAGCATGGGATATCTGGAGATCTCAGCAAATCGTGCAGCAGCGAATCGTTTGGCAGGCGCAGATCGCGGAAGTGACGTGACTGTGGTGTTGGGTTAACCGAGATCCTTGTCATCCCTGAGCCCTGCCTTCAACGTGGTTCCGGCCGCCCTCGGCCGGTTTCTACAGCGGAGATTCTGTCAACAAAAGCAAACAACTGCCTGCATTGATTCCTTGTTTAGAAGTTTTCGTGCTGCCTACAGCCTATCGGCCGAGGGCCGCCGGAACCACGTTAGATGCAGAAGCGTTACGGATTCTTAGGCTTCGGCCGTGCATAGTCTTCCATACTAGCGGTCCATTCCAGAAAGCGCTTCAGTTCCCGACGCTCGCGCCAAAGAAATCCCCAAAATTCGATAAAGCCGATCTTATCCATTTTTAGGCCGGTATAAGTTTCAATTCTCCAGCGCAAGTAAGGACTCCGCCAGGGAGTAAGGCGATGGCCGCGAGTGGCAATCCAAATGAAGCGCAGAACTTTCTTCATGAGCTTCTCGATTGGCAGTATAGCGGTTCAAAACTGCTAGACTTTTTTGTTCATGTCCGACTCCAGGCAGCAGGCTGAAGACCATTACTATGCCGCCCTCGATCTCTTCGCCGAGGGCAAACAGGACGAGGCGGTTGCCGAGTACGAGAAATGCTTGGAACTTGATCCCCGGCACTCCGAGGCGCTGCACGGCCTGGCGCGGGCCTATCAGGACGCAAATCGCCTGGACGAGTCGATTCAGATCTCTAAGCGATTAATCGAACTCAATCCCGACGACATCCTTGCTCACACTAGCCTTTCGATCGCCTATCAGAAGAAAGGCATGATACCGGAAGCCGAGGCGGCCGCGAATCAGGCGCGAATTCTCGGCTGGAAGCAGCAGCTCCGTGACGCGAAAAAGTAGGCCTGATTCGCCACGGAGTACACAGAGAAGTACTGGTGAAACCACCAAGGACACAAAGGAACACAAAGGAAATGAGTGGTTAGCCGATCCCTTCGTGATCCTTAGTGTCCTTCATGGTTAGCTTTGGAAGTTCTCCGTGCGCTCCGTGTCTCCGTAGTGAGCTCCCCGTTTTGTTAAACTTAAGATTCCATGTCACAGATTCAGCGTAGAACGACCCCGGCGGTTCATATCGGCCAGGTGCGGCTTGGCAGCGATGCACCGGTTGTGGTGCAGTCCATGACTAATACGGATACCGCCGATATTGCCGGCACCATTAAGCAGGTTGCGGCGCTAGCGCGCGCTGGCTCAGAGCTCGTCCGCGTGACTGTGAACAATGACGCGGCTGCCCAGGCGGTGCCGCACATCGTCGAGGGGCTGGAGAAGATCGGCGTCCCCGTTCCCGTGATTGGGGACTTTCATTACAACGGGCACCTCTTGCTGAAGAAGTATCCGGCTTGCGCACGGAGCCTGGCAAAGTACCGTATCAATCCTGGCAATGTCAGCATTGGCAAGAAAGATGACGACAACTTTCGCACCATGGTGGAAGTTGCCGTCGAGAACCAAAGGCCGGTGCGCATCGGCGTGAATTGGGGATCGCTTGACCAGCAACTTCTCACGCGCATGATGGACGAGAACTCTCGTCTGGCCGAGCCGCTGGACGCGCGCGAGGTGACGATGGAGGCCATGGTGGTGAGCGCGCTCAACTCGGCTGCCATCGCCGAAAAGTACGGATTGCGCTCCGACCAGATCATCATCAGCGCTAAAGTCAGCGGCGTACAGGATCTGCTGGATGTCTATCGCAGCCTTGCCTCGCGCTGTTCGTATGTCCTGCATCTGGGATTGACCGAAGCCGGAATGGGAATGAAGGGTATCGTGGCCAGCTCGGCGGCACTGGCTCCGCTACTTACTCAAGGTATCGGCGATACCATTCGCGTATCCCTGACCCCCGCTCCCAATGGCGATCGCACGGAAGAGGTACTCGTCGCACAGCAAATCTTGCAGTCGCTCGGGATTCGCAGCTTTACTCCGCAGGTCACGGCCTGTCCTGGCTGCGGGCGCACCACATCTACTTTCTTCCAGGAACTCGCAGAGCAGATTCAGAGCTACGTACGCAGCAGTATGCCGGCATGGAAAGAGAGATATCCGGGCGTGGAAGAGATGAAGCTCGCGGTCATGGGTTGTGTAGTGAATGGACCGGGCGAATCGAAGCACGCCAATATCGGCATCTCGCTGCCGGGAACGTTTGAAGAGCCAAAGGCTCCCGTATTTGTGGATGGAAGATTGATGACGACGTTGCGCGGCGATCACATCGTCCAGGAATTCATCGGGATTCTCGATGAATATGTCGAAACCCGATACGGCGCCGCTGCCACATCCGCTGCGAACAAGGCCGAGTTCGCGACCAAGGCCTAGTTCGCCATTACTTCAGCGGAGACGCCCTGCCCTCGGCTGACGATTCGTCACCCAAAAAGGCGTCTAAACTTGACGGCCGGTTAGCCGCCCCAGATCCCATCGCAAGCGAGCAGGACCGGTTATGAATGCGGAGTATTTGTACTGCAGGTCCTCACCGCTAAACCCAATAACCTCGTACAAACACTACTTGGCTGCCAGCGATCCAAACGTTACCCCAGCCCATACCGCAAACACGGCGCAATTCACGGCAATGCGGAACCACGCGTTATCGATCAGTGAGTTGTACTTTGCGTCGAACATTGTATTTTCTCCTCTCGCATCTATAGACGACGTTTTTGCGTTGTCGTTAGTGAATACGCGAAAAAATGTTGCAGGGTTCCATTGCGGGATCACTATTTTTTTGTTCACCGCTTGCTAACCGCGAAGGCCTTTTATCGTCAGGGGTCTCCTCTCAGGTTTTTCACTCAAGTGTTCGTAGCCACTCAGAAATTCGAATTTTGAATAGTGCAAGTACGTGAATTTTGGATTAACATTCTGCGACTTCCCAAGAAGCTGAACGAGGTTCCCGGTTGCCTGTGACCGGAAATGTGATGAGGAGCCCCCAAATGATCTCCCGGCGTCGTATCTCTCTGTTCGTGCTTGCCCTTCTCCTGCTGGCAGGTGTTGCGTTCTCTCAAACCCAGATCACAAGCGGCGTCATTCAAGGCACGGTTCTTGATCCCTCGGGTGCGGTAATACCCGGAGCTTCTGTTGAGGCCCACAATCTTGACACTCAAATAAGGCAAGCGACGACCAGCGACGAGAGTGGCAGGTTCTCGTTCCTTGCGCTAACGCCGGGAAGATACGAACTCATCGCCAAGAAAGAAGGATTTTCGACCGTCGTCACTCAAGGCGTCGATCTGACTGTCGGCCAGGCACGGACTCTGACCTTCACGATGAAGGTGTCATCGGCCGGCGAAACAGTCACGGTCAATGCCACGACGACAATCGATACTACGGCAACCGAATCAAGCAGTACGCTGAACAACATAACCATCGATCAAACTCCCATTTTGGGAAGAAAGTTTGAAGATCTGCTGACGCTGACCCCTGGAGTAAGCATCGTGCAAGGCCCGGACGGCGACGAGATCAACTTCGCCGGCCAGCGCGGAATTTATAACAACATCAGCCTCGACGGCGGCGATTACAACAACGGATTCTTTGGCGAGCAGGTCGGCGGACAACGAGCCGCTATCGACATCACTCTCGACGCAGTAAAAGAGTTTCAGGTAGTCGCCACCGGAGCCACCGCTGAGTTCGGGCGCACCGCAGGCGGGGTCGTGAACGTGATTACAAAATCAGGTACTGATCAACTCCACGGCAGCGCCTTTCATTTTCAACGTCTGGAGGCACTCAGTGCCGATACCTCCGACGGCAAGCCGCTACAGGACTTTCATCGCGAACAGTTCGGTGGAACGGTCGGTGGCCCAATCGTCAAGCAGAAGATGTTCTTCTTTGGCGCGTTCGAACAGATTCTGGAAAACCTCAATCGGCCGAATCTGAGTACTGCTCTGGGTACATGTTCAGGGACTCCAGTCGTTGGAAGTGGTGACACGTTGATCGGAGGCAATGCAGAATGCCAGCGCGTGGCTCTGCTCAACTTCTTTAATAGCAGCCGTAACCAGAACGAAGGCCTACCGGTACAGCACGAGATTCACAACACAGCCCTACTCGGCAAATACGACTGGAACGTGAACCAGGCGAATAATCTGAGCGCATCTTATAACTTTGATCGCTCCAACAATCTCAATCAGACCTTCGACGTACCCACATATGGCACCTCGGCCAACGGAATTGAAGGTCCATCGAAAATCAACTCCGTCAATTTCAACCTGTTCACCACCGTCTCGGCGAAGAAGCTAAACGAAGGTCACTTCACCTTCTCGCGAGAGGATCGGCCTCGCTCGGCAGTTACATCAAACGTGCCGGCCGATACGGCGATGGGCTTCGGCGGCCCTACTTCGCCAACCTTCCGTTTCGGAAATCCATTCTTTCTTGGACCCAATATTGATGAAGTCTTCAAGCGTACTCAGGTGCGCGACAACTTCTCCATCGTCTCCGGAAATCACACCATTAAGTTCGGTGGAGAGTTCCTGCACAGCAACAACGCGCAGGTCTTCCGCGGATTCTTCGAGGGCCGCTACATTTTCGACTCGGTTGTCGGCTTCCTGCACTACGCGACACCGGGAACGGCAACCAGCCATGGCTTTGGACCAAGCACCGCAGAATGCGCGAATGGCACATTCTTGAATCAGGGCGAAACATGCCCAGACGGTTTCAAGGCCACAGCCAGTCCATTGCTTCTCTATCTCCAGGGAGCTCCGACAGGCTTGTCGAATCTCACACCGGGAGCTTCGGACATCAACAACAACAACTATGCTTTCTTCCTGCAAGATAAGTGGCAGTTCCGGCCAAACATCACCTTCAATTACGGCTTGCGGTGGGAAGCTCAGACATTCCCCGATCCGGTAATACCGCCATCGAAGACGGCATATGCCTCGAATTTGACCGATCCCCGATTCCCGTCCGACGGCAAGATACCGAACGCGACAAAGATGTTTCAACCGAGAGTTGGCCTCGCGTGGGACATCAAGAACAACCAGAAATCCGTCGTACGCGCCAGTTGGGGCATCTACAACGCTCAATTAAACATGCTGACTCAAGTGGGAGCGATCACGACGAATGGCGTGCAGCAACAAACGCTGTTTGCCGGTAACGTGGCAACGTGTCCTTTGGCGTCGCCTCCTGCAGACGGCTCTTGCCCCGGAGTTCCGCCAGCCTATACTCAGCTGTTCATCAGCCCAAATGGTCCGGCACCGGGGTGGCCCAAACCGATCCAGTTCACTCCTCCGACAGGCGGAGCATTCCCGTTCCAGCCTGGCGTCACGGTCTTCAATCGCAACTACAACAATCCTCGCACTTACACCGGGAACTTTGCCTTCCAGCAGGAGCTGGCCACGAATTGGACAGGCTATCTTGATCTCACGATTTCGAAAGGCGTTTACCTGACGCGATTCGTAAATCCGAATACTGGAGCTGCACTGCCAATTAAACCAACCGACAATGTCGATACGGTCAGCTACGCTGCCGGACCATTCACGAATCTCGGAGCGGTTACCGATACTCAAAGCACTGCCCACTCGCTCTACCGAGGCATGACCGTCGGAGGCAGAAAGAGCTTCAGCCAGAACTATCAGCTGGAGTTCAACTACACGCTCTCGGAAGATCTTGACGATGACTCCAACGAGCGCGATCCCTTCACCTTCCGTTACTTCAATCGTTTTGACTTCCGTAAAGACTATGCCTTCTCGGACCGCGATGAGCGGCACAGATTCAACATGTTCGCCTATATGAAGCTGCCATACGGATTCGAGTTCAGTCCGCGAATCCAGGCGCACACGGCTCAGCCGATTACCGACAATAGCTTAGGCACCGGTACGGGAGCACCTTGCAGCGCTAACAACTCAAGGACCCGCGTGGTAAACGGAATCGACTGCGGACGCAATCACCTCCGCAAGGACAACGGCTACTTCAGCTTCGACTGGCGTGGAACTCGTCCATTCCATTTTGGCGATCGCTACGCATTGATTCCTCAAATCGAAATGTTCAACAGCTTCAACAACAAGAACAACGTGAATCCGCTAGTGAGTCCAGCGCTATTTAATTTTGACGGCTTCCTGCGCGAGGGCGTTGGCGATCCGCTGGAAGTTCAACTGTCGGTCAAGTTCACTTTCTGATCGATTACAAACAATAGGGGCTGCTTTCGCAGCCTCTTTCCTTTCACGGATTCCTAAGCCAGCGACGGAACTAGCAAGCCGCCAGGTGGTACTGTAGTGCACGCCTATGCGACGACGTGACTTCATTGCCGGATCCGCCATGGCCGCGGGAGCACTGGCGCTCCCTGGTGCCAGCAGTGCTCGAGATAAGAAGCAGAGCAAGCAATTTCTTGAGCTTCGCATTTATCACTTTGCCTCACGGGAGAAGCAGCAGGTCTTTGCAGACTTCCTGCAGAACGCTGCTGTTCCGGCTTTCAATCGTGCGGGTGCTCGTCCGGTTGGAGTTTTTAAGCTACAGACGGCTGACAATCCCGAATTGAAACTCACGAGCGACAGCACCGATCTTTATGTTTTGCTGCCGCACAGCTCGGCCGATTCCCTTGCAGCATTTTCCGCCGTACTCGCCGATGACAAGGCATTTCAGCAGGCGGGCGACGGGGTGATCCATGCTCCAAAGTCAGACCCCGCCTTTATGCGATACGAGAGCAGCCTGATGCTGGCCTTCGATGGCTTTCCACAGGTCAAACTGCCGACGCAGACCGCAGGGCGTTTGCTGCAGTTGCGAATTTACGAGAGCCACACGAACGAGAGAGCGAGAAAGAAGATCCAGATGTTTAACCAGGGAGGTGAGCTCGCTATCTTCAGCCGCTCCGGCATGACTGGCGTTTTCTTTGGCCAGACATTGATTGGATCGAAGCTCCCCAACTTAACCTACATGCTTGGCTTCCCGAACGAGGAGACGCAAAAGAAGGCTTGGGACACCTTCCGCAATGATCCGGAATGGAAGCGGCTCTCAAAGGAAGATGAGTACAAGGACGCGGTGTCGAATGTGACTAATCTCATTCTGCGTCCAGCCGCGGCTTCGCAAATCTAACCCGTCAAGCATTGGGAATCGGCCCCTTGGAGGGCAATCCTGGAGTGGCCTCTCAGCCGCTTAGCTCAGCTTTTCCCCCGCTGATCGGGCAAATTTCGGGCTATGATGTCGGCCCGAGCTTGTCTGGTCGTCAGATCGCCGAACTCGCAGGTCGAATCCGGGAGAAACGCATGTTAACGAGACTGGAAACGGAGAACTTTAAGGCTTTTGGGGAGCGGGTCAGTTTTGACCTTCGTCCAATCACCGTCCTGATTGGCGCCAATGGCAGCGGCAAGAGCTCACTGCTGGAGGCTATTGGATTGCTATCGCAGAATGCAACTCGACCGGAGGGCACGCCCGAGTTTAAGTGGAAGGACCAGCACGTCGACCTAGGAACAAGTGGGAGCTCCGCATTCCACAAGCCAGACCACGACCTGCACCTGTCGCTTTCAGTTGAGCTCGAAGCCGGCGACTACTTCCGCAATTGGCTGCGAAAACACAACCATGACAGCGATGCCGAGGCTGCCACCCTGGGCTACAGCGTTGGACATCGGCGGGGAAGCGAGGAGTGGAAGCATCAATTGATCGTGAACGGGGAGGCGATCGCCACCAATTCCACTATGCCGTTGGGGCGCGGCCTGATCAAGAAAGGACATGGGGCGCTCCTGGAGTGTGCACCCTCGCATCTGTCGGAGCGTATGTTCGAGCCAGTGGCGAGCGGGCCTGCGGTGCTGTCTCCTAAACTCTTCATGGGCACGCAGGCCATCGGCGGGCAGGCGGTGAATGAGCCCATGCATCATCGCTTCCTTACCTATGGCCTCTATACATCATATGTCGCGGGCTATCTTGGACGGCGCGTGTTCATGATTGGGCCAAATCGGCTTCCCACACGCGAAGCGCCGCGCGCCGATTCAGCTCCGCTAAACGTCGGTAGGCGTGGTGAACGTACCATCACCGTGCTATCGGCGATGTTTGCCAGCCCCCGCCATCTGGCGCAGTCGAAAAAGATCCAACAATGGGCACAAGTTTTCGGCCTGGGATCGCTGACCAGCGGATGGGTCATGGAAGAGCTACTGCATGCTGGATACCTCGATTCCGACTTTGAAACGCCCTTGGGTTTCGAATCGGCAGGCTGCGGAGCCCAGCAAATTCTTCCGATCATCACACAGATTTTCGCGGCTCCTGCCAACAGTGTGATCCTGATTGAGGAGCCCGAAGCGGGATTGCATCCTCAAGCACAGCGCGAGCTGACGAAGATGTTGTGTGACGCGGTTGCCCACGGACTGCAGCTCGTAATTACCACGCACAGCGAGACATTGCTGAAGGCCCTGGCGGAGAGCACGGAATCAAATCACCTGCGGCGTGAGGACCTGGTTATATATCAAATGGCGAAATCTCCGTCGGGCGCAAGACCGGAGAGAGTCCAGGTGCAAGGGCAGCGGGAAACCCTCGCCAAGGTCACGGGAGCCAGCGCTGGACGGCTTTCAGCCTGAAGCTAGAAACCTGCGCGAGTACATTCGTCAAGGGCAAAAGAAAAGGCGCGGCTGGTTTGCCGCGCCTTCCTTAGATCTCCCAATTCCTATTTGGGATCGGGATCCTTTCCGTGGCCGTGTTCCTGAAATTGGGAACCACCGCGGGAATTGCCGTTCGAACCTGAATCCTTATTTGGCGCCGGGTGAGACTCTGGTTGAGGAGCGTGCGCGGACTCTGGAGCTTTCTGCGGCTCCGCCATCCGTGGCGCAGGCTGCGATGGGTGCGAATCGCTGCGGCGATCGGTTTGTGCTTGCCGCATCATCGTGTGGGCCTCCTGAGGTTGTGGCAATCCGGCACTGCGATCGCTAGATGATTGCGAAGGAGAAGGCACTGGCCGTTCCATAACGGGTCGGCGGGCACGCATCGCATCTGTCTGCGGAGAAGACTGCTGGCCATTGCTTACCCCTGGATTTTCCTCGCGCTGCTTTGGAGCTGGATAATAGGTTCCCGTCGCAGACGACTGTCCACGATTATCGTTAGCGCTGCCGCTGCCGTTATTCCTGCCATTGCCGTTGCCGCTTGGCGGAAGTGGAACCTGCCGTACGTCCGAGGCATCATTGCGTTGGTTCCGATCCGAAATTGGATTCGAATTACGCTGCGGTCCTCGGCCGTAGCTGTTCCGTTGGCTGTCGTTCGCCCCAACATTCTCCTCGCGTTGCTTGGGAGCCGGACTGTAGCCTCCCGCTGAAGGGGACTGCTCACGGTCGTTACCGGCGTTGCTGTTTCCGTTCCCGTTGCTGCCCGGATCGTTGCCCTTGTCGTTGCGACCCGGCGGACGTGGCACTCTCCACCTGGCGGATCTATCGTCACCCTGGCTGCCTTTTGTGTCGGGGCTATTGTGTTGGCCGCTGTTGCTGTTGGCGCGATCTCCACCAACATCGGGGTTCTGATCGCGCTGCTTGGGCGCGGGGTTATATGCATTGCCCGAATTGGATTGTCCCCCATCCTCGGCATCGTTGTTGTGGCGTGGTGAGCGCGGGAATCGGCGTCCAGCAGCACTTTCGTCGGATTGTGAACCGCCGTCGCGGTTAGCCTGATCGCCTGGGTTCACCCGCGGATTCTCATCATGCTGCTTCGGAGCCGGATAGTTGCCGCCGGTGGAGGCTGACTGTCCGTGCTCATCGGCATTTTGATTTGGATTCTGATTTGGCCGCTGCCAGCGACGTGGATCCCGATCGGCCGAAGCGTTATCGTTGTGCTTCGCATCGTCACGATCGTAGCCACGGCTGGGATTTCCACCATTGCCTGCATGCTCGCCGTTTTGGGAACCAGGATTCTCGTCGCGCTGTTTTGGAGCCGGATAACGATTATCGCCCGTTGAAGCTGAACGCTCGTGATCGTCGTTGTCGTTATGTCCGGGCGGCATGCGCCGGCGTAAGCGGTCTTCCTCGTCTTTATCAAGTGGCCTTCCGCGATGATCGTCGAGGTCAGCACGCTTTGTGTCGAAGGGAACTCGACGCTCCGGCGGCGGCAGCTTCATCACGACGCGCTTGTTCATGATCCTCGCAGGAGGCTCGTGATCGTCTCGGCGGCCTCCAAGCACCGAATCATGAGAGGGCGGAACTTGCGGGCCGTTGGTCACCCAGCGGTCGTGCGAGTCATGGCGGTCGCGGTCGTGATCGACGAACACATTGTGATCGATCCGTCGCGAGTTGATGATGACGTCGTTATTCACGATGGTCGTCGCCGTCGTTTGGTGGACGTAGCGAATATTGTTAATACGAACGTTGTTGACGTTGTAGTAGTTGTTCGTGACGTAGGTGATGTTAGTGATGCGCGTGTTGCTGACATTCACCGTCTGGAAGTAGTTCCTGCTAACGCGGTAGTACGGGATGTAAGGCTCGCCGTAACCCAGCGGGAACCAGCCCACACCAACGCCGCTGCCACCAACCCAGGCGACGAGCGCAGGCGCGTAGCAGGGACGCCCGCTAGCCGGACCGGGCACCCAGCCCCAGCGTCCGGTGACGAATACCCACCGACCATAATGGAACGGAGCGAAGCCCCAGGCGGCATCGTCGATCCAGGTCCAACCCCAGGGTTCGACCCATGCCCAGTGTCCATAGCGATAAGGCGCCCATCCTACTTCGACACGGGTTGGAAACCACACGCCGCCGTAGGTGCCGGTCTCTCGCCACGCCCCGTATTCATCCAGATCTTCGTATCCGATCACATCTGGTGAAACATAGCGCACCGAAATGATACGGCCCTCGCGATCGGAGCGTACGCGGCACCATTCATCGAAGCCATCGAGACGAGGGGCATGGTAAGTCTGGTGAGCCAGCGACATTCCGCCGAAGAAGCGAACCTGGCGGTTCGATTCGATGCGCACCGCGTCGCCATTACCAGTCGCGACCCCTTTGCCGTGCCATACGGTCACCAGTGTGACGTCGCCCTCGGAATCGACATCGAAGCGGTAGTCGCCTGACTTCTGGAGAGTGAATGCTGTGTTGGGCGTGTCCACTTCGTAGATTTCATTGTCATGAAGGCGCGCCACGTGCAGATTCAGCGTTCCCTGGTCGAGCTCGAGCTGTACGGTGTTATCGGAGAGATTGGTGAGGGTAAGGCTGGTTTCACTGTTCATCCGCATCGCGGCGCTACCGAGATGCAGTTCGGCACGTGAGTCCTTGTCGGTCCACAGGCGGTCCGCGGTCGTCATTGGACGGTTGATGGTCGCGCTCGCCCAATCATTGACTCCTCCGGGTTGCATCGACACTTCGCCGCTGATGTATTTCAAGCGGGCGACGCGCGACGGTGGATCGTCAGCAAATGACATCACCGACGACGCGATGAGCAGCGATGCTGCTATGGTTCCAAAAGTGAATTTCTGGAAAGTTTGCATTTGCCCCAAGCTCCTCTTCCAAGTCCAGCCCAATCACTGCTCCTGGGCTTTTTTTTCCCGCAGTGGTGACAACCCCCGAATGACCCAACCAGTTGCTGTGGGCCTCCGGGACGAACAGGATTACCTAAGTCATTGCTATCCGGCAGCCGCTCGCGACTTTTTCTGGCGTGCGAATTAGACCGGTTTTCGGGGGCGGGCCTGAGGATGAACTTATTAAGAGGCGCATCCGGCTAAGAAGGCTCGTACGGCGATATTCGCCCGGTTCGCTGCAAGGAGGCAAATTACGGAAGGCGCTCAACAACTGGCATGTATAGGACTAGGTGCTCGTTGGGGCTCTTGTGATTGTCCTTGCTTTATTTAGCTGTGAGTAAAGCGGAAGTGCGCTTTGTCAGAGCCACATTTGGTTGCATTCGTTGATCATTTTTGGCGGAACGCTGGGGAATGCCTGCATAACCGCCGCGTTCGACTTCCTGTAAATCTGCAGTTTGTGCGCTCCTCGACCCCCTGGCGGAGCGCTGGGGAATTCCGCCATATCCGGCCCGGTCTTCATCGTTCTGATTCCGCGCCTGGCGGCTATCGAGACGACCTGCTTGGTCAAGATCGGTTTCGTTCAGCCTGCGCGGCAGACGTGGATAGCGTAAGGCGGCGGCCGCGCTCTCCTCGTGTTCAACTATCCCGCGATTTAAGCCGTTGCGCATTGGAATGCCCTGGTAGCCGGCGCGCTCATCTTTCTGAGCCCCACGCGCAGACGACATGGCAGCCAAGACAAGCAGCGCCGCCGCAAAGACCCTTTGAGCAGAATGATGGAAGGTTTTCATCAGCCTCCTCTTCGAACGACCTTGCAAGATGCGCAAATTCTGGTATCAGCTTCTGAGACAGTGCATCTCATCTCAAGAAGAGCCTTTTGCGGATAGTGAGCCCGTTTCCCAGCTCAGGCAAATTACGGAAGGAGGCCCGCCGATCGGGGGCGTCCCTCCTGACTGGCACTTCTAGCAGTGGAAGCCCAGTGTCTCTGCGGCTGCAATGTTTTGCAGTGATTTAAACACAGTGCCGATCGCGTCCCTGCACGAGCATTTCGTGATTTCTGGGGTTTTTGCCCAGTTTATTGGTACAGCGCAGGTGGACATTTGATTGCAACTTCAATGGCAGGAGTAGGTTTGTGAGAATCACGGTCAGAGGTATGTTGATTTTTTGCTCGCTGCTCGCCGGACTTGTCGCGGCAGAGGTTTTGGCTGCTCCCAGCCCGTCAGAGAACGTTTCTGGTGCAAGCGCCCCGGATGTTCTGTGGCTAGCCAGCGTGGCACTCAGTGCACGATCCCACGCGTCGTAGCAGACGCCAAAAAAACGCGAATCGGTAAGCCCAGTCTCGTAAAGCGGAATTCTGTTGCAGGAAAAATGCCGTCCCGCATGGGACGGCATT
>QIBC01000347.1 GCA_003225215.1 Acidobacteriota bacterium
CCAATTGCAACTGCAATTGCTCGGTGGATTCTTTGAAAGCCGGGCGTTCGAACACGACTACTCCATCAGCTCGTTCTCCCGGCGCTAAACGTCGTGTCGTCATGCGGCATTCAGACACTGCAATCGGCTCGGCTTTGATTCGCTTCCTTCCACGTCTCGTGCCCGTCAATTGAAGTTGCGGCAGAAGCAACTCCATCACTCGCTGTGAGTCGTTACGAACGGAGAATCCCACAATAGTCCGCTGATCGTGTCGAATCGACTCTCCGAGCGCGGCAAGCAGTTGTTTGCCTTCCCACCTCAGCCAAGACACATGCTGTTGCCGTTCCAACTCCTTCGCGATCACATCCGGCTCTTGCGTGCGCTTCAGATCGCTTTCGGTCATAAGAGACACGGGCCGCACTTCAGCGATTAAAAAGGTCTGATTTTCAGAATCGATTAGGAGCGTATGTGGACTCCGATAATCGACAAAGAAATCTACCTTCGCGTTCTCGCTCGTTGTTCCAACACTTACCAAATCGAGGATGATTTGCTGGCCGGACTTTGAAGTAATAAGGGCATCACTTTCAGCCGGCTGAGTCGTAATGGGTTTAAGAAAAACCAATCTTGGTTCAGCTTCCGAGTGTTCCGCTTTGAAGCGCGAAGGATCGCCAATCACAACCGAGGTGATCTCTTCCGGCAGTCTTATCGAAGTTGCGTAACCAGGGCGCAGGTGCAGTACGCTTACTGCACCCTGCTCGATAGGGACGATTTTGACACTGGGATTGCTTTTTAAGCGATCGGTCTGGGCCATACCCAAGCTCGTCAACAGCCAAATCATTACCAGCAAATTCACTCTCATCGTATTCCCCCTGAAGCACGGTCGATGATTGCACTCGGAGCGTTTCGTTGATGTTGATATCGTTTGCGCACATTCGTGACGTATCTCACCACATCCCGATTTGCATATTTGAGCCCGCGTGCCTGGATCACGCGCTCACCGGCGTAATAGGCGGCTGCGACGAGCCGTAAATCGCCGTGAAAGTTCCCCGCCAGCCGACTCAAATAGCGCACGCCACCAGAAATGTTTTGACTCATTTCGCAAGGGTCGCTGACGTTCAGTCTTTTCGCCGTAGCCGGCATGAGCTGCATTAAGCCTTTTGCGCCCTTCCCCGAGACAGGGCATCGCTGCCATCCCGATTCTTGCTCTACTATGGCGCGCACGAACGCAACAGAAATGTGGTAATGCTCCGCGTACGCGGCCACGTAATACTCGGCTTCCAGGCGAGATCCATTGCTGCTGGGAAAGCATTTCGGAACGAAGATCAGTAAGAGACCTACGCCAAGCATCTTCATTGCTCAATCGTCTCCACGCTGTACTGGTGAGCGTCGTAGACGAGACTGGCCCAACCATCCCTTAGCAGCAGTTTTCTCCGGTCAGCTTCAGTCTTCGCCAGCAGAGGTAGAAGTACATCGCGCATTTCTGAAGTAATCCGCTCCTCTTGAAGCAGTTCCAACGCCTGCGCCAGGTCAAGCATTTCCGAAATGGAAGGCGGCTTCTCCAGACTCCAACCGCGTAGCGCCTTGGCCAGACCAGCCATATGGCGGTGGAACTCGGCGCTCTTGCCTGGGGTCCGGAGCTGAAGGATCTTGGTTTCTCTTTGCGGCGTGGGATGTTCCACGCGCAAATAAAAGCTTCTTCGCCGGAGAGGATCTCCGATTCTTCTTTCCTCGTTCGAGGTCAAAACCACAAAAGGAATGGTTCGAGCTCTTATGAGGCCCAATTTAGGAATGCTCATTTGCCAGACGCTCAGCAGTTCGAGCAGCATGGCTTCGAAGGCCTGATCGACCTTGTCTAACTCGTCGATCAACAGAACGCAGGGCTTGGGTTGTTGTAAAGCTCGCAGCAGAGGACCGGAGGTGAAGAACGGCTGGGTGTGTAGCTCTTCTCTAAGTTGCTCCCACTCGACGCTGCAAGATTTCGAGTGCAATTCAACCGCGAGCCGCTGCAGGGTCTCGTCGAATTTGCCAATGGCCTTTTCTTCGTTGATACCCTCGAAGCACTGCAAACGTTCAACTTCTGCACCCGTTGCTTTCGCAACGGCATAGGCCAATTCTGTCTTACCGCTTCCGGGTGGCCCCTCGAGCAGAATGGGTCTGTTCAGCTTCGCCGCAAGGTATACCACAGTGGCTGTGACATGTTCGGTGATGTAGCCGGTCACAAGTAATTTGGACCAAACCTCCTCAACTGACGAGAACACAATTCCCCTCCACGGATTCAGGAACAAGAACGCCGCTCAAATCGGGAACAACCTAAGCGGAATTCAAAACTCGGTCAAATCGGCGGGATCAACTGTTTTTTGACGTAGGTAGAAACCTAGATCGCACTCGACGATCAGGTTCCGATGGAATCACGACACGGTCCTGCTCCGGAACGATTTTTGACCGAAAACCAGGCCTCAGATACAAGTGAGACCGAAGTAAGCTGGGCGGGCTCGCCACAACGGCTAGTGGATTAGGAGTAACGCGATGAAGTTATTTACCGTGCAGGAAACGTCAGAAATTCTCGGCGTCAAACAAAAAACCATTCGCGACTGGATTTGGAAGAAACGGATCGAAACCGTGCGCAATGGCGGACGCTACGTGCGCATCAGTGAAGCTGCAATCCAGCACTTTATTGAAATTCACACAGTGCCTGCAGATGTTAACTCTGCAGCAAGAAAAGGAGCGAGCTCAGTGGGTCGCAGCGAGCCGCCGCCAGCACAGAGACAATAATGCTGAATAGCCGGGAGAGCTATTAGGCCATGCATTTTTTGACCCTGACAAAAAGAAATTCAGCTACACGAGACGATACGAGCCTGCTTGCGATTTTGCTAGCATCAACCAAGCCGAAGAGTTTCGAGGCGGGATAGTGGATGTCGATTTATAGGCGGGGAAAAGTCTATTGGTACGATTTTTGGTTTCTAGGAAGCCGACACCGGGACTCTACCCACAGCACGAATAGGCGGACGGCCGAGCAGATCTTGGCGGCTCTGAAGACAGCTCTGGCCAAGGGCGAGGTCGGAATCACAAAGAAGAGGGATGTGCCGGCATTCGGGGAGTTCTGGGAGGAAGCACTATCTGAAATCAAGGCAGACAATCCAGACAACTCCCGAACGATCGAGTTTTACGAAACCAACTTCCAGAAGTCGGTCAAGTTCGCCCCCTTGGCAAAAGCCAAGCTCGATGCAATTGACGAGGAACTCTTGGCGCGTTTCCGTCAGCACCTGATTGCGAAAGAGCAACTCGCGGCGCCCACGATCAATCGTCGGCTCGGCGCCATACGGCGCGCCTTATATATTGCGTTGGAATGGAAACTGATAGTCGGCGTTCCCACGTTTCCCATGATGTCGGAAAAGGGGTATGGCCGGGAATTCGTTCTCACCCCAGCCCTCAAGACGGAGTTCCTGACGAGATCTCCAGAAAAATATCGCGTCATCTTTGAATTCCTTTTGGAAAC
>QIBC01000348.1 GCA_003225215.1 Acidobacteriota bacterium
AGGTACATTGCTGTAGCTGCTGCACGGTCTCGGGCTGGTCAATCGCTAGTACTTCATTCCAGTTTCTTGGGCCCTTCTTTCTGCCACCATTGCATGTCCAGTAAAGCGGTAGGATCCACGCGCTTGACATGTGCAGCGGCGCTTGACCAGGGGTACTCGGCGGCGGATTCGACGATGCCGGCTCGCACAGGATTTCTCTCCACGTAAGCCAGTGCCGCCCATAGATGCTCGAGTCCCAAAATGCAACTGAAGAAGCGGTTCTGCCACAGGTGACCGGTTCGGCCCCAACGAGTGTTGTAGTACTGCGCGTAGCGACCATGCACACGACGCAGCAACAAGCTCAAAGAGTCTTTGCGGCCTGGCAACAGAACCAGGTGCACATGATTGCTCATCAGACACCACGCCCATACGCGCACGTCTGCTTCGCCTAGGTTCTCCCGCAACAGACGCAGATACGTGTCTCGATCTTCATCGCGCGAGAACGTCGCCTGCCGGTCTACTCCCCGTTGGGTGACGTGATAAGGAAATCCCGGAACAACACAACGCGCTCGCCTCGGCATCGCCGCGCATTGTACATGGAAGCAGAAAAATAGGGCACATCAGGCTGTCCCCGATTCCCCAGGCAGCGGGCGTTTTGTTCATCCTGTATTCGCTCCTGACGAAACGAAAGTTCCAAAAGTTAGACGAGGATGTTGTCCAGTTGTTTTGGAAGGAGCTTTAGCGACGGGCTAGGCCCTAGGGCGAGGTCTTGCTTTCTCAGTGACTCCGTGTCTCCGTGGTTTTCGGAGGGCTGGGCGTAGGCGCCGACTCCCGTTACGGGGTTCTATATAAAGGCGATGCGAAGCAACTCCTCTCCGATCTGTTCGGGAGATCTGTTTGCTCTTGACATCGCCCTAATAGAATCCGGCTCAACTAAAGATCATTTGGTTAAGTATTGCCGAGCGGTGATGACGCGAATGCCCCGATATTCGCCGACTTCCAGAACGTCCTTGTCGCCGGAGACGATGATTTCCGCTTTTGCACGCACGGCGCACTCAAAAAGCATGTCGTCTTTCGGATCGCGGCACACGCCGGTGAGATCGCCTTTCATTGTGACGTGCTTTGCTCCAGCCAAATAGCTCCGCAAGGCCGAATGAACATCTCTTTCTGTCCAGCCAAATTTAGACACCATGATCGTGGATACCTCTGTAATGATTTCTTCACAAATCGCGATATGGTCGTAGATAAAGGCTTGATCTAACGCCGCGAGCGGTATTCCCCCGAAATGAAATCCTGAAATCCAGATGCCTGAATCCAGAACAACGATCACTTTCTCTTCTTGCGGGTCCGCGTTGAGCGAACCTCGTCTACGAGACTCTCAACGTTTAGTTGCTCATAGTCCGGCTGAGGTCTTCGACGCCGTGCGGCAGCTCGGGAGCGCTCTAGTTGACGATGGACGCTTTCCAGCCGATAGATGCGAAAGGCTTCACGAAAAAGTTCGCTGATGTTGCGGCTTTCCCGGCGAGCCACCTGATCGACTTGAAGTGCCAAGTCTTCAGGGAAGCTAATGGTAAAGACTCGGGAGCGGCGTGAGCGGGAAATACCCATGTTGGTATTATCACACAAAGTATGAATTTGTCGTACAGGTGGTGAATTTGACCTGGTGGCCCGTCCCCTACTGCGGTCTGATGCGCTTCTGAAATATTGCCTGGAAATCGGGATCTGATCGTACGAAGTCCCAGGTAGGCAGGCGAAGAAATGAGGCCGCCAGTTCCTGGCGATCGAGACTCGTTCGCAGCCATGCCAGAGCGTCGCTCCTGTCTCCGGCAAAGGCATAGAGCTCCGCGATGTGCGAGGACGGCACAAACTTCTGCTTTGAGCGCTCCGCCAAAACCGCCGCCGCTTGCCGCATCGCTGCCTGAAATCCACCGTGTGCGTAACCCTTGTCCAGCGCAGCAACAACATCCGCATCGTGGCGAATTTCGCCAAAGTCTGCCTTCGCCTCGGCGAACGCCTGCTGGTCCATTCCTTTCATGTGGTATGCGACGGCCAGATGATGATGGGGGGCCGGTGCTGATGGGTTCAATTCGAGACTTTTCCTGCATTCGGCAATCGCTTCGTCGTAGCGGTGAGTCACCAGAAGACGCTGCGAATATGCCCCGTGCGTCATCGGAGAGAGAGGGTCAAGTTCTACCGCCTTCTGCACCTCTGCTACGGCTGCTGAGAACTGGCCCTGCGCCTCGAGAAATCCGCTGTAGTACTGGTGAGCATCCGGATCGTTCGGACTAAGCTCAATGGCGCGGCGAAACTCTTTGTCGGCAGTCTCCCAATTCGCTACATGGACGGACGAAACAAGTCCCCAGACCTGGTGTGCCTCGGAAGAGTTGGGATCGAGTTCGAGCGCCTTGCGCGCCCAGATTATGTCTTGATCCATCACATCGCTCCGCTTCACCAATCCCAGCACGACGCGGTGACCCCAGACCTGCGCAATGCCGGCATAGGGTGCAGCAAAATTCGGGTCCTTCTCTATTGCGCTCTGAAAGTACTGCAGCGCAATTTCCAAATCTTTTGGGCTACGGCGATGCAATGCGGAAAGCCCCTTGAGATATGCCTCGTATGCTTCGGGTTCGA
>QIBC01000013.1 GCA_003225215.1 Acidobacteriota bacterium
AGTCTGGGAGGTGGAGAGGGTGACATCTCTGATGACGGCGACCACATGGCGGTGCAGGGAAAACTTGCCGATGGGACCGCTGAAATCTTCGTGTACACCATCAGCACGGATAGCAAAGGCGAAGTATTCAACTACGGCACGCATGGTTTCGACAATGCGCAGATAACTCATTCCAACCGGGTGGTGATCAACTGGGGCACTCAGAACAACGTAACTTGCCCGACGCCGGGAGTACCTTGCTACAACGGCTTTGAGTTGTTCTCCTCGACCATGACTTACATACGGCAAGTGTTCCGTAACGGAGTTCATTCCAAGGAGCTGGTTGATTTATCCGGCAATGAAGTGGTAGCGATCGTCGATTCGGGAGCCTGGTTTTGTCCGCAAGGACAAGGAATTGCAGTCGTTGACTTGAACAGCAGTTCTGGCAAATGCGTGCTGGATAATCTGCCGTGGAACGCAAGCATCCATGTGGGCGCTTCTACTAACGGATGGATTGTCAGCGAGCATCTGGATTACGGCGCCAACAGCACCGCCAGCTACCCCCTAGCGAGCAATTGGCAGAGCCTGTGGGCGCATGGCGACAACGAGATTTTCCTGATACGCGTCGATGGCTCCGAGACGCGGCGTCTGGTGCATCACCGCTCTTTCGGGGCGGGCGACTACTGGAAAGTCCCCCGACCCAGCATCAGCCGTGATGGCAAATGGGTGATCTTCGACAGCGACTTCGGGCTTGGCAATCCTGTCGGCGACTATGCGGATGTCTACCTCATTCCAGTGCACTAGGACGCAATAACAATATAGAGAACGGTTAGTAATTATTCTCCTCGATAATCTTCAACAACCTCGCTAAAGCTCAACGGCCATGTCTTCAGAGAAATTCCTAAATAGCACTGACAAACTGCGTTTAGTTATTGTTTCGAATGCGCAGCCACGGTTGGTGTGGCGCCTGGCTGAGAGATTGCGGAACGAAGTGTCAGGCGCAGGCATCTGCGGAATTGTCTACGTCCGCAATGAGGCAAAGGCCAGGACTTCTCCAGCTGGAATTGCTCGAGCAATGCTTAGGCAGTTAGGGCAGGCTTTCATGAACCTGATCCATGCCTGCCCCACCATGCCAAATCAAATGGCTTTTAAAGAGGAGCAGCTGGCACAACAGGGATCTGCCGCCGGCTGTCAGGTGCTGTCCGTATCCAATCTCAGCTCGATCCGGGATTTCATCAACAACTGCGCCGCCGATCTCTGCGTTGTTCTTGGGGACTTAGACGTAGGTGATCGCCTCGGTCAATCATTCCGACTGGGTGCAATTGTTGCCGCTGCCCCACAGCGTCATTTTGAAAACTTTCTGAATCGGGAAGACGAAGACCGAGCGATTCCTATTCGCATATTGCGCATCTCAAACGGTTCGGTCCAGCAGGACGCGGCACTCTCCACAAAGATACCCGTTGAACTATACGACACGACAACCAGCTTGCTGCTCAAGGCAAACGTGGTCGCGATGGACTTGGCAATCGAAGCCACGAGGATCGCTTCGGCGACTCTGAACAATGCTGACGATAGACCCCTTGCCGATTGTGCGGATCTATTGTCCTACCTGTCATATTGGCGCGGCAGAAGGCATCCGAGTCCCGAGTTATATTCACCGCCGAGCTACACAAGGCCTCTCTGGAGACTGTGCCTTGCCCAGGCACTGCTATTGCCCTACGTATTTGCACGAAACTGGTACCGGCGGCTCCGTCGTCGATTTCCCATTACGATACTTGTTCATCATCTGGTCTCAGATGTTCCACATCGTCTCGGAATGCCAACCGATGTCCTATGTCGGGAGATCGAATTCCTTAAGCAGCATTACCGAATCGTCTCGCTCTCAGAGGCTGTCCGCCTGCTCAGGTCTGGAACGGTGAGCGAGCCGACTGTGGTGTTGACCTTCGATGATGGATATCAGGAGAACTTCATCACCCTCAGGGCGGTGCTCGAAGCGACTGGCGTTCCAATAACGATGTTCATATGTACCGAAATCGTCAGCGCCCAAAGTCACTTTCCACATGACGACCAGCATTGTCGCCACTCAGATTTCGTTTCGCTGAGTTGGAATCAAGTTGCGCATTTGCAGGCAATCGGCGCCGAGATTGGAAGTCACACTCGTTCTCATTTCGATTGCGGTCTGCCTGGGTCGGGGGTCTTGGAAGAAGAAATTATGGGATCACAGAATGATCTTGAGAGCCGTCTGAACACCCCTGCACGCTTTTTTGCCTTTCCTTATGGAAAACGAGACAACATTTCGCCGCAGGCAATCGAGATAGCTGTTTCATCATACGATTATTTTCTCTCCTCCTACAGCGGAGACAACCTTCCAGAATTTGGTTTCAAACAACGTGAACTCATGAGAAAGGGCCTGCCCCATAACTGTTGGGAGCTTGAGCTCACATTGCAATCTGTCCTCGATCTCCGGGTGACAATCAAAGAGGCATTACAACGAAAGAGGAAGAACCTTCATAGCCTTGAAGTAAATCCCACACGCCATAGCGATCAACAGGGTTCTTTGCTTCAACAGCAATGATTGGTGAGCGGAGATGTTAAACCACACAGCATCGAGAAGTTATGGAAGTAACTCCAGCGTCAGCGATGCTGCCGAGAATCTGCATAGAATCCGCCGCGATCGGGATGACATGGTTCATCAATCTATATTCGCAGGCGAACACGCACTCGCATTCGTCGGTGTTCTGCTGTTCTCGATTGTCTATTTTGGCCGTCCCGAAGATTGGATTCCAGGCGCCGGAATGATTCCCTTTGCCAAGATTGCCGGCGCGCTGGCAACGTTGGGAGTGCTGGGAGATATCGCACGGCGGTCGCGATTTCATTTTCCCAAAGAACTCCTGCTTTTGCTTTTGCTCTTTGGTCAGCTTTGCCTGGCTCTTCCGTTCTCAACCTGGAAGGGCGGAAGCTTTGAAATCGTCATCAATCAATTTTCAAAAGTAGTGATCATCACATTTGTTTTGGTCCATGCGACCAGCACATGGGCTCGTTTGCGCACTCTGATCTTCGTGCATGTACTAGCGGTGCTGGCGATCACTCTGGTGTCGTCCTTTGGTGCAGGTCACGTTGAGACCGAGGGACGCTTGTTTGGAGCGGTAGGAGGGATATTTGCGAACCCAAACGACCTTGCTCTCAACCTCGCTCTGGTTTTACCACTCTGCGTTGTTTTCTTGACCGTAGCTCAGAATACGTTAGTGAAGACAGCGTGGTTAGCTGGGCTGGCTTGCATTGTTTACACTGTGATCGCTACTTATTCTCGCAGTGGATTCCTGAGTTCGCTCGCTGCGGTGGGTGTGTCGTTGTGGTACTTCGGAATCAAGCAAGGCCGGTATGCGCTGCTCGTCGCCGTAATGCTTGTTGCCACTGGTCTTTTTGCAATTGCGCCGGGGAGATTTGCAGCGCGGATGCACTCGATTGTGGATTCATCGCTGGACGAAAACGGCTCATTTGCGACCAGACGGGATCTGCTCAATCGAAGCGTCGAGGCTGCTCTGAAGCATCCTCTCGTAGGCGGGGGGCCTGGACAATTTGCGGAAGTAGCCGGCGGATGGCACGTTGCTCACAATAGTTATACAGAACTCGCAGCCGAAGCAGGCTTTCCCGCGCTCCTCATTTTCCTGCTAATGTTGGGTTACACATTTGGTTTGACTGGACAGCTCATCTCAGGAAAATCCGTCGATCCTGAATACCGATTAGCGGCAGCAGGGTTACGAGCCAGCTTAGTTGCATTTGTGATTGCTGCTTTCTTTGCCAGTTATGAATACCATTTCTTCCCATATCTTTTACTTGGTTACGTCAGCGCCTTGCGCGGCTTCGTAATACGCGAGAGAGCTCAGCTCCAAGCTGAGTATGGAACTGCTACTCAACCACATGTCCGTTGCAATTCCGCCTCGAATTTATTGAATGCACATGAAGGTTGAGTCATAGAACTGGGAGTCCTTTGCGACCACGCATTTTACAGCTGATCGACAGCTTTCATTGTGGAGGCACGGAGCGGCAAGCCGTGCAGCTCACCAGGCTGCTTCAAGAAAATGGGCATTTCGAAGTGCACGCGGCGTGTCTAAAGCGGGAGGGAGTGCTCTGGCCCGAATTGGAAGCATTGCGACTGGGCGAAGTTCCAGAGTACCGTCTCACGACTTTTTACGACATCAATTGTTTCTTGCAGCTGCTCCGACTCGCGCGTTACCTCAAGCGAATGCGCATCGCCTTGATTCACAGCCACGATTTCTACTCGAACATATTCGGAATGGCGGCAGCTCGCTTGGCAAACATACCAGCGCGTGTGGCTTCCCGCAGAGAGACGGGTTCGGCAATGCGGAGTGCCAGGCAGCGGCTGATCGAGCGACGCTCATTCGCAATTGCCAATGCTGTTGTAGCAAACTGCGAGTTTGTCGGAGCCCAGCTGTTCAATGAAGGCGTACTTCGTTCCAAAGTGGTTATCGTTCATAACGGCCTGAACCTCGAACGATTTCCTGAATCCCTTGCTGCTGACCGGAAATCGATTGCCGAGTCACTCGGGATCAGACACGGTGCTCGACGATTGGTGACTCTCGTGGCCAATCTACGAAGCCCAGCCAAAGACCATCCTACTTTTCTCAAAGCCGCTCTCTTGATACGAGCCGCTGTTCAGGATGTTGCTTTCGCGATTGCCGGTGAAGGACAACTTGCAGGCTCATTGCACGAACTGGCGGTGCAATTTGGACTTCGAGACGACGTTCTGTTCATCGGCAGATGCGATCGAATTCCAGAATTGCTCGCAATTTCGGACGTCTGTGTTCTAACTTCCAAAGCCGAAGGCTTCCCGAACGTGATCTTGGAATATATGGCAAGTTCGCGTCCGGTGGTAACAACGGATGTTGGCGGGGCAGGCGAAGCAGTCATCGACGGCAAAACGGGATTTTTGGTACCTGTCGGAAACGAAGCGATATTGGCAGCTAGAGTTATCTATTTGCTTAGAAATCCCATTGCTGCCGCGACGATGGGCGAACTGGGACGCCTACGGGTTGCACAAAGCTTTTCCGCGTCAGCCCAACTTGAAAAGACTGAACGGCTCTACGACAGTCTTCTGGCACGAGTCTCGAGGAAAGCCGCCGGAAATTGCATCACTTCAACGGAGCCGCACCTGTCAGCGGCTTGTTGAATAGGCACTAGTCCAATACCGAACCGTCATTTCTTACAGTTCAGCGCTAGTGACCTGAGATATCCAAATGTCAAAGGATGTTCACTGTTTTGTCGACCTGACCCGGAGATTTCAGTGAAGGTTATACAGCTCGGTCCTTATCCTCCGCCCCACGGTGGAGTTCAGACAAATCTCGTGGCGATTCACCGATATCTGCACGCGCATGGTATCCAATGTGCCGCCATAAATCTAACGCGTCACCGACGGAACGACGAAGAAGGAGTCTATTACCCCAAAAATGCTCTGGGAGTGCTTCGGCTGCTGTGGAAACTCGATTATGAAATCGCTCATTTGCACGTAGGAGGTAATCTTTCGTTTCGGCTACTCGCTTTAGGTGTTGCGTGTAGTCTAATTCCCGGAAAGAAAGTCGTCCTCACGTTTCATTCTGGAGGATATCCTTCTTCCCCTGCGGGTGTACGATTCAATCGCTCTAAGCTTCGAACTCTGGCTCTTCGCTGCTTCGACTGCGTGATAGCAGTGAACTCTGAAATCGTGAGATTCTTTGAAAAGAGTGGCGTTCCAAGATCCCGCATCAAGCTTATTTCTCCTTTCTCAACCGTCGAACTCCCTACAGAAAGCCACTTACCTCTCAACTTAGCAGCTTTTTGTGAAGCTCACGATCCAGTATTACTCAGCGTAGGTGGTCTTGAACCAGAATATGACATTCCCATTCAGATTGATGTGCTGGGCGCGGTGCAACAGAGTTTTCCTCAGGCAGGGCTGGTAATTATTGGGGGTGGCAGCCGGGAATCGCAATTGAGAACTATCGTGCAAAATCGCTCCTACAGTCGCGACATTTTGCTTTGCGGTGATGTTCCGCATGGAATCACGCTTCGTGCCATGAGTCGAGCCCGATTGATTTTGCGAACAACGTTGTACGACGGCGATTCCATTGCTGTAAGGGAGGCGCTGCAATTAGGAATTCCGGTGATTGCTACCGACAATGGCATGCGACCGTCTGGGGTGAGGCTGATCCCGTCACGGGACTTTGACAAACTCAAGAATGCGATCGAGGACTGCCTGCATAACCCCATGCCGGCAGGAATACCTGAGATAACCGATGAAAACAATTTGATGCAAATACTAAGCATTTACCGGGAACTAGTGGGAGCGCAGTGTTCTGTCTGTGTACATTCCTTGGATTTGCCCCAAAGCACGCGCTGCTAAGTTAACTCCGCAGATAACTGTCATATCGCGATCTACGTGAAGATCCTTTGGGTAAAAGCGGGCGGACTAGTTCCTCTCGACATGGGAGGTAAGATTCGTAGCTTTCAAATGATGAAGGCGCTTTCACGAAAGCATGCGATTACATTCCTCACCTACTATCAAGAGCACAGTAGTGATCAGCACCGGGAACTGGAGAATATCTTCGATCGTGTGATCTGTTGTCCACTGTCAATACCCGATTCCGGAACTGCTCGTGATCGCATCCGTTACGCAAAGAATTTGTTGACCTGGTCACCCTACGCTCTGAGCAAATATAGAGATCGCGCCGTTGCTCGCCGACTGAGGAATTTAGTACTCACGGAAGCATATGACATTCTGATTGCGGACTTTTGCGTTGGCGGAGTGAATTTTCCCTGGAGCGCCGGGCACACAAAGATCTTGTTCACGCACAACGCCGAAGCCGAGATTTGGCGGCAACATTACGAAGCTGCCGGGAACCTCTTCTGGAAGTTCGTTACCTGGCGAGAATGGAAGACCATGCTACGGCAGGAATCTGCATATGTCCGACGCGCTGATCATGTGTTTACTGTTTCTGATACTGACAAAGAATACTTCTCCCGTTTCGTTGGATTGTAGGGCGCAATCCCTCGGAGCGGGTGAAAGGACTATCGTCCAATCAAGAGTCAGGAATTCGAGTTACTGGTAGAGTTGAGGATGTGCGTCCCTATTTGCATCGAGCCACGGTGTGCGTTGTGCCGTTGCGGATGGGAAGCGGCACCAGAATGAAAATTTTTGAAGCAATGGCATGTGGCAAAGCCGTCGTTTCAACTTCAATCGGGGCGGAGGGCCTGCCGGTAAGAAGCGGCTGCAACATCGCTCTGGCGGATAATCCCGAAGAGTTTGCCGCCAAGGTCGTGGAGCTCTGCAAAATGCGAGCCAAGCGAATGGAAATGGGCAAGCAGGCAAGAGCGCTCGTTGCAGAAAGTTATGCATGGCCTGCTGTTGGAGAGCAGATAAGTACGTTGCTACACAAGATCCATGGAAGAAAAAGGAGTGCTAACAACGCTGGCGCATCTCCGGACTTCGCGCACGAGCTGCCCGTCCAAAGCACTACGCTGTAAGCTGTGTGTCCACTCTTCTCGAACCGAGATAGGTTCTATTCCTGAGACACTCGAGTAGCGTCACTTTCATACTCCCTGAACTGATTCCGTAGAAGCTAATGATACAGCGCAATTTCTCGAACCCAATGCATCGGATGACATGGGATGAGGTGTGCACACGGGCAGGTCAAGCGATCTCACAGCGCACCGACCTGGTTAGGTGCAAGCTTGGAATTGGTGTCATCGAAGGGCGTAGCTGCAAGACTTCGTTTACAACCGGCCGCTTTTTCTTCGAATCCTCACAAATCGGTGAACGCATCGACATGATTCGGCACACTATGCCTGATCAAGTGGACGCGCTTGTCGAGCGAGCCGCACGCATATGTGAGCATCGCTTTGATCTGCTCGGCTATCACAACGTGAACTATGGAGAAGCGATCGATTGGAGCTTGGACGCCATCCACGGTAAGCGAGCACCAAAAAAACCTTGGTTCAAAATCCGTTTCTTGAATTTTGACGAAGTTGGCGACGCCAAAGTCACTTGGGAGCTGAACCGCCACCAGCATTTCACGGTCTTGGCAAGAGCTTTTCTTTTCACAGGAGACGAGCGCTATGTTCGAGAGCTTCTGAGCGAGTGGAACGATTGGCGCAACCAAAATCCTTATCCGATTGGCATCAATTGGGCTAGCAGCTTGGAGCTTGCGTTTCGCAGTCTCTCGTGGATCTGGATGAAGCATCTTTTGTATGCATCTTCAAGCGTGCCAAGTAGCTTTTGGGCAGACCTGAATGCTGAATTGGCATTGCACGCACGACACATTCGCCGATTCCTTTCCGTCTATTTCTCTCCGAACACACACCTGTTGGGAGAGGGGGTCGCCCTTCTCTTCTTAGGTACTCTATGCTCCCATGCCGAGGCTGGAGAATGGGCCGCTTGCGGCTGGAACATTATTCTTCGAGAGGCCGCGCGTCAGATTCGTAAGGATGGCATGCACTTCGAGCAGTCAACGTACTATCACGTGTACGCGCTCGATCTCCTGCTGCACGCGAGACTTTTGGCAGCCCATAATGGTTTGGGAATTCCCGCCGAATTTGACATGGTGCTCGGGAAAATGCTGACCACATTGAGCGCCCTCGGACAAGCGGGCATTCCGCCGCTGTTCGGCGATGACGATGGGGGACGCGTCTTCGATGCGCGGCGAAACCGTCCGAAAGACTTGCTGGATCCGCTAGCTATTGGCGCAGTTCTCTTCCGCAGGAGTGATTGCGCTCACGCCGTTGGCAATGTGACCGAAGAGGCAATTTGGCTTCTTGGTCCAGATGCTGCAGCGGCGTTTGCGTCCCTGTGTGATCGTCCTGTGGCAAATCCAGTCGATCATTTGCCGGAGAGTGGCATTTACATGTTGGCAAGCTCCACACCAGAGTCCCAGAGGATGGTGATCGATGCAGGTCCTCTCGGAACGGGGAGGGGTGGCCATGGTCATGCCGATGCGCTATCGGTGCACTTTACTGCAGAGGGCCGCGAATGGCTGGTGGATCCGGGTGCATTCCATTATGTCGGCGATGGCAACGAAAGAGACAAATTTCGCGGCACTGCAGCCCATAACACTCTTGAGGTTGATGGTCTGAGTCAGGCAGATCCCGACGGCACGTTTGCGTGGCGGTCGATGCCAAAGGTCACTGTCGACAGCTGGGTGAAGGGAAGATGTTTCCATTTGTTCTCGGCCAAGCATGATGGATATTCGCGGCTGCCTAACCCGATTCTCCACTCTCGTACCGTCTTCCACGCCGAACCGTCGCTGTGGCTGCTTCGAGACCGGGCAGAGGGCGCCGGCCTGCACGACTTCGCGATTCACTGGCATTTCGCACCCAATCTTCGCCTTACTACGACAGAAGGTCGCGTTACGGCAAGAGATAGCGAGGGCCACCAGGTCACGATGCTTTTGAGTGACGACCATTGGCGTAACGAGATTGCACAGGGTTGGACTTCGCCCGTATACGGTCGCAAAGAGCCCGCTCAAATCTTGCGACTCACGCTGCGCGCAACCGCACCTGTTGAATGCTGTGTCCTGCTGCATTATCAGGCCAGCGATCGGAACGATGTCGGCTGCTTTGAGCGTCTCAGTATGCCGTCGGACCGCGTCCAAATTTACCGGCGCATTCATTGCGGCTTGTATCAGGAGATCATATGGAGATTTTCAGATCAGAGCCAGGTGCCCAGCTGACAATCGACCCCTTGCGGAAGTTGCTGGCAGACATGCAAGCCGCTATGGTTCCCGAACTCGCTTCTGCCCATTCCTAAGCTACAAAATTAACTATGTGCGGAATTTGCGGCATTCTCAACTTTGACCGGCGTAAGCACATTGATGTACGGGCGCTCGACTCCATGAGCAAAAGTATTGTGCATCGAGGTCCGGACGATTTCGGAAGTTACGTAGACGCAAATGTCGGATTGGCGATGCGGCGGCTCAGCATCATAGACCTGCAGACTGGACACCAGCCATTGAGCAGTGATGATGGAGCGCTACACATTGTGTTCAACGGCGAAATCTACAATCACCAGGAGTTACGGAAGTATCTGGAAACAGCGCGAGGCTATCATTATCGTACGCGAACCGATACAGAGACGATCCTCCACCTTTATGAAGAGTACGGAATTGAGTGCCTCTCCCGCTTGCAGGGCATGTTCGCATTCGCGATCTGGGATGCCAGGAAGCGTCGATTACTTCTTGCACGAGACAGATTTGGTATCAAGCCGTTGTACTACATGTGCAAATCCAACCAATTAATATTCGCCTCGGAAATTAAAGCCATACTTTCCGTTCCAGGCATCACTCCAGAGCTTAATTCAAAGCGTCTGCCCGAGTATTTAAGTTTCGGATATTTATCGGGCACCGACACACTATTTGCTGAAATACACAAACTCCCGCCGGGTAACTTGCTTCAGGTTGGGGAAGACGGAACCATAACAACGGATTGTTATTGGAATATGCCAAACGGTCTGGAATCGGAGGTGAGACCGGACGCCTACTACGTTAATACATATCGTGAGCTCCTCGAAGAAGCTGTTCGCAGTCACCTGATGAGTGACGTGCCCCTGGGTATGTTTTTAAGCGGAGGTCTGGATTCGAGCGCAGTTGCCGCGATCATGACCAGGCTGCGGCGCGAACCCATTTCCACGTTTTCGGTCGGCTATGATGAGACAAATAACAGCGAATTGCCATATGCGCAAACCGTCGCTAACCACATCGGATCGGTTCACCGCGAAGTGCGTGTAAGCAAAGACGCATTCTTCAGTGCTCTACCTAAGGTCATCTGGCACGAAGACGAGCCGCCCGCCTGGCCCTCGAGTGTCTCCCTGTATTTTGTCGCTAAACTGGCTCAAGAGCACGTTAAGGTCGTACTGACCGGAGAGGGCAGCGACGAAACTCTAGCAGGCTATACGCGTTATTCATTTACAGTCGAAAATGAGCGATGGGACCGACTGTATCGCCTCGCGGTTCCTGCAGGAATTCGGGCGGCGATACGAAGCGGGTTAATGGAATGCCAATGGATGCCACGCGATCTCCAGCGCAAGCTTCACCACACCTTCCTCGCCCGGGACGGAGAGTCATGGTCCTCATTCTATTTCGATAACTTCTACTCTGGGTTTTCAGAGACAGAACAGGAACAACTCTTGTCACAGGATCTCTACCAGGCGCTGGGATCTTGTTATACGTCGGCACTCCATTTTTGGAACCACTCCTCAGGCGATCTTTTACACAGACTGCTCTACACCGATATAAAGACTTATCTTGTTGAGCTATTAATGAAACAAGACAATGTAAGCATGGCCGCGTCTTTGGAGAGCCGTGTTCCGTTCCTCGATCATCCATTAGTGGAATTTGCCGCCTCGATTCCTTCCAGATACAACATTCGCGGACTCACGGGAAAGAGGATATTGAAAGCCGCTGTAGCCGATCTTCTGCCCCAATCGATCATAAATCGCCGCAAAATGGGATTTCCTACCCCTTGGCGAGCATGGCTGGAAGGTCCTGCTATGGACTATGTAGAGGAAATCCTCCTGGACCCTCGGGCCATTTCTCGCGATCTTTTTAAGCCTCACCGCGTGCGCCAGATCATCGCTGAGCATCGCTCAAAACATCGTGACTATGGGGATCAGATATGGAGACTTTTGACCTTGGAATTGTGGCAAAGAATCTTCCTGGACCGCGACGCGCATTTCGGTAGCGGCATCGGCGTTTCCGCAGCGCAGGCTAGCCATGATGATGTCATGCAAGCCAATAGCATCTGCTGATCGAACCGGAGGTCCTCCTCCACAGTCTCTACGGGCAATTTCCACTCAGTTGAGAATGACAGAGGCAATCAATCAAAGCCGCCGCGGTTCCAGGCAGGCTCCATGCTGGCGACGATCGATTTATCGATCGATAGCTGCGGTCCTGACCTCATTGGGAGTCATGTTACTGCTGGTAACATTTACTCCCCTCGTATCGTGGTGGAATCGAATGCTGACAGGCCATAGCAGCGATGCATCAGGAAAACTATTGATTGTTCTTGGAGCGGCTCCGCCGGAGTACGGCATTCTTCCAGAGAGCTCGTATCTGCGTACGGCATTCGCTGCACAACTGTATGGCAAGCACAAATTTAGCGAAGTCTTAGTGGTGGGCGGACGTAACGCATCTATTGCGATGGCAAACCTTCTCGAATCACAAGGCGTTCCACGCGAGATAGTGCGGGTTGAAACTCGGTCATCCAGCACTAGGGAAAATGCATTGTATGTAAGACCTCTCATTAACGCCGTTGAGCCTGCGGTCTTACTGACTAGTGATTTCCATATGCTGCGCGCTCGCCGCGTCTTTCACAAACTCGGAGTGAGGATACTACCCTATCCCGTGCCCGATGCAGACAGAAGAGCCTCGCGGTGGTGGAGCCGTTGGTCTGCGTTTACAGATGTGAGCCAGGAGACGATCAAGATCTGCTACTACTTCCTGCGTGGCTGGGTCTGAACGTACTAATCCGATTTATATACGGACATTTTACCAACTACTCCAAATAGAGCTGCACTCACTACGTTGTTATGGTTCCTAAACCCTCCCATCATCTGGACAACACGGCTGATAACTGCCATTACCCCTATTCGTGCCGATCGGTTCAATCGACGGTTGCCGGACGGAGCTCCAACTATTCTGCTGTGAACAAGAGCGAACTCACGGCCATGGTTCGTCGTGCTGTAGAACGTATGCGGTCCTCATTGGGGTCCGGCCACAACATTGCGTTCGCGTTACTTTCTGCTCAGGAAACAGGCAATTACACATTGAGGCCAGATGAAGCAAGCATTCTGTCTCCCCATGCGTCGCAAACGAAGAAGGAGAGATTTGCTCGGGGACGCACGGCGGCACACCTTGCGCTGCAGCAGCTCGGAATCGAGAAGTCTCCTCCGATCTTGCGGGGTCAAGAAGGAGAGCCACTGTGGCCAATCGGAGTCGCCGGATCGATCACGCATTGCGGCCTCTGGACGATAGTAGTAGTAGCCAAAGGACCGAAGCATTTCAGCCTGGGTGTCGATTTGGAAAGCTACTGCAAAATAAACCACATTGACATCAGCGGTTTAGTTTGTTGTGACAAGGAACTCGACTGGGTTACCGCGGGCAATGATTTCCGAAAGCGACTGGCCAGTATTTTCTCAGCCAAGGAAGCTGCCTACAAAGCGCTTTATCCTGTTTGCAATCGCTACATCGATTTCAAGGAAGTTGAGCTGTCGCCACTCTCACCCGAAAAAGGGTTCCGAGGTCAATTCTGTACCTCGATTAGCGATCAGTTAACGCCGGGATATTCATTTCAGATCCAATGCCGCTGGCTAAAAGATTTGATCTTCAGTTATGTCGTCCATGCGGCAGAGTAAGGTGATCACTAAGAGTGTCTGGACGTCAATATAGGCAGACGCTATTTTCGGTAAATCTTGTGAGCACCGGAGAATGTAGTCGATGCTCGAGTAGTACCCTCCCAATCAACAGAACCCAATACATCTTGATCTCTTGAGGAATATGTTTTATGTCAAACGCTGCTTTAAACCCAATCGTTGATTACCTATCGTCAGTTAAGTCGATTGAGCCTAGGCTGTCTTGGCTCAATGAAACGGCTTTCGATGCTAATCGCGAATTCGTTTCGGTCCCACAGCAGGTCGCGACTCAAGCGGCTACTATGCCGGATCGAATGGCGGCAGTTCAAGAAGGTAAATCGCTCAGCTACAGAGAGCTCAATCAGAGAGCAGATTTATTGGCCCGACGTTTGCGGTCGCTCGGTGTGGGTTCAAACGTAGTCGTCGCGCTCTATGTAAACCGCTCTTTGGCGATGCTCGTCGGAGCTCTGGCGATATTAAGAGCCGGGGGGGCATATCTACCATTAGACCCCATCCATCCAGCGGAGAGGCTGACCTTCTTTCTGAAAGACGCCTCTATCAAGGTGATAGTTACCGGTGAATGCATGCTCGATAGCTTGACCTACCGGCCGGAGCACCTGGTCGTTATCGATCCAGAAGGACGACTCCCTGCTGGAGATGAAGAAAATGAATTTGTTTGCCCCAGTGTCAAAGAAGAGGACCTAGCCTACGTAATCTATACTTCCGGCTCGACTGGTCAGCCCAAAGGAGTGGAGATTACGCATCGTGGGCTCGCCAACCTTGTATCGTGGCACCACCGCGCGTTCAACATTACCGCCGACGATCGAGCGAGTCAGCTCGCAGCCCTCGGTTTCGATGCAGCAGTATGGGAAATCTGGCCATATCTCACAGCCGGCGCGAGCATCCATTTGGCGGCGGGTTTGGCTTTGAATGAGCCTGGCGAGGTCCGAAACTGGCTCATTTCGCGCGGCATAACCATTACGTTTTTGCCCACTCCCCTGGCCGAGCGCGTCATAGCTCTCGAGTGGCCTGCCAAGCCCACACTCCGCGTAATGCTCACCGGAGCAGATACTCTCCATCACTACCCATCGAGAAAACTACGGTTTCAGTTAGTAAATAACTACGGTCCCACTGAATGCTCAGTTGTGGCGACGTCCGGAATCGTCCTGCCAAACCCGGAGAACAGGGATAACCTTCCGAGTATTGGACGTCCAATTGACAACACGCAGATTTACATTCTTGATGAGCGGATGCAGCAAGTCCCACTGGGCGAACCAGGAGAGATTTACATTGGAGGAGCGGGCCTCGGACGAGGGTATCGTAATCGTCCCGATCTAACGGCTGAGAGATTTGTTGCAAATCCCTTCGCTTCTGGACAGGGAACTCGTCTCTATAAGACCGGTGATCTGGGGTGCTTCCTGCCAAACGGTGAGATTGCATTCCTCGGTCGGATCGACGAGCAGCTCAAGATTCGCGGATACCGAATTGAACCGGCTGAGATTGTGAAAGTGCTCGACGAGCACCCGGCTGTACAGGCAAGCGCAGTCGCCGGACATGATCTCGAGGACGGTAACAAACGCCTGGTTGCGTATTTGGTTCTTGCTTCCGACCGGCAACCCACACATACAGAATTACGCAACTTTATTGCTAGCCGCCTGCCCGAGTACATGGTGCCGGCGGTCTTCGTAGTCCTAAACGCGCTACCGCTAAGCAGCAGCGGAAAGGTTGACCGTGCCGCACTTCCAACCCCGACGACAGACAACACCTTGCGGGACAGCACGTTCGTAGCTCCCCGCACCGAGATAGAAAAGCGTGTAGCAGATACTTTGGCATCGCTGCTGGATCTAGGACAAGTAAGCGTCGACGATAACTTCTTTTTGCTGGGTGGACACTCATTATTAGGAACACAGCTAATTGCCAGACTCCGGGATGCCTTTGGAATAGAGATCAGTCTAAGAAGTCTATTCGATGCTCCAACGGTTGCGGAGCTTTCACGTGTGATCGAATCGCTAATTATGGCTAAGCTCGAAGCGATGAGCGACGAGGAAGCTCAGCGTCTTATGGATGGCCCGGCGGCAGCATAGGAGGCAAGACATGACAACTTCTGCACAACCTATTCCTGCGCCGCTGAAATCGCGCGGCACACTGAGCCTGTATCAACTGCTTGATCCTGAAGTACTGGCAAATCCATATCCCCTTTTTCATCGACTTCGAAGTGAGGACCCGGTCCATTGGGACCCTTTTCTGCACGCCTGGGTCGTGACCAGATACAACGACGTCGTCACAGTCCTCTATCACTATTCTGCCGCTCGCACGCCCAGTCCACATCAGTTGACTGACATGGGACTGTCCTCCCTCAATCCAATTGCGCAGATCATGGTGAAACAGATGCTTTTCCTCGATCCTCCTGCGCACACGCGCATCCGTGGCCTGGCATCGCATGCGTTCACGCCTCAGCGCGTAGAGGTGCTCAGACAGCATATTCGCGATATCACAAATTCACTTCTCGACAAAGTGCAGAGTCAGGGATATATGGATGTTATTGCCGATCTGGCAGAGCCTCTACCCTGCATCGTTACTGCCGAAATGCTCGGGGTCCCTGTGGAGGACTACCCGCAACTGAAAGCGTGGTCACAGGACTTTGCAGAGATGCTGGGCAATTTCCAACATAATCCAGATCATGCAGACAAGGTCTTGAAGAGCACACTCGATATGGCGGAGTACTTTCGCTCGGCCATTCGCGAGCAGCGCCTGCATCCGCGGGACGGTCTCGTCAGTTCTCTCTTAAATGCTGAAATCAACGGAGACAAATTCAGCGAGGAGGAAGTCATCGCCAATTGCATAGTAACCATGGTGGGCGGACAAGAAACAACAACTAACTTGATTGGAAACGGAGTACTCTCACTCCTACGTAATCCTGATCAGCTCGAGAAGCTCCGCTCCGATCTGTCGCTGATCCCGTCGGCTGTAGAGGAAATGCTTCGCTATGAGAGCCCCAGCCAGCACACTGCGCGACTCGCTCCCGAAGACACAACTCTCGGCGGAAAGAGAATTGCAAAACGCCAAGCAGTAATCGCTGTGATGGCCGCGGGTAATCGCGATCCTGAGAAATTCCCAGATCCCGATCGCTTCGACATCACTCGAACCAACAATCGGCATCTTGCATTCGGGTGGGCGGCGCACTTCTGTTTCGGCGCAGCGTTGGCCCGGATTGAAGGACAGACCGCGTTCGAGTTGATGTTACGGCGTCTTCCCAATTGGAGGCTAGAACCCGATCCGCTCATCTGGCGGACCAATCTGGGATTGCGCGGCTTGATCAAGCTGCCAGTTCATTTCGGCATTGCGGGAGTTGCGGAAACTTCACCGTCCCGTGCACATTCCAAAATAGATGACTCAAATGCTGCCCATGCCAGGTGTCCAGTCTCTCTCCGAAACTAAGCAAAGGCTACTCGCCAAGTATCTTCGCGCGGAGACCGCACCGAGATCTGCCTCGAGTGATGGGATCACTTCTCGGCCGAGGGGAGAGCCTGTTCCGCTCTCTCTTTCGCAGGAACAACTATTTCTGCGTGAGACAGGTATCCCGGACATACCGCCACTCTATAACGAGTGCGTCACGCTTCGTATGGCCGGCCCACTCAACATCACTATTCTGGAGCGCAGCCTTCATGAAATTATTCGCCGCCATGAGCCCTGGCGAACGAGCTACGACGTTCAGAAAGGTCAGCCGGTCCAGATCATTCACCCTGCTCCGGCGGAATTCTTTCTGCCGGTATTGGACCTTCGAGGTCTCGCATCTACAAGACAAGAGAAAGAAATCGGGCGACTGATCGGCGAATTGGTACAGCGCCCATTCGACGTTAAACAGGCGCCGCTGCTTCGAGTCCAATTAGTCCGACTGAGTGATTTCGAACAGCGGCTGTATCTGATCGCCCACTTGAGCGTGGTTGATGGTGTCTCCGTTTATCAGATCTTTCCTGAGGAACTCGCGGCTCTCTACTATGCCTACTTGTCGGGTCAGCCCTCGGCGCTTACGAATTTGCCAGTCACGTTCGGTGACTATGCGTACTGGCAACGCCAAACCGTCGAGGGCGAGGCGGTGGAGAGGCAGCTTGTCTACTGGCGCAAACAACTCAGGGGAGAGCTTCCGGTGCTTGATTGGCCGAATGATTGCGCACGGCCGGCCAGGCAGACGTTCAGAGGCAAGATCCAGTCTCTTACTCTGCCAAGCACCCTCGCAGATGAGGTGAAACGACTGAGCAAGCGAGAAGGCGTCACGCTATTTATGACTCTGCTCGCAAGCTTTGTCACCCTGCTGCATGGCTACACGGGGCAGAAAGACATTATTGTCGGCACACCCTCTCCTGGCGGGCGTAAGCGCTCCGAAGTTCAAAAACTGCTCGGCTATTTTCTAACACCGGTGCCGCTGCGGTTTGATCTCACAGCTAATCCTACCTTTTGTGAATTGCTACGGCAGGCACAAAGACTCACTGTCGAAGCTATATCGAATGACGGAATACCCGTCGAGGTCCTCTCAGAGAGGCTGAACGTTAAACCAGATCTCAGCCGCACTCCCTTATTCTCGGTAGCGATTTCGCTTCAGCCTCCGATGCCCCAACTCGGCCTCGACTGGAGCGTGACTTCCATGGATATCGGCAGCGGCGGCTCTCCCTGGGAGTTCTACATGGCTTTCATCGATCAGCCGGGAGCAATGATGGCGAGGGTTCAATACAATCCTGACATCTTCGAGGCGGCTACGATCAATCGGATGTGGCGCGACTTCGAGCGATTGCTGGGTAGAGTCACCACGAATGCATCGAGCCGTCTCTCGGACCTTGAATCGAGTCGCGCAGAATCCGCAAAAGCTTCGGCTGGCGAGCCGCAGCAGAACGCTACGGAAACTCTACAAAACGCGTAGGGAAAAAACGCGGCCTCATCGCCCGTAACTGACGATCTGTCTGAGTTAGTAAGTAAGAAAATTCGCAACGATCAATACAGTCTCAAGAAACATGAACGCTAGCGTCAGCTCTCTTTCCGAAATCAAGCGCACACTTCTTCAAAAATACCTGCGCAGTCACGTATCCAACAAGGGTGGAGAACAGGGCCTTATTGCGCAACGTCCCCTTGGGGAGCCGGTGCCACTCTCTTTCTGCCAGCAGCAGATATGGTTACATGAACAACTGGCGGGTGAGATTCCTTTCTACAACGAAACCATCACGATCTACCGTCAAGGCCCGCTGGATGCGGCGGTGCTGGAGCGGTGCTTCATTGAAATCATTCGGCGACATGAGATCTGGCGTACTACGTTTGAGACTCCCGGCGGCGAACCCGTGCAGATCGTCCATCCCACGCCGAATAGGTTTTGTTTCCCAATAGTGGACTTGCGCAATGCTTCAGAAGAGGGGAGAGAAGCGGAAGCTAAACGTCTGGCCACAGAGGATGCGCGCCGTCCCTTCGACTTGAAGGGCGGTCCCCTGCTACGCGTCTTCGTGGTGCACATGGCGGAGGAACAGTATCGGCTATACCTCACTTTCCACCAGATCATCTTCGATGCGATAACAGCTTACCGAGTATTTCTCCCTGAATTGACCAAGCTTTACGAGGCCTTCTCTCTAGGCAAGCCGTCGCCCTTACCGGAAACTCGCATTCAGTATGGCGACTTTTCATACTGGCAGCGGAGGGAATTTGCGAAAAAAGTTGACTCTGAGCACGTGGCTCATTGGCAAAGGCAACTGTCCGGGGAACTTCCAGTGCTGCAATGGCCCACGGAGCGCCCACGTCCCTCAATAGAAACCCATCGTGGCGCGATTCACCGTTTCACTTTTCCAAGAGACCTCATACGGGATCTGAGGGAGCTTAGTCAGCGCGAGGGGACGTCGCTTTACATGGTGTTGCTGGCAGGCTTCGTCGCCGTGCTCCATCGTTACACCGCACAGGAAGACATCATTCTCGCCAGTCTCACCGCCGGACGTAAGCAAACAGAGCTGGAGTCGCTTCTCGGTTATTTCGTGAATCCCCTTGCTCTACGCATCAATGTTTCCGGGAATCCGACGTTCAGAGAATTGCAGTCGCGTGTTCGCAGTGTCGTGCTCGATGCGCTGGCTCACGAAGAGGTTCCGTTTGGCGAGATTCTCAGGCAGATTCAATTCAAACAGGATCCAAGCCGCAATCCCATCTTTCAAATCATTTTCTCGCAACAGCCGCGCCTGGCAGACATCCCTCCCGGATGGAGCCTTGTCACCGAAGAAATCTCGAATGGCGGATCAAAGGTTGACCTTGTAATCGTAGTAGACGATCGAGGAGAAGAGATCTCAGGCCCAATCACCTACAATCCAGATCTTTTTCAGGAATCCACTATCACGAGAATGGTTGGGCACTGGGAAACACTGCTCAAGGCGGTGTGCGTGAATATCGACCAGCCGGTCGCGCGCCTGCCTATCCTCACCGAAGCAGAACGTAACCAGATCTTGTTCGAATGGAACGCTACACATGCAGATTATCCCAACAACATCTGTTTGCATGAATTGATCGAGACTCAGGCGGAGCAGACTCCGGATGCCGAAGCCGTCATCTACAACGAGCAGCGACTGACCTATCGGCAATTGAATGCCCGCGCAAATCAGCTTGCGCATCGTTTGCGGGAATTAGGCGCTGGCCCTGAAGTGCTGATCGGCATTTGCATGGAACGATCGATCGAGATGGTCGTCGCGTTACTAGGCGCCCTGAAAGCCGGAGCTGCCTACCTGCCGCTAGATCCCGAGTATCCGAAGGAGCGTCTGCGTATCATTCTTGATGATAGCCACCCTATTGTCCTTCTCACGCAACAACGTTTGTTGACGCAATTACCGCCTTGCGATTTGAAAGTGATTGCTCTCGATAGCGAGTGGAACCAGATTGCGTCACAAAGTAGTTCGAATCCAACGCGCTTAGCAGGTCCTGACAATGTCGCTTACGCAATCTATACATCGGGATCAACCGGGAGGCCCAAAGGTGTTCTGAATATTCATCGGGCGATCGTGAACCGCTTGATCTGGATGCAGGACGCCTATTCGCTCACGCCTGATGATCGCGTTTTACAAAAAACGCCATACAGTTTCGACGTTTCAGTTTGGGAATTCTTTTGGCCACTGATCTCGGGTGCTGCTCTGGTCATTGCAAAGCCGGGAGGCCATAAAGATCCCGACTATCTCCTCGCATTGATACAACGTGAGAAGGTAACGACCACGCATTTTGTGCCTTCGATGCTCCAGGTTTTTCTCGAAGTCGACGGACTTGAAGCTTGCCACAATCTAAAAAGGGTGATCTGTAGCGGCGAGGCTTTACCATACGAGGTTCAGAAGCGCTTCTTTGCTCGCCTGCAAGCGGAATTGCACAATCTCTACGGACCCACAGAGGCTGCTGTCGATGTGACCTACTGGCAATGCCGTCCGGATTCCGGTGATCCAATCGTGCCGATTGGGCGTCCCATCGCCAACGTTCAAATTTATTTGCTGGATGAAAATCTGCAGCCGGTGCCCATAGGGGTCGCGGGTCAACTGCACATCGGAGGCGTGGCCTTGGCCCGTGGTTATCTGAATCGCCGGGAATTAACGGCGGAGAAGTTCATCCCGGATCCATTCAGCGCGCAGCCAGGTGGACGCCTGTACAAAACGGGAGACTTGGCGCGCTATCGAGCCGATGGGAACATTGAGTATCTTGGCCGCATCGACGACCAGGTAAAAATTCGCGGCTTTCGCATCGAACTGGGCGAGATTGAAGCTGTGCTCCATGAACACCCACTCGTTCGCGAAGCTCGCGTCGTTGTGCACGAAGATATTTCCGGTGATCGCCGCGTGCCGATTGGGCGTCCCATCGCCAACGTTCAAATTTATTTGCTGGATGAAAATCTGCAGCCGGTGCCCATAGGGGTCGCGGGTCAACTGCACATCGGAGGCGTGGCCTTGGCCCGTGGTTATCTGAATCGCCGGGAATTAACGGCGGAGAAGTTCATCCCGGATCCATTCAGCGCGCAGCCAGGTGGACGCCTGTACAAAACGGGAGACTTGGCGCGCTATCGAGCCGATGGGAACATTGAGTATCTTGGCCGCATCGACGACCAGGTAAAAATTCGCGGCTTTCGCATCGAACTGGGCGAGATTGAAGCTGTGCTCCATGAACACCCACTCGTTCGCGAAGCTCGCGTCGTTGTGCACGAAGATATTTCCGGTGATCGCCGCCTGGCAGCTTACATCGTCTGCGCCGAGAAGGCCGACTCTGGTCTGCAGCAACTGCGCGAGTATTTGAGCGATAAGCTCCCGAACTACATGGTTCCGGCAATCATCAAGCTGGAGAAGCTTCCTTTAACAGCCAACGGGAAGTTGGATCGCCGTGCCCTTCCCCCGCCTGAGCCTTCCAAGAAGGAAGATACTCGAGTGGAAGAAACTCGCGATGGAAGTAGGGACGCTGTGGAGCAAGTCTTGGCAGAAGTCTGGACTGAAGTCCTCGGAATACAGGAAATCGGTAATTACGACAACTTCTTTGATCTTGGAGGGCATTCTCTTACCGCGATCCAGGTGGTTGCGCGTGTAAAGACTCGTCTGGGCCTCCAAATTAAGCCCAGACAGCTTGCCTTCCAGACGCTCGCCCAACTTGCGGCAGTTTGCAAAGAGCAGTTGCATCCCAATGAAGTCAGTTAAAATCCCCCTGCCATTTCATTTTGGGCCTGCTGCTCAGCCGCTCTTCGGTTGCTACCATGAGCCGGACTTGGCGCGAAGGCGGCAATGCGCAGTCATCATCTGCCAGCCAATAGGCCATGAATACATCAATTGCCATCGCGCGCTTCGACAGCTAGCCGTGCGCTTGGCTGAAGTGGGCTTTCCGGTTCTACGTTTCGATTATTACGGTTGCGGTGACTCTTCCGGCAACGCGGAAGCGGGCACTATTCCTCGATGGCTGGAGGACATCTCAGAGGCCATTTTCCAGGTAAAGCAGCGCTCTAAGCTGGACACGGTCTGTATTGCCGGACTCCGGTTAGGTGGAGCACTCGCTGCCATGCTTGGCGCGGAGCGCGGCGACATTGAAAGCATGCTGCTCTGGGATCCCGTGGTGGACGGTAAGAGCTATCTCGAGGACCTGCAGCTCTTGCAAAAAGAGCAGATGCGCTCCCGACCGAAACCCGGCCGGCGGGAAAGAGCACAAGAACACCTCGAAATTCTGGGTTTTCCTTTCACGCACGCCTTGTATAGCCAGGTACAGGAAATAAAGTTGCGCGCCATCACTCGCCGGCCGGCAAAAAACATGTTTATGATTCAAAGCCGTACCTCTGACCAGGGTCGAGGTGCGGAGTTGTTCAACCTGACTGAGTCGAATTGGGAATACCAAGCGCTTCCAATTCCGCAGATCTGGCTACCCACAACCAACGGAAGCTTACTCGTGCCTGGCCAAGCCTTGCAGTCGATCGTTTCGTGGACGTGCAGGATGCATTCATGAGAGAGCAACCCCTTCTTTTCGGCGAGATGAAGTCCCTGATCGGGATTTTGGCCGATTCGCCAAGAACTCATCCGGGTCCACCACGACCGGCTGTAATCCTGCTAAATCCCGGAATTGTCCATCGGGTCGGGCCGGGCCGTATCTACGTAAAAATTGCGCGCATCTTGGCGGAAACAGGTTTCACGGTACTTCGATTTGATTTTTCCGGAATCGGAGATAGTGCCGTACGGCAGGACAGCCTACCCTTTGAGAAGAGTGCGGTCAGTGAAGCGCAGGAGGCGATGGATTTCCTGCAACGGGCACACAACATCGATCGGTTCATCCTGATGGGGGGCTGCTCAGGAGCTGTGATTTCGCTCGAGGCTGCCCTTAACGACCCTCGGGTCATCGGCGCAGTTCTCATCAACTTTCCGTTCACTCAGGATCAGGATGAGAATGCGCCCGATCTCGCCTTGCGCAGAGCAGCCCACTACTATCGCAACTTCGCCTTAGTTAATCCTAGGAGCTGGCAGAAACTGTGTACCGGAAAAGCTAACTATCGATTTCTACTTCGGGTCATGTGCTCCGAAGTCAAGCGTCGGGTTAGCTTTGGTCCGGGTGCCTCCCCTGAAAGCCCCCTGCTCCACAGTCTGCGGTGTTTGGCCGATCGTGGAGTTCGTGTGACGCTCGTCTGCTCCGAAGGCGATCCAAGTCTCGAAGAATTACACGACACCGTCGGGAAATACTTGCGACAGCTGTCGCATTGTGGAAGTATCGCAGTTAGCATCGTCCGTCGATCGGATCATACTTTCACTTCTCTCTATGACCAGGAACAGCTTCTTGAGCTGATCCTGGAACGGGTTCAGACGATGGCTCAACCCGTGGAAAACTTATCCAATAGCCGAGAGCCCCTCTGCACAGAAAACATTGTTCTTCAGGAAGGCTTGACGCGCCAGTCAAGCTTGTAAAAAGCGACACAAACCCTTGGAGTAAATCGGTATATGAGCACACATCCGCCCCACAAACTTTGCCAATTTGAAACCAGCGATGCCGTAAACTTCGGCGATCTTGAGTTCAAAAACGACGCGAGCTATTCCGCTTCCGGATCTACTGAACTCTTGGACAGATCATGTGTAAAGGCGGTTGACAGTGCAGGGGTGACAGAGTTTGTAAGTGCTCGAGCTGCCGAGCGCCCCCTGGCAGCACAAACCTTGCCTGCAGAGAATGACTTCTACAACCAATATCCATGGTGTCTCAATTGTTTTCCTACGGTTCGAGAATTGACCCGTCATCTCGTCGACGAACTGAACCGGCTGGATCGGACGCCGCGAGACTGGCGACGTTCGGAGGTGATCACAAACATTTTTCTGCTTTCATGCACGATCACCGATACGATCGACGACTTTCTCGCCGGGAATAACTATGACTTTGCCCGTATCGGTAAGACGGTGCCATTCGCCAATTTGGCTGTCAAGGGCATCGATAAGTTCTTCGATCTCGCCGGCAGATTGCGGTCTGCGTCACTGACTCAATTGCGCCGTTGGGAAGAGGACTGGGGTGCGGCCGTCACCGAATTTCTGCGTCATTCGCTGGCAGGCGCCGACTCGGATCCAAGCGTCTTATTGAAGCTTCGAACGCGATTAGCGGACCTGTTGCCCGGGCCGTTTCCTGCCAGTCTATGGCGGCAGCGCCCGAAGCTTCCCGCCTTTTTCCGTTCACGCGATTTTGCGCCTGACGATTGCCTTGAGCTTGGCCGCAAGTTCGTTGCTGCTTTCCCCGACCTTGATCGGCCTCTGATTGTGTTGGGACTGCGCACGGCCGGATCATTTCTGGCGCCACTATTGTGCGCCTACCTTGGCAGTCAACTTCGCAAAGCAGAGTGGCTTGCTGTTCGGCCGCGGAAGGGCCTGACCAGATGGGAACAATCCAGCCTTCGGCGCGCTGCCGTAAAAAACGCGCGTGCGCTGATCATCGATGAATCGATCCATTCAGGGCAAACGCTGGCGAAAACTGTGGGTCTGCTTCGTCTTGCCGGCTTTACGGATGATGCCATTGTCATCCTGAACCCTGTCGAACCAGCCATTCCGGAATGGAAAAATTCAAGTGTGTTCCGCTGCATTTCTCAGATTCCCGTGATCACGCTGGAGCCGGCAGAACGATACAAGCAGCGCCTGCTCGACTCGAATCCAGCAGTGGAAGAACGATTGAATGAATATTTCAACGCTCGCGGCCACAGAAGCGCAACCATAGTTGAAAGTCAAACGACAGAAGAGCTGAACGACCTCTGGCGAACCGCTCCGAACCGTGTTGACGTTCGTCTCAAGCGAATTTACCGGGTGCATTTGACAGATTCCGCGGGTAAGAAAGAAACACGCCACATCCTGGCGAAAAGCGTTGGCTGGGGATGGCTTGGGTACCATGCGTTTTGGGCCGGACAGCAATTGCAGGAGTTCGTTCCCCCAATGCTGGGTGTGCGGGAGGGGATCCTATACACAGAATGGTTTCCCCAAACTCCAGACTCGCTTCATTCTCCTCGCGATCGCCAAACAATCATTGAGACTCTCGCCTCCTACGTGGCGACGCGTGCGCGTAACTTAGTGCTTGAGAGTGACCCGGCGTCCGACCTGGTGAATGAGGGCCGTCATCGCGGATTCCAGATCTTAGCAAGAGCTCTGGCAGGAGCCTACAGTTCACGGTTTGTAGCCGCAATGAAGCGGCAGAGTATTCAGCGGGAACTCGCACGCAAGAATTGCCAGGGCGCTGTGCTGACTGATGGCAAGATGTCGCAGGCAGAGTGGATCTCAGTCGATTCCCGTTTGCTGAAAACAGATTTCGAACATCACGGGCAGGGCAAGAACGAGTTGATGATGACCGATCCTGCCTATGATCTTGCCGATGCAATTTTCCAGTTTGGGCTTTCGGAAGCGGAATCCGCGAAGCTGGTCGATGCGTACGCGCAACAAACCGGCGACCGCGAGGTTGGGCAGCGCCTCTTCTTCAATAAGTTACTTGCGGGCTTGTGGGCCCAGGACCAGGCTATCCTTGGCTTGCAGAATCCGCGGCTTCTCAAGCTCCGGACAAAATTCCATGAAGAATATATTGCCGCCTGGAACTTCTTGGTAGCGGAAACCATCCGTGAATGCGGAAAGCTGTGCCAACGCCCGCGTGATGTCCAATGGAGCTCCCCTCTCGTTGTAGCGGATATTGACGGCGTGCTGGACAGAATGGTTTTTGGTTTTCCGTCGACGACGGCCGCCGGCATTGAAGCGATCTCTTTGCTTCATGCCCACGGATTCGCGATCGCGTTAAACACCGCTCGCACGCTCCGGGAAGTGAAGCAGTATTGTGCGTCCTATGGCTTTGTTGGGGGCGTCGCAGAATATGGAGCCGTATGCTGGGATGGCGCCACCGATCGCGAGATCGCGCTGGTGTCTTCGGAATCGCGCGAACAGTTGGAGGAGGTGCGAAATGCGTTTCTACGCATTCCAGGAGTCTTTTTGAACGAAGATTATCGCTATTCTCTCCGCGCGTTTACTTACCAGGGAGGCCGAACAGTTCCGGTTCCTTCCCTTCTGGTTCAGGATTTGTTGGCGGGTCTCAAGGTTGACAGGTTGCAGGCGCATCACACCGGGTTGGATACAGCAATTCTTGCCAAAGAGAGCAACAAAGGCAGCGGGCTGCTCTCACTGCTCGATGCCGTGAGTCACACGGGCTGTGAAACCCTGGCGATTGGCGACACTGAACCCGACTTATCGATGTTCCGCGTAGCTCGACGTTCCTTTGCTCCGGGACATATCCCCTGCAGGCGTGAGGCTCAGTTACTCCGCTGCGGCATCGCCGATCATGCATATCAGCCGGGATTGTTGCAGATCGCACGCAGGATCATCCATCCGAATGGCGAGAGTTGTGATCGCTGCCATACAGTGAAGAGCGCCTTGTCCAGAAATGACGGACTCTTTGTCTCGTTGTTGAAGGCAGCCGATCAGAAACCTCAGTCTCTGTTACTCCGAAATGGGATCAACCCATCGGCTTTGCTGCTCTTTAGAAAATAACTGAGTCAAGCACGCGCCGATTGTCCGCTGGACAAGACCCCCCATTCTTAGTCTTTTTCGAAAGTATCGTCCTGATGCTTCGTCGCTTTCTTCACGCAGTGAATGCCATTTTCTGCGGGCACATTGTTGTGCGCCTTGGATCAGTGGTTCTGGTCCCGCTGTTCCTGAAGTACTGGTCGGCCAGCCTGTATGGAGAGTACCTGGCTTTGTTTGCGACCGTAAGTTATCTCACGAGCCTGGATATCGGCATGCAACAGGCAGTCGTTAATCGATTGACGCAAGCTTATGCCAGAGATGACTTCGAAGACTATCGGGCTGTGCAAAACACCGCGTTAGCCTTCTATGTCAGTCTATCTGTCTCCGTCACTTTCGCTGTGGCGATGTTCGTGTGGCTCTTGCCTGTTCCGCAGTGGATCGGCCTGAAGCTGACCAAGCCGAATATCGCAACGCTCGTCATTGTCTTGCTCACCTCTTATGTGATGTGGTCGATGCCGGTTCGGCTGATCAGTTCCATTTACCAAACTATGGGTGATATGGCGCGCTCGCAGTGGTTGGCGAATGCCCAGTTGCTGTTGGCCATGTTGCTCTCGGCGGTGGTCCTGGTTGCCGGTGGAGGGATGTTGGCCATTGCCTTTGTGCAACTTCTGACTATCGTTCCCTTGGTTGCATTCGTGCTATTAGACGTGCACCGTCGTCTGCCGGAATTTTTCCCCAGCCTTGCGAACGCCAAATTTTCTGTATTTAAAGACCTCGGACATCCGAGTCTTCTTTTCGCTCTATTACTCCTCGGCAACCTGATCGCCTATCAGGGCAGCGTTCTTGTGGTCTCGGTAGCTATGGGCGGCCTCGCCGTGGCTGTGCTGTCGATGTCCAAGGCGATCATTGACGTGATTCGTCAGGCGCTGTATAGCATCACGCTTGCGCTCTGTCCTCAATTCGCGCGCATGGAAGCCCTCGGCGACTTTGAAGGATTGCGTGTGGTCCATCGCGTCACCGTTGCGGCAACAAGCGTCATTACTCTGGCGCTGGTTGCCTGCGCGTGGTACGAAGGCGCGCAGATTATAACGGTCTGGACTCGCGGGCGCATCGAGCCCGATGTGATGTTGTTGCGTCTTTTTCTAGTGCTGCTTGCTTTCCAGACTCCTTGGGCCGCAAGTTCAACCGTAGCAACTGCTATTAACCGCCATCAGGTGCAAGCTGTCGGGTATTTCTTATCAGCGGTCGTGGGGCTTGGCATTGTGATGGCCTTGGTTCCGTTCCTTGGAACCTGGGCAGTACCCTTGGGACTGACACTGGGGGAGGCGCTTGGCTGCTACCATTTCGTGATCAAAGCCACATGTCAGATCATCGGCGAGCCTTATGGCGCCTTTGCCTTCCGCTTTTGGCTCGGTTTCGCAACAGTGGCCACAGCCACCCTCGGCGCTGCCTTCGCAATACATTCCATGCTCCCCAGACTGATGCTGCTTCGCTGGATTGTTATGGCTTCATTCACTCTCGTGGTCGCGACCGCGGCCGGGTTGATGGCGTTGCTGACGCGAGACGATCGCGAGTTGTTGTTTTCGCGGCTGCGTCCTTTCGTCGACAGCCTTCGACCAGCAGCCTGGCCGCGACGATATCCAAAACAATGTCCTGTTTTGGCGCACGAAGAAATTCCTATGAATGCGGAAGTGACTTTCCCCCGCCAAATGGGAAACTGAGTTTCTAATCCAGAACCCTAGGTTCCGTTTCCAATCTGGATGAAAGCCACCGGCTGGGCTCTCCAGCCTGAATATCTGAGTTCTCACCATCTTCCGAGGTAATCCAATGAAACACCCACTCTCGTCGTTCGTATTCGCATGTCTTTTGTCAGTGTTCGCGATTCCTGCAGTCGCGCAACTGCAGGAACCGACTCAACCCATCAACATCATCATCGACTCTGATATGTCTTCGGACGTGGATGACGTCGGTGACCACGCAGTCTTGTGGGCGCTGGCTAATCGGGGCGAAGTTAATGTTCTGGCGATTATCGCTTCGTCAGCTAATGACTACAGTGCTCCGGTAATGCGCGCTATTGCGAATTACTATGCTCATTCCGAGGTTCCCATTGGTGCGCACAAGGGAAGTACGCCTACTGTTGAAAATGCGGCCTGGAGCCCCTACGCACAAGGTGTCGCGAATCGATTCGGGACTACAGGGGACACGCGCTTCAACTACCCGGATGCGGTAACTGTTTACCGGCAGACGTTAGCAAAGGCACCCGACCAAAGCGTGTACATTGTGGCATGCGGTTTCTATCAACCTTTGCAGGCCCTTCTGCAAAGCCCGCCCGACGCGATCAGTCCGCTTACCGGCAGGGAGCTCGTCGCGCAAAAAGTTAAGCGCTTCGTGCCCTCCGCCGGTGTTTACCCTTACGGAAGCGAGCACAACTTCCGGGTTGATGCGGATGCCGCTAAATACGTAATTGACAACTGGCCGGGTGAGATTGTTGCTGTTGGATTCGACGTAGGCGTGGACGTGATCACCGGTCCTTCTCCCTCCTCCGATCCTGGCCAGGATCCCGTTAAGTTCGCTTACAACTTGTATGCTTCCCCAACGGATCCGGCTTGGGGACAGGCTGCACTGCTGTTTGCGGCGCGTGGTGGTATTGGGACTAACTTCTCTCTTGATGGTTATAACGGGGTGATCACCCTTGAAGACGCTAGCCAGTCAAGTCCCGGCTACGATATCTGGTTCCAAACCCCGAACGCCGGGCATTCATATGTCAACAAGTTAATGTCAGCCAGCGCCATGGCGGCAATTCTCAATCCTCTGCTGCAGGGCTCATCTAACATGCCTATCTTGCGCAGCATCTCTCCCTCTAGCGTTACGGTTGGAGCATCAGGACAAACGATCTCACTGACGGGCACAAACTTCTTTAGCGACTCCCAAGTTTCCATTAATGGGAGCGCTCGCACGACTACATACGTGAGTGGCAGACAGCTCAATGTTCAGCTCAACAGTAGCGATCTGGCTCAAGCCGGGATTCAACCACTGGCAGTTCTAAACTCCAGCGAAGGAAACTGGACGTCCAGCAAGATCAATCTCACAATTCTGAACCCAGCTCCTGTACTCTCGAGTATCACGCCGGCAAGTGTCGCAGCAGGGACTTCGGGCTTCACGCTGACGGCAAATGGGAGTGGTTTTGTTGGTGCTTCGGTCGTGCAAGTAAATGGGGCTAACCGAGCTACTACACCCGTCAGCGGTACTCAATTGACCGCGGCAATACCTGCTTCAGATGTGGCGGTGGGAGGATATCTTTCTATCACTGCCTCGAGTCCCGGTCCTGGCGGCGGAACATCCGGCGCAGTCACTTTGACCGTCAATAATCCGCGTCCAGCTGTCTCCAGCGTTTCACCAAATCCGATCCTCGCGATGTCTGGCACCTACACGCTTACTGTCAGCGGCTCCGGATTTAATCGAGCATCGGCTGTAACTGTCGACGGCAAGGTAATCCCGACGACACTCGTAAGTTCAACTCAGCTTACGGCTCAAGTGCCTAATAATGACTTGCTAATTGGGCAACATGCCGTTGCAGTGTCGAACCCCGGTCCGGGAGGCGGCACATCCAATTCCGTTACCGTGACCGTAATCTCCACGCTACTCTGATCAAAATAGAACTGCTTCGAATATCAATAATTAAGACAGAGGCAGAGTTTTGAACGTGCTGAGGTAATGGCCTCAGCACGACGGGAAAGAGCCAGCTCTCAGAAGGGCTGGCTCTTTTTTTTCACTGAATGGTCGTCTGGCAAGACAGGTTGGAACAGGAAACCGTGACATTCAGGCTCAAGAAATTTTGCCACGCCTGCACGGCCTGATACGTGTCCAGCACGCCAAATCCATATCCGATCTGCGGAATCGGTTGCGCATGAGAAAGAGACTGTGCCGCAGTGCTTTGATTCAGCAGATCAATGTTCGCAGCGTTGAGACTGGCCATTAAGGCCACGGTTCCGGAAACGAACGGTGTACTGAACGAGGTCCCCCATCCTAGTGCGTAGGTTTGGTTTGGATAGGTTGTCAGCACTGCTTCTCCGGGCGCGGAAATCCATACTGGTGGTGTGCCGTAATTAGAGAATGAGGAGGGTGTGTTCGTGTTCGATGTCGATGCCGTATCGATCACGTTCGGCAGTCCGGAGGGGAAGACGACGGTCATGGAAGCGCTATTGCCGGCCGACCCCACGCAGATCACGTTCTTGGTGGTTGCATAAGTGATTGCATTGGCGAGTTCAACCGACGGGCTCGCGAACTCGAAGCTCATGCTGATGATCTTCGCGTGATGGTTTACGGCATAGTAGACAGCGCGCAGAACGTCCGACTCATAGCCGACGCCGCTTGCGCTGAATGCTTTTAGTGGCATTAGCGAAGCATTCGGAGCGACTAGATGTACGATTCCAGCCGTCATGGTTCCATGCCCGAAAGCCGAGTATCGGGATTGGTCGACCACTCCAACCGTAGATTGATCGACCACTCCAACCGTAGACTGATCGATCACGCCTGCCGAGGAGGAATTTAGTGGGGCCGGAGAACCGTCCACCACCCCAACGGTAGATTGCGTGAGGTCGGCCATCTCTGAACCGCCGTCGGTGTTGCGTGTGAAATCGTAGCCATAAACCAGGTTGGGGGCGAGAATCGTATTGTTTGGGTCGACGCCGGTGTCGATCAAAGCGACTGTAGTTCCTGAGCCACTAACTGCAAATGCAGACTGCGCCTCCGCAGTTCGCACAATTTGATTCGGAGTCTGTATGAGATATCCCTCCCAAACCGCTGCTCCGAAATAAGAAACGAGCGTTCTATCGTAGGCATACCAGGGCCAGACGTTCGTTGCTGCTGGAGGGGTATGCCCGGACTGATCGGGCTCGGCGCTAATTACTCCACCGGCGGACAATAACTGAGTGAGGAACAGCGCTGAGTCGATGAGTCCGGAAGATTGGACGACGAACAACTGACCGTCAGGATCACCCACGCTTTGCAATACCTGGCAACCGAGTAGCGAACAGGTCAGATTAATTCCCGACAGCCCCGCGATATCCCGCACAATAAAGCGGGAAGCACGGGAAGCATGGGAAGCAGAGGATGTTCCACCTAGCAGCTGCGCGTTTAGCCGGAGCGAAGCCGGCGTAGCCGCAAGGCCAGCCTGCAGTAGGACAACAAGTATCAAGCAGAAGAGTGCGACAAAGAAACGGGTTATTGCTCCTTTGCGGCAACCAAGATCCGTAGCTTTCATATCCCGAAGCAGCTCCTCTGGGGAACAACACCTGAATGGATCCAGCACTCCTCAGGCTTAATTTCGTCCTCTACCTGTGCTGAGCCAGCGAATGCGTGGCTGCGCTTGCTTTTTGTCTCTTGCCAGCCGAACCGCTCTCTGATTCCAATTCGATATTGGTGATCGGCAGGTACACAGGATGTCTGCGGTCCATTGCGAGCGAAAGTTTTAGATCATTCCTGACATCAAATTCGAGGCGAAATTCACCGTTGTCGTTGCTCATGGTGCGGGCAATATTCCCACCGCGCCCCTGCAGGGCGACCGGAATCCCCGCTGCGGGATGACCCGGCCTCGCACTGTCTAGAATTTGACCGACCAGAGAAGCACGTTCAGAATCGGAGTTCTTGTCGATTTGCATGTCGACATATACAGAACCGATCCGGTATAGCAATTGTCGTCCAGACACAACCGAGGCTCTCGCTCCGGGAGGCAGCGCTTGCGCCCTGCTGTCGAACAAGAGTTCAAAGCAGTCAGTTAAGTCGTTCTCATCGTTCTTTCGAATGGCGATCGAGGCTTTTACGCTCAAGACGATCCGGTCTGCAGCCATAATATGGAGCTCCTGAGCCCGCGAGCGCGATGGTGAGGCATGCTCTCATCAAACGCGCACAGTGGTGCGGGGAGAGTAGATGCCGGACTGTCAACTTGCGTTGTTTCCCGTGAAACAATTTTTCGGGAAAGGTTGACCTCAGCCGCCAGATACCTTGGTTGCCCGCACCGCCTGCGTTGCACGCGTCACCGCTGGCCGTCTTCGCCGCCTCGTTAGTGTGAGAGTCACGCCCAGCAGCTTTCGTCCATTCTCTCGCTGGATAGGCCGAGCGAAACGAGCCCCGCTTGCACAGCGAGGCTCTTTGAGGACAGAAAGGGAGATGGAGTAGATCAAGCCACTTTTCGCAATCCACCGCTTCCAGTTGTTCGTCCACTTCCAGTCACAAGCCGGAAGACCCATGTCAGGATGACGGCACCCACGATCGCTACCAATATGGTATAGAGCATGCCCCCTTGGCCTGCGAAACCAAGAGCGCGCATGATCCAGCCACCTACAACCGCGCCGACAATGCCGACAACGATATCCATCAGAGGACCGTATCCCGAGCCGCGCATAATTTTTCCAGTCGCCCATCCCGCGATAAGGCCGACGATTATCCACCAGAGCAAATGCATAGAAACCTCCTGTTCTTTGGCGTATAGGAATCGGATACTGACTGGGCAGCTGTTGGTTTGCCAGATTCGCGCGAATTCGAGCGTTGCTGTCCAGCAGGTTCTTCGCTCAACTCACACCTTGGTGGGTCCTCACAAAAGAAGTGTGTGCAGGTGTATCCGTCGCGAGTACGCGTGCTTCTTGCCTAATGAAATGTGTCTCGGCAGTCTTGTTAAGATGGGCAGCCGTGAAACGCTATCTTTCTGTCCTGATTCTTTTTCCGCTCCTCGTCTTTAAGGCTAATGCAGCGTTTGCGCAAACCCGAACTTCCGATCCCGAGTCACCCGAGGCGAAGCAGGCGCGGCTAGCCTGGTTCAAAGACGCCAAGTACGGTCTTTTCATCCACTGGGGACTCTATGCCATCCCGGCCGGAGAATGGAAGGGCAGGCAGATTCCCGGACTGGGAGAGTGGATCATGAATCGCGCCCATATTCCGGTGGCCGAGTATGAGCAATTGGCGAAGCAGTGGAATCCGGTGAAATTCGACGCCGATGCCTGGGTGCAACTTGCCCAGGATGCCGGGATGAAATACATCGTGATCACGTCGAAACACCACGATGGCTTTGCCATGTTTGATTCCAAGGTCAGCCGCTGGAACGTCGTGGCCGCGACGCCTTTTCATCGTGACATCCTCAAGGAACTCTCGGCCGCCTGCCAGAAGCACGGAATGCCGCTTGGCTTTTATTACTCACAATCGCAGGACTGGCATGAGCCAGGCGGCGCGGGCAACGATTGGGACTTTGGTCCCGATTTGGGACCCGACAAGAAAGAACTCAAGGACTACGACGGATATCTTCGGGGCAAGGCCGAACCGCAAGTCCGCGAGCTGCTCACCAACTACGGTCCCGTCGCTCTCATCTGGTTCGACACACCGCGAATGATGACCCCCGAACGCGCCCAGCGCTTTGCCGGCATTCTGCGCACGCTACAACCTAAAACGCTGATCGATGGCCGACTCGGCGCTTCGGGCGACTATGTTTCTACGGGCGACAATGTGATTCCATCCGGCGTTCAGCAGGAATATTGGGAAGTGCCTGCCACCACAAATCACACCTGGGGCTTTCGCAAAGACGATCAGGATTGGAAGTCACCCGGGGAGATCACCTTCAAACTTGTAGATATCGTGAGCAAAGGCGGCAACTATCTGCTGAATGTGGGCCCGATGTCGAACGGAGTGATTCCGCAGGCGAGCCAGGACAATCTGCGGACTGTAGGGCGATGGCTGAAAGCGAACGGCGAAGCAGTCTACGGAGCCGGACCCTCGCCGTGGGGCGACGAATTTGGCGAGCCGAGCGCAAAGGGCACAAAAGACCTGCGCGGCCAGCCGCTCATGCTTGCGCACAACGAGTGGCGGGCAACCACGAAACCCGGAAAAGTCTACTTCACCTTCTTCCAGGAACCGCGCGTGGCATTCGATCTGCCGCCGATGAAGAACGCGATCAAGCGAGCCTATCAGCTCGCCGACGGCAAACCGGTAGAGGTCAAAGAGGAAGCGGGGAAGCGACAGCTCATTTTGTCACGTCCCATTTTGGATCCGATGGCTACTGTTGTTGTCGTTGAAATTGACGGCGCGAGCGCGGAAAGGTAACGCATGAAGACTTCAATTACGAGCGACAAGACGTATCCATGTGAAAAGAGGAAAAGCTGTGAGCTTTCCTGCAAAAACGTTTTGTTGTTGATGCTCTCGCTGTCGCTTTGCGGAATCGCTGCTGCGCAGTCTAGCTACGAACTACGCTCGCCCGACAATCGAATCCAAGTCAAGATTCGCGCCGCCGAGAAAATACAGTATGACGTGCTCCTCGGTGGGAGAACGCTGCTCGAGAACAGTACGTTTTCTCTCGACGTCGAGCATAAGGCGCTGGGTTTGCAACCGAAGGTGGTGGAGGCGAAGGAGCGGGCTAACGATGAGGTAATCAAGCCAACGGTACGCCAGAAGTTTGCGCAGATTCGCGACAACTACAAGGAATTGCGCTTGACTATGGACGGCGGGTACTCGGTCGCCTTCCGTGCTTACAACGAGGGCGTTGCCTATCGCGTGGAGACGGGGTTTGCATTGCAGCAGGTGAAGGTCTATGGCGAGCAGGACAACTGGAATTTCCCCAGCAATTTCGTGGTGTATTACCCCCAAGAAGACAGCTTCTTCTCCCACAACGAACGAAAATATCTGCCGCAATTCCTGACCGGAATCGGTCCGGGATCGCTGGCCACACTGCCCGCCGTTGTGGATGCGCGAGGGACAAAGATCGCGATTGCTGAATCCGACGTAGAAGATTATCCCGGGATGTGGTTGCGCGGCATCACAGGGAATGGCCTCGCTGCGGCTTTCCCGCCGTATCCATTGAAGGAGAAGCTGGAGGGCGACCGTGACTTCAAGGTCGTCGAGAGCGCCGACTACATCGCAGTCACTTCCGGGACGCGGACTTTTCCCTGGAGAGTGTTGGGCATCGCGGAAAGAGATGGCGATCTGCTGACAAACCAGTTGGTCTGGCTGTTGGAGAAGCCGTCGCAACTGCAGGACACTTCCTGGATCAAGCCCGGCAAAGTGTCGTGGGACTGGTGGAATGCCAACAACATTTCCGGTGTTGACTTCAAATCGGGAATCAACACGCAGACTTACAAGTACTACATCGACTTTGCCGCAAAGTACGGAATCCCGTATGTAATCCTCGACGAGGGCTGGTACAAGCTAGGCAATGTTCTTGACGTTGTTCCCGAAATCAACATGGAAGAGCTGACCGCTTACGCGAAGCAGAAGAATGTCGGGATCATTCTGTGGGTCGTCTGGAAGACGCTCGACGATCAACTGATTCCAGCACTCGATCAGTATGAGAAGTGGGGCGTCAGGGGCATCAAAGTCGATTTCATGCAGCGCAGCGATCAGCTGGTAATGAATTTTTACAGCAAGGTAAGCAGGGAAGCCGCGAAGCGCAAGATGCTGGTGGATTTCGCCCGGCGCAATGCGTAATGCGTCGAAGTCAAGCTTCGCGCCGCTCTTCGCGCAGCCGATGTCGCTGGGTACACGCTGCCATCAGCTTGCTATCTATGTCGTTTATGAAAGCCCACTGCAGATGTTGGCGGACAGCCCTTCAAGCTACCTGCGTGAGCCCGAAGCCATGGAATTTCTTGCTGCGGTCCCCACGGAATGGGATGAGACCAAAGTGCTCGATGGGCGCATTGCCGACTATGTCGTAGTCGCCAGAAGAAACGGACGCGACTGGTATATCGGCGCGATGACCGACTGGACTCCACGTAGCCTTAATATCGACTTGTCCTTCCTGCCCGAGGGAAGTTTCACGATCGACGCTTACCAGGATGGGATCAACGCAGATAAGTGGGCGAGCGACTACAAGAAGACGAGCAGTCGCGTGAACAGAGGGACAAAAATGACCATCAAGCTCGCACCCGGAGGCGGATGGGCGGCGAGAATCCATCCTTAAGCCGTGACAAAATTGAAGCACTAGGGAAGGGCATCGGCTTCACAGTTGCGGAAAAACAATTGTGGAATTCTCGAAACTGTCATCCTGAGGCCCGTCTTTGGCCGAAGGATCTCCCGAAATGAATCAGACTTGATTGCTGCATCCTGGCTCTTTCAGGAAGATCTTCGCCGAAGTGCCGCGACACGGCATGTAGGTTCCAATCATTGCGGGGACCCCTTCGACAAGTTCAGGGCCAAAGACGGGCCTCAAGATGACAGCGGCAGAGTTGACAGGATGTTATCCCACAGCATTTTCCGCAGCCTGTTAAGCCGTGCCGCTAACGAACAATAAGACTCCCGGCTTTTAGCGGCTGAGGTTCCGTCGGCCCGGGAATCACTGGACCAAATGAAAGGCTTTACCTCAGCGGCTAAAGCCGGAGAAAAGTGACGGGCCAACTTAACGGCACGGCTAAAAGCCGATGCCCCTCCCTAAGTCATCGCCGGTACTGACAGGCGTCAACTGACTACTTCCCGCTGGTTTCGTTCCACAGAAACGCCAACTCATCCGCAGTGTCGTTGACTAGTTGCTGAATCGAGACTCCCGAGCTGTGTCCCGCTTTGAGCTCGTAGTGCAGCAGCACGGGGCGATCGCTTCCATCCTCGGCCTGCAGCAGCGCGGTCATCTTGCGGGCATGCAGTGGAGCCACGCGCGTATCTGAGTCCCCACTGTTCAGCATGATCGCCGGGTATCTTGTGCCCGGTTTCACGTTCTGGTAGGGCGAGTACTTGATCAGGTATGCGTATTGATCGGGTTCGTCGGCCGATCCGTATTCCGAAGTCCACCAACGCCCGACCAGGAACTTGTGGAAGCGAATCATGTCGAGCAGCGGATAGCCAACCCAAATCGCTCCGAACAGATCCGGACGCTGCGTGAGCGCGGCGCCCATCAGCAGGCCACCGTTGGAGCGGCCGCGAATGGCGAGTCGCGCGGCCGAAGTGTACTTGTTTGTGACCAGGTACTCGGCGGCGGAGAAGAAATCGTCAAAGACGTTTTGCTTCTTCTCGAACATGCCCGCTTTGTGCCAGGCTTCGCCGTACTCGCCTCCACCGCGCAGGTTGGGCTGCGCATAGAAGCCGCCTTGCTCCATCCACCAGGCGTATTCGGGATTCCAATGCGCAGTCTGAGAAAGCAGGAAGCCGCCATACGCATACATGAGAGTGGGCACGCTTCCGTTCTGCTTGAGGCCCTTCTTCGACGAAATAAACATCGGCACACGAGTGCCGTCTTTCGAGTTGTAGAAGACCTGCTTCACTTCATACGCGTCAGAGTTGAACGGGACTTTGGGCTTGGCGAAGACCTCGGCCTTTCCGGTAGAGACATCGTAGTGATAAATCCCCGGAGGGATGTTGAAGGAGTCGAAGGTGTAAAAGCCGTGCGTCGAGTCCTCGCGCCCAAAGACTTCAGTAGCCGAGCCCAGAGCGGGATACGTAATCGTGCCGGTTTGTTTCCCATCAAGCGTGAAAATCCGCGTCTGCGTCACGACATCGTGAAGTCCGGTGACGAAGAGCTTGCCGCCGACGATTGAGATTCCCGAAATGGCGTCTTTGCCTTCGGGAACGACTACCTGCCACTTGTCAGGAGCGGGATCGTTCATGCTGATTTTGACCACGCGATAGTTTTCAGCCTGGTAGTCGGTCAGCACATAAAGATCGTCGTCATAGTTCACCGGCGTGAATCTGCTGTCGATGCCGTGGATCATCTCGCGCAGTTCGGAGCCGGGCTTGCGCAGGTCTTTGGCGTAGATGTCCACGCGCTTGGCCGGCACTCCGTGACCTACGGCGATCAGCAGATATCGTCCGTTCTCGGTGATGTCGGGAGAGATGAGCTCCATTTGTCCGAACTTCTCGCCTTTGTATTCCTTGCCGAAAACCAGCTGATCCGATTCCACCGGGGTCCCGATAGGGTGGTAGTAGACGATCGTGCCTGTTGGCTCGTACTTCGCGTAATAAAGCCCCTGCTTGTCGGGAGCGAGACTCACGCCGCTGTAGCGTGCGCGCGGCAGCACGTCAGCCAGGTCCTTGCGGTTCGGCACATCCATCAGATGAACGGTTTGCTCGTCGGCTCCGCCTTCCCGTACTCCATACACGAGAAGCGAAGCGTCCATCGAAAGGTCATTGATGTGCACCGACGTATTCTGATCGGCGCTCAATTTGGTGGCATCGATCAGCCGCTCATCGCCGCCATGCAAGCCTTTGCGGATGTAAATCGATGCCTGGTTCTCGTCCGGCAAGCGCTTGGAGTAGAAGTAGACGTCGTTGCGCTCGATAGGGATCCCAATCGTCTCGATATGCTCGAGTTCAGTGAGACGCTTAACAATCTCCGGCCGCACCTTTACCTGCGATAGATACTGCTGCGTGTAATGCATCTGCGAGTCGATCCACGCGCGCGTCTCCGGGCTCGTCTGATCTTCAAGCCAGCGATAGGGATCGGTAACAGAGTGTCCCGAAACGGTATCAGTCACGGGCTTGGCTTCTGTCGGAGGCGGAGGTGGGAGCGTAATGCCGTGGCCTCCGTGAACTTCCTTTTGTGGAAGATCGGCAGCAAGCGATGCAAGGGAAAACAGCGCGCAGATGAGAAGAAGCCGGATTTTCATGAGCAAAGTTTTACCACGAACCGCGGAGCAATAGGCGATAAGCGATAGGCAATAGGCTACAAGCAATAGCTAGGAACGGAGCGTCCGGGCGCCCTCGCCCGGCGTGCTGAATGCATCGACGAGGAACTATCGAGCGTTGAAGTCCGACGCAGTACGCCGGGCGGGGGCGTCCGGACACTCCGTTTACGTAACGCTGACTTCCTCATACGTCCCATACACTTCCC
>QIBC01000141.1 GCA_003225215.1 Acidobacteriota bacterium
GGCAGCCTTGTAGCGTGTGCGTCTCTACCCGCCCAACCACTGCTATAGAATCTCTGCCAATCATGATCAAACGCCTGCTGTGCTCGCTTGCGCTATTCCTAATTGCTGTCGCGCCTCTCCCAATGCACGCCTGGGGTTGTGAAGGCCACCAGATCGTGGCACTGATTGCGATGAAGCACCTTCAGCCTCAGGTTGCGAGTCAGGTCAATTCAATCCTGGCTGCGAGCCCCGTGGCCTCCACACTCCATCACTTCTGCCGCAGTTCGGGTTTGCCTCCGATGGTTGAAGTTGCAAGCTGGGCCGACGACGTGCGCTCTGACCAGCCGGATACAGGTCCGCTGCACTACATCAACATCCCTCTCACCGCTTCGCGCGACAAATACCAGATCAGCCAGGCATGCCAACAAGGCTGCATCGTGGATGCAATTACGAAGTACACGCAGCAACTCAAGACCAGCAGCGATCCCAAAGCCCGTGCCGATGCTCTGCGTTTTCTCATTCATTTTATGGGCGACATTCATCAGCCACTGCACGATGAAACCAACGGCGATGAAGGTGGGAACTGCGTCCCAGTGGAGTTTGAGGATGAAGAACCTCGCGTGACTAATCCGCAGAAAGAGGATTATTTCCCGAATCTGCACGCAGTTTGGGACACCGGAATTCCCCAGAGCATGCTCGCTCAGCACGATATGACAGTAGAGGAGTTCGCCGATTTCCTGGACTTTCGTTACCGCCCTCGCCTGCAGCGCTGGAACTCAGGTCAGGCAGCCGATTGGGCGTGGGAGGGCCATGACTTGGCTATTACTGCATACCGCGCGCTGCCTGCCACTCTGCCGCACGACGCCAATCCCCTGGCCGGAGCATGCTCAGACAACAACCACATCGGCAAGCGAATTGCCGACTTGCACATTGTCCTCGGCGAGCGTTATGACAACGTCTCCCATCCCGTTGTGGAGGAGCAGCTCACGAAGGCCGGGATCCGCCTGGCAGCTCTGCTAAACGCGATGTTAGCTAAATGATCGCTAGCGTTACTTTGGTTACCGCCCCTGAGGTAGAATCTCCGCTTCCGGTTACCCAAACGTAAATCCGTCCGCCAGACCGCCTCGTTCTTAGGGAGAGGAAATGAGCACGGCGCCGAGCGCCAAAGATCAGCCGCAAGTAACGGATTCCATGCTGATATCGAGAGTCCGTGCCGGAGATGAGGACGCGCTCGCCGCTCTACACGACCGCTACGCCCAGGTAGTTTACTCAGTAGCGTTGCGCGTGTTGGGTGAAACCACACAGGCGGAAGACATTTTGCAGGAAATTTTTCTTCAACTATGGCGGAATCCGCAGACGTTCGATTCCAACCGGGGCAGCCTCGGGGCATGGCTCGCGGTAATCACGCGCCATCGCGCGATTGACCATCTGCGCCGCCGCCGTCCGGAAACGGATATCGAAGATGTAATCGTCGCGGTCGATACGCGCCTCGAGCAAACAACCGATCGCAATATGACGATCGCGAAGATTCGCACCGCGGTGGAACGCCTGCCGGTCGAGCAGCGCAAGCCGCTGGAGATGGCATTTTTCGAGGGGCTCACCCACTCCGAAATAGCCGGCAAAACGGGCGAACCTCTGGGAACCATCAAGACCAGAATTCGCTCTGCTCTATTAACCCTACGAAAGGCCCTCGCCGCATGAGAGACCATCAGCAGGTCACCGACGATCTGGTGCTGTACGCCCTGCGGGAGCTGCCTGAGCAGGAGGCATCCGAAGTTAGTCGTCATCTTGACGATTGCCCTGAATGCCGGCGAGAGCTGGGCGATCTCAATTCCGATATGGCACTGCTCGCCTTATCGAGCGTAGGGCCGACTCCGCCACAGCGTTCCCGCGAACGTTTGCTCAAGGCCTTAAAAGCCGAGCCACGCCGCGCCAAGACCATTGTCATGCGGCGTCCGTGGTGGAGTTTTGTACCGTCTTTCGCCGCGGTGCTGCTGGCGATCTTTGGCTTGATGTTATGGCGCGAAAACACAGGTTTGCGGCGGAAACTGGATGCATCGCAACAGGCATCGGCACAGCGGCAAGCTGATTTGGAGCGCGCTCAACTGGTTCTCGACACGCTAACGTCGCCGGAATCGAGTCACTTCGCTCTGGTGGCAGCGAAGGCGCAGCCGGTTCCCGAAGGACGCGCCAGCTACATGCAGAAGACCGGCACGCTGGTCTTCACAGCACAACATCTGGCGGCGCTGCCGCCGCAAAAGGTCTATCAGCTGTGGCTGATACCGGCGAGCGGTTCGGCGCCGATGCCATTCGGTACGTTCAAGCCCGATGCTCAAGGCAATGCCGCGATGATCATGCCGAACATGGAGAAAGCTGCGCCAAAAATGTTCGCGGTTACCATCGAGCCCGAAGGCGGCAGTCAGACACCAACGATGCCCATCGTGATGGCGGGCGCGTAAGACCCTTTTCACCACGGAGACACGGAGTGCACGGAGAACAGCCACCGGAAGAAACCACAAAGGGACACGAAGCGATTCCCTTGGTGTTCTTTTGTGGAGTTCTGGCTTTCTCCGTGTACTCCGTGCCTCCGTGGTGAAAAGCCTTCTACTTAAACTCCGCACCCGGCGTCTTTGGCACGGGTCGATTGCCCATCCGATCGCGCCAGAGGATCGCATTCAGCACACCGGCATCGGCTGCGTCTGCGCGCGAAAAATCGAGCTGCGCTGACTGCTTTGCGTCCGATCCTTTAGGCGGGTTCATCTTGTACAAGAGGCCGTTGTCGCGATTCCGTGTGTCAGCCACAAACGGAGGCTGATCGCCCTTTCCCGAAAACATGGGCGCCATGACTGCGGCGTGAGAGTCGTTGTTGTTCATTGGGGGGACACCAAGCAGTGTTTCGATGGTGTGCAACATATTCACAGTCGTGTAAAACGTGTGATCAACAAATGCGGTGCGATTCGGCCGCGGCGAGAAGCGGCTGATAGCCCACGCAATGCTTCTATGAGCATCCACGTGGTCTGCGCCATTCTGTGCATCGTCCTCCAGGACGAAGATCGCCGTGTCGTGCCAGTACGGGCTGTGTGAGACGGCATCCACTACGCGCCCCAGCGCGAGATCGTTGTCGGCGATGGCAGCGGCTGGGGTCGCGATTCCCGGTCTGGCCGCGGAAGTATGGTCGTTGGGCAGCCGTAAGAGAGTGAACTGCGGCATCGTGTCGCGGCCTGCAGTACGCTTCACAACAAACTGGCTGAACTCGTTCAGAAATTCGTCCGCGCGAAGCTGGTCGGGGAAGTGCAAATTGAAATCGGGAAAGCGCGGATCGAAGTGTCCTTCCAGTTCCGGTTTGGTAGCGACGTTCTCGGAGATCATGGGAATCTCCCATGGCCAGGGACTCTTGCTCCCGTGTGGCTGTCCCAAATGATCTGGCAGGGGATCTCCCGGCTTTATCGAGTTGATTGGGCACGAGGCACCCTGAGGAAGGGGCGTTCCTTCCTGCGGCATTGCCTGCGTCTGTCGCTGATTGCAGAACTTCGTGGAGATGTACTCGCCGTAGTGGCGATATGTAACGCCATGCCGCGCGAGATTGCCCCATAAGTATCCGGTTCCAGGCTCGTCGACATCCGGAACGTGTTCCTGAATCGGATACCGGTCATCGACTACACCCTCGTAGTCGTAGGTTCGCTCTTTGCTGCGATAGTCAATTTCCCAGGTCTGCTCGGTGTAATCGCTGGTGATGGCAGCGTTGGACCAGACGTGGCCGTCGCCGGAAACTTCTCCGCTGTCATAAAAGTTGTCGAGCACGCCGAATTGGCGCGCCAGCTTGTGCTCGTTGGGAGTGATCTCTTCGCCGTACATAACCAGCGAAGGATCGCCATCGCCAACTCCCAGATCGCCGAGGATCTGGTCGTAGGTACGGTTTTCCTTGATGATGTAGATCACGTGCCTGATCGGATTGCGCCCGGTGGCAAAGGCAATCTGGTCAGAGTTTCCGCGCATCAGGTTGCTGGCCATCACTTCGTCGGTCCAACTCGCGAGATGGGAATCGATATCCGCAATCGGCAGCCGTGCCAGCGACCCATGCAACAGGGTGGCGATGTAGCCAGTTCGCTCCTTGCCGTCAACTTTGCCTGCAAGTCCCTTATTGGGACCGGTTCCCTTCCCTTTGCCGGTCGCAATGAAGAGTTGGCCGTCATGCACTGCGAGTGCCGTCGGATACCATTCCGTCGGAATGAATCCGCGCGGTTTCGAATTGGAACGGGGATTGTCGAAAACTGCCACTGCATCTGAGCTTGCATTCGCCACAAACAATCGGTTGCCGTCGGCAGTGATTGCCAGGGCGATAGGGAAATTGCCTCCGTACCGCTGCTCCGGAAGCTTTGTGCTCAGATAAAAGACATTCCCGCTTGTGCGTTCGATTACGGCAACTTCGTCTGTATTAGCTAGTGCGACATAAAGGCGCGTCTCGTCGGGACTAAGGAGAAGCGCAGTCGGATGCGATCCCGCCTTCTCAGCCTGCGCTGGAGCATGAAGCTCAATCATTCGCTTGAGTTTGCCGTTTCCGAGGTCAACTTCCGCGATGCGAGAAGCATTCCATAGGCTCACGTAGCCAGTATTTCCATCCTTCGTCACCAGAGTTGCAAAAGGATATGAACCGGGCACGGCGCGATAGACGGCTAGATCAATGCGTCGAATCTCCTTCGAAGCTGGATCGACGATCTCGGCGGCATCCGAGAGATTATCTGCGACCAGAAGCATCTCCTTGCCCCGCTGCTGGAACGAAGTAATTCCGGTAGGAAATGGCACTGTGAAGCCCGGTCCGGAACTAGGTTCCTCGTCTGGATCTTCCGGAGCGGTCTTTGGCGCAGCCGCCCGTCCAGATGCCGGAAAACGAATGAATCCAGCCGGGGAGATGCTGCCATCGGCAAAGTTGTAAGTCGCGATGCCACTTCCTGTATTACCCGCGTCCCTGCCTGCCGGATCGGTCATCGAGCTCATGCTGGCGTAGAGCTTCTTGCCGTCTGCGCTGAATGCCAAGCCGTAGAAATAAGTCTGGTGGGCATGACGTTCAAGCCGGGCGTCGGGGAAGTCGGCAAGTTTGTTCGTCGCTATGTTGAGAACTGCGATCGACTGCTTGTAGTCGGACTCGAACGTGCCGTAGCCGTCGTTTAGCAGCGCCAAGTACCTGCCGTCGGGTGACAACGCCATCGCCGTGGGAAAGCTGTTAGTCGATTGCGGATTGCCGGGAACAGGCTCCAGCAGCAGCTTGCTGCTAGAGAGAACCAGCCGACCGTTCTTTTCCGAGAAGCCCTGAAGGACCCGGAGCCCAAGACCAAGCGTGAGGATAAGGACTCCCCCGAGGAGAGGTTTTTTCATAGCCAGCGATGTTAAATGAAGTCGTTGAACGACTCGTGAAATTGTCGTCATCCATATTGCTATTGTGGAGTTGCGGCCGACTCGCTAAACTTCCCAGCACCTTTCCCCCGGGCCTAATCAGATGAGTAAGCGCGTACTTCAGTCGGCCTGCCTCGCCGTCCTAATGTGGATCATCTCTTGCGGGGGCGGCGACCAGCCTCAGCCCGCTCCTGCTCCAGCTCCGGGCCAGCAAACCAATGCCAACCAGCTGACAGCGCAAGACGTAACCGCGGTGGTAACGGCTGCTGCCGCTTCCGTGAATGTTCCGGTGGCAATAGCCGTCACGAATCGCCAGGGAAATATTCTGGCTGTGTATGTAAAGCCGGGCACTCCGAGTACCTCTATCGGCAACTTTGGAGTAGCGACAGACACACGCGAGCTGGCTGTTGGCTTGGCGCGGACTGCTTCATTCTTCTCGAACGATCAGGCGCCACTCTCATCGCGCACGGTAAGGTACATCAGCGGCATTCACTTCCCGCCCGGCATCACGAATGTTCCGAACGCCGATCTCTACGGTATTGAGAACACCAACCGTGGATGCCCCTTCAACACAAATTACCTCTCGGGCAAGGCACTTCAGCCTTCACGTTCCATCGACGGAAGCACGACTGGAACCGGGATTGTCACGGGCAAAGCCAATCTGTTCGACTCCGATCCGACCGCGGTTCTCGGCGGCGGAGTTCCAATTTTCAAGAATGGAAAGCTGGCCGGCGGTGTAGGTGTGGCCGGCGCCAGCAACGACGCCGACGAGTTCGCGGCATTCTCCGGCATTGTCGGCGCTGGTTTGATACCGAGCCCTGCTGCCCCGGGTGTGGTCATCATTGGCGGCATCGCGCTGCCGTTCGTACAGAATCAGGTTGCGCCTCTGGGAATAAGCGCGGGCACAGCCAACGGGTCATTCCAGGTTGGACCGATCGACAGTCCAGGTCCGGCGCCCGATGGCGATTTGATCACGAGGAAAGCCGGAGCGAACGGCCTCACGGTTCAAGACGTGAGCAGCATCGTCGACACCGCGATCGCAGTGGCCAACAACGAGCGCGCCGTGATTCGCTTGCCCGACGGTTCTCCGGCCCGCTTCATCTTTGCGGTAGCCGATCTCAACGGCGATCTGCTCGCTCTCTATCGCATGCCGGATGCGACGATCTTCTCTGCGGACGTTGCCGTGGCGAAGGCGAGGAACGTCATTTACTTTTCCAGCCCAACCGTCGATCCGCAGGATATGCCGGGTGTACCTCCGGGTACCGCAGTCACCAATCGAACAATCAGCTTTGGAGCCCAGCCATTCTTTCCGCCTGGCATCGACGCGAATCCTCCGGGTCCGTTCTTCAACTTGTTTCTCTTCGATGTCGCACATCCATGCACCAACGGACACCAGCCTCCGAATCAGTTCCAGAACGGGATTGTCTTCTTCCCGGGAAGCACTCCACTGTACAAGAACGGTGTAATGGTGGGCGGATTTGGAGTGAGCGGCGACGGAGTTGATCAGGACGACTTCGATACGTTCGGTGCGGCGCAGCAATTTGTACCCGACGTAAGCAAGCGAGCCGACAGCATCGATCTGCCGGCTCCCGGAGGCCCCGTGCGCCTACCCTACTTCAAGTTTCCGCGGAATCCGACGTTGTTGGGGACTCAGGGCGCGGCGGGCCAATAGCAGGCTTTCGGCACTCCTGCCAAGAGTTGGGCATTAGGGAGGGGCATCGGCTTCAGCCGTGCCGTTAAGGGGAATGCTAATTCGCCCGGCTTTAGCCGCTGAGGTCAGCTTTTCCTTTATGAGACTTAGTATTTGTTGTCTGACTCTGTTTCGTTCGCCCACGCGGTACATCAGTAGCTAAAGCCGAAATCTTGATTGCTGTTTCGGCCGGCACGGCTGAAGCCGATGTCCCTCCCTAAAACATAGTATGGCAGCCGCAGTGAAGCTTCTGGTCTAGCAGAGTTCACACTTGTGCTTGAGAACTCTCTGGTTTAGTCAGAAGTTTCATCCCCTAAGCTTCACAGCTTTCTGCGAGGCTCCGGCTCTGAACGCCACGGCCGAAGATGCCTTTGAGAGATCGCCTGCATCGATAGTAATCGCGCCGCTCTCTGCGCCCTCTACCTGGAGGAATATCGGTGCTGGCGCGAGTAGGCGCGTGGCAGTCAGCAGAACATCGCGCGAGTCGATGAAGCGAAGCGTCGATTCTGACTCTTTAGTTCCCTGCACGCTGAAACCATTCACCGCCGCATCATTTACATGATCGAAGACGACCGCCGGCCGAGCCTCAGTGCCGGCAACTTCAAAACGAACGTTGCTAAGCGTCAGTCCCTGTACGTTACGCACGAACAGGGCGTAGGAAGGCAAAATCCCAGTTTCGAAATACTCGCCCGCGATCTTGGGAACATCGCGTACTGCGGCTTCCTCAGCGGTTCCGCCTCCAGGAAAGGTTACGTGCACATTGTCGAACGTGATCTTCTCCAGCGTCCCCTCCACGCAGTTCAGCGATATGCACGACTTCAGCTCAGCCGGGCGATATCCGCTAGTGAAGGGCACGTCAGCGAGTTGCACCGGAACGACTACCGTTGCGTGAATGTTGCTGAAAGAAATATTGCGAACAATGCCGGGTGGCCCCGAATCCTGCGATCCCGCTTCCGGCTGGACAGGCGCGGCTGTAGTGGGAGCAGCTCCCTGCGGTGAGCGTCTGGGCTGCTGTCCCACATTGATCGCAATGGGACCCGTGACGTTCTTCATTACCAGGTTGGAAAATGACATGTTCTCGAACCGGGCACCCGATCCGCAGTGCATTTTTATTGGGCATCCATAGGTTTCATAAATCAAACAATTGGAGACCGCGATGTTCTCGGCCTCACCACCTCCAAAACGGAATACCGACCAGCGCGTGCTGAATGAGCAATTTGTTACCGTGACGTACTTGCAACTGCCGAACAAGGCGCAGGCATCGTCCTGACATTCGATGGTGCAGTTACTTATGTGGACGTGTTGTGCGCTGATGAAATGGAAGCCGTCATTATTACTGTTCACGCGGTTGTGAATGTGAATGCCCGTAAGGTTCACGTAGCTCGATTGAATGATGCGGATCGAATGATAGGCGCTCTCAAGCAGTGTTATGTCGCGTACCGCGATGTTCCTGCACTGGTGAAACAGAAGGTGATAAGGACGGCTGTTACCTCCGCGGCCCGATGGTGGAGGTACTCCGCGAGTGGGACTGTGAAATTGGAAACCCTGGCCATCGATCATTCCCGGACCTTCGATGGTGAAGTTGTCCGCTTTCACCGCGAAGATGAGTCCGACATTGCCATCGTTCAGCGTGGAATCGCCGCTGAGCGGAATCGCGTCGGCTGCGCGATATTGTTTGCCATCGGCGCTGCCGAGAAGTTTGCCCTGAGCGGCGAGATGCAGAGTCACATTGCTCTTCATCTCAATTGTGCCGATTACGAAGACGCCTGCCGGTACCAGTACGGTTCCGCCCTGGTCCTGGTTGCAGGCATCGATCGCTGCCTGCACTGCTGCGGTATCGAGCGTCACACCATCGCCCTTCGCGTCAAAGTCACGAATGTTGTAGGTGCGCGTACCGAGATCGTGACTCGAGCCACTGGGACTTGCTCCCGTTTGCGCCGTTAAGCTCGTTACACCCATCAAACCTGAGCCCACCGATGCCGTAGCCGCAAGCCTTAACCATTTACGTCGCGAAACAGAGACTTCGTTCGAGTTCGTCGTCATCGTCATCCTTCTTCGTCCGAGTAGCAGCAGCCGCCACAGCTTATCGTCTCTTCTATCCTTTGAAATGGGCTGAGCTGATGTGCAACCCTGGCTGCATGGTAGAGACGCAGCATGCTGCGTCTCTACGAGGATGCGTCCATGGATTATGCTTGTTCGGCTCTCCGAATCGTTGCTGTGTGAGAGGCGAGGAGAATAACTCGATGAAAGCTTTGTTCTGGCTGGGGCTGGTCGCAGTGATCGTGGGAGTAGTTTTGCTTTTCGTTCCCATTCCGCATACTGAGAAGCACGGAGTAAAGGCGGGTGACGTATCGCTCGGTGTGGAAACACGGACTCAGGAGAAGATTTCTCCTGCAATTAGCGGCGTGATTGTACTCGCGGGCGTAGGTTTGATGATCGCTGCTCGAGGCCGGTCTTCCTAATCACTCGTTCCCGGAGATGTCCTGCGCCTATCTGCGCCATTCGTGGATCAGGTTCGCCACCAGCCCCGTCCATCCGGTCTGATGGCTCGCTCCGAGTCCTGCCCCGCTGTCTCCGTGAAAGTATTCGTAAAACAGCAGGTAGTCGCGCCAGTGAGGATCTTCCTGGAATTTTCGGATATTGCCGTTCACCGGCCGTCTTAATCTTCACGTCGGCTTCGGCCGGCTCGTAACGCACTTCTTTATTTCCGAAACGGAACGGATGCCTCTCGTGAAACTTTGAGAGACTGCGAATTCCGTAGTCGGATAGAAACTCGTTCTCGTCCCACAAGCGTTCGAGAATTGCTTTGAGCTGATGTTCCTCGAGGATAGAAAGTACATGCAGCTCGGTGTTTTCTCGCGCATCGGTGTAACACCCCACCGCAAGATCGGGCCGCTCGCTCAGAAACCATTTCACGCTTGCGAGAAATTCCTGATGGCGGTCGAGTTCGCGCGAATTAACAACTTCCGTGGCGTACATCGGGATGAGGCCGACCAGCGAGCGTACGCGGAATTTGTGGAACTCGCCGCTGGGAAGACGCAGCACGTCATAGAAGAAGCCTTCGCGCTCATCCCACAACGTGTAGCGCCGCCCGCCCATGTGCTTCATCGCTGAACCGATGTAGATGAAGTGCTCGAAGAACTTGATGGCGAGGCTCTCGTAAACTTTGTTGTCTTCCGCTAGTTCCAGCGCGATTCGCATCAGGTAAAGGCAAAAGAATCCCATCCACCCGGTCGCGTCGGATTGTTCAAGCACGGCTCCGCCGGGCAGGCGCTCGCTGCGATCGATAACGGCGATATTGTCGAGACCGAGGAAGCCGCCCTCGAAGACATTGTTGCCCTGGCTGTCGACTTTGTTTACCCACCAGGCGAAATTGATGAGCAGCTTGTGGAAGCATTTCTCCAGAAACTTCTTGTCGCCGACGCCATGTCGCTCGAGATCACGGTTGTAGACGCGCCAGACCGCCCAGGCGTGCACCGGCGGATTCAAATCGGAGAACTCCCATTCATAAGCCGGAATCTGTCCGTTGGGATGCTGGAACTGCTCGAACAGCATTACCCAAAGATTCTCCTTCGCGAACTCCGGATCCACCAGCGAGAGCGTTGTGCATTGGAACGCCAGATCCCACGCTGCGAACCAGGGATACTCCCATTTGTCCGGCACAGACAAAATCCGCATGGAGTTCAGGTGTCGCCAGTGATGATTGCGAATCGTCTTGCGCGATTCCGGCGGAGGAAACTTGCGGTTGTCGCCCTCGAGCCACAGACTTACGTCAAAGAGATAAATCTGTTTGCTCCAGAGCATTCCGGCGAACGCCTGCCGCTGAATCATTCTTTCTTCTTCGTCCGCGCGTTCAGGATGGATTGAGTCGTAAAACTCGTCGGCCTCGCGCCGCCGTGCCTCGAATACTTTTTCAATGTCCTTCAATGGCGACTTGCGGTGATCCGGGGTCAGACGCAGATATAAAACGTGCGATTTGCCGACGGGCACACTCACGCGATAGACCATGCACGCCTTCGTGCCCAACTCGTCATGATTTAGGCAGTCCTCGCCATCGACGATGTAGCGGTGGAATGCATCTTTCTGATATCGGCGGCGACTAGTGTTCCCTGGACCATATACGCGCTCTGCATTCGTGTCATTGTTCGTAAAGAGCAGTTGAGCGCCCTTCGGCCCATACAGAAAACGATTGCCTACGGAATACTCGAAGATCAGGTTGTGTAAACGGTCGCCGCCGCTGTCGTCGGCCCAGAGCACTGAGCCCTCATCTTCAATCCCACGCAGGATGGTGGGCTCCCGACCCGGCGGATCGGTCCATCCCCACGTGTTGCGAAACCAAAGTGTTGGGATTAGATGAAGTTCAGCTTCTTCAGGACCGCGATTGAAGGCTTCGATCTTGATACAGATATCTTCAGCGTCGGCCTTCGCGTACTCGACAAAAATGTCGAAATATCGATCGTCATCAAATACGCCGGTATCGATGAGTTCGTACTCCGGACCGGCGCCCCCGCGCAGGCGATTCTCGTCTACCAATTCCGCATATGGGAATTCCCGCTGCGGATACTTGTAGAGCATCTTCATGTAGCTGTGGGTCGGAGTGTTGTCGAGATAGAAGTAGTATTCCTTTACGTCCTCACCACGATTGCCTTCAATGGAGGTGAGACCGAAGTAGCGCTCCTTGAGGATGGGATCGCGTCCGTTCCATAACGCCAGACCAAAGCAGAGGATTTGGTAGCGGTCACAGATGCCGGCGATGGCGTCCTCGCCCCAGCGGTAGGCCTTGCTGCGAGCCTTATCGTGGTTGAGGTAGTCCCAGGCATCGCCATTCGGGCTGTAATCTTCACGAACAGTACCCCAGGATCTCGCGCTGATATACGGCCCCCAGCGACGCCAGGGCGGAACGAAGCCCTTAAACGGAGAGTAGAGCCGCTCCTCCTCCTTCGTAGCCACGCGTTTCGTCTGAACAACTGGTTCGTTGTCCAGCGTGGCCGTCTCTGACTTCGCAGCTCGTTGGTCCACACGGGTGGACTTTGCCAAGGGAGCCTCCTGGGTACTGCGTCGACTTCCGCAAGCCTCTTACGTCCGGGGGAAAGCGAGGATTGTAGCAACCCCACTCTTGTTTAGAGGAGTGCCTTGAGGAAGTCCAGACTTTAGGGATGTCTCTTGGCCAGAATACCAGTGGCGGCAAGCAGAACCCCGCAAGGAGGTCTTCGGCGAGCTCGAAGGCGTCATATACAATTCCCGCGGGGGAACACCCAGAAATAGCGAGGTCTGATTGATCCGACGGCGGCTTGCTGGTCAGCTCGCCAGTTGAGTTATCGGTTGGATTGGGAGCTAAGCACGCGACGGCGCAGCTCCATTCTATGCAACAGATCCTGTAGTGCCTCGACTGAGACGCCCAGTGATGTGCCGTTGAAACCGTTGATCAATGCGGCGTTTACACCGACAACTTCTCCGCGCATGTTCAGAACTGGCCCGCCGCTGCTGCCATGGGCGGTGCTGGCGTCATACATAAGAGAGGTGCCGATCACATCGGAGAGGTGACCCTGGGTCGCCGAAGGGCGAATGAGATTGATCTGGGCGAGTCGATCAACCTGCTGCTCGTCCGACCGCAAGCCAGAAAGCTCATACGGCAGCGCGGTTGATTTGGCCAACATCGTTGTAACTCCCAGCGGATAGCCGATCACCAATACCGGGTCTCCCGGAGCACTTGGCATTTGAGCCAGGTGCAAAGGAGAAACAGCCAACCCTGGCGGAAGGTGGACGTGCGCGATCGCTACGTCCGCTTCTGTCGAACTAAAGAAGTCCGAGAGTTCAACCGGAGTGGGCAGGCTGGGGAAATACGCGAGCACTCGCTCGCGCGTTGGAAGGAATCCGTGAAAGATGAGACGTTGTGCCTTCGCATCGCCGAACCAGGGTTCAATTACGTGGCGGTTCGATACAACGACGCCGTCATTCGTAAGGAATCCTGTGGCGAAAAGACGATAGTGCAAGACCGGCGATGGCGGCCCGTCAGAGGCGCTCAGCCTATAGCTGCTTACGATGAAGCAGATCGAATTGCGCGCGCTGGAGATAATCTCAGAGGGCTGCTTCTCCGGCTTGCGCATTTGCTTCAACTCAGCATCCAGCTCATTTACGCGTGCCAGGAGCTCGGGACTGCTAGGAGAAGTTCTCGCGGACGTGAGCAAACGGGAACCAGCCATCAATCCGCCAGCGAAGATCACACTCGCTGCCACGAGGCCAAGTGCAGCGCGTCGCCAGATCGAAATTGAGCCAATCTTCATTGCCGTTTCCGACTACCACGACGCCTGAGACTTCAGCAGTCATGCCTCGTACATCAATTAGATTGCTTACAATTCCCGGAAGTCGCGCCTATATCGCTATCGGTCCCTATAAGTATTAGTGTGTCTAAGGCATCACGGGATGCCAAACTGAGTTGCGCCAAGTCACTTTAGTAACCGCTCTGGCAGCGGCCTCTCCCGGATTGCAGCAGCTTATCCCTTGGACAAATGCACGAAGAGATGTAATTGACAGTGGGTCGGCGCGGGTGTACAGTCCGCGTCCAAATCTCCAATCGCGCGTTTCGCGCAGGCCCAAAACTAAGAATCACAAAGGAGCACTTCCATGAGGAAAGCGATCTCTATCGCCTTCGCAATGATGTTTCTGGCAACACTCGCGTGGGCACAGGCGGCAAGCGCACCCAAACTTCTGGTCATCTCCCGGGAAAACATTAAGGAAGGAAGGATTGGGCAATATCAAGGGCTGGACAAGCAAGTGCGGCAGGTAGTGCACAAGAGCGATCCTAATCTCAATTGGATTACGGCCACCGCTTTTACCGGCGCCGACAATGAGGAAACCTATTTTCAGTTCGCGAACAACTACGCGGATATCGAACACGCAGACGCTGCGTTCGGCAAAGCTGCAGGCTCGTTGTTCATGAGCACCGAATTCAACCAGGCCGTCGCCGAATCGCAAGAATCAGGCAGAACCATCATTGCGAAGCTTCGAGACGACTTGTCGTATAACGCTGATAAATTCGATCCAGCAAATGCCAAGTTCTGGTATGTAGGCTACCGCCGAAACAAGCCGGGCAGCGGTCCACAATTCACGTCCCTTCGCAAGGACATCCTTGCGCAACTCAAGGCCGCAAATTACGACGATCATTGGCTGACGTATGAAGTTGAATACGGCATGCCCACTCCAACCTTCGTCGTGGTTCGAGACTTGAAGTCTTTGGCCGATCTCGACACCGATAACTCGAAGGCTTACGAGGCTGCTGTAGCCAGCAACCTGCGTCAGCAGCAAATATCGTGGGCGCATGAGAACGGAATTCTCTCAGAAAGCGTTATTTACCGCGTGAAGCCGGAGTTGAGTCACCCCGCGCTAAACATGGTCACGGCGAATCCGAGCTTCTGGACGGTACAGGAGACCGAGCAAGCGCCCGTCGTGGCGAAGAAGAAAAACAAAAAGCAAGCCATAGAACCCGCTGCACTCAAGGATAAGACGAATAAGTAAGTCACGCGCTCCTTCTGCGCAAAAAACGAAACGGCTGCCTTTCGGCAGCCGTTTTCATTCTGGTTTCTTTGAATTCCTAACCGTTGCTGTAGAGCAACACGCCTTCGTGCTTCTCTTCGCCCACCGGACGGTAGAAGAGCTTGTCGATGGTAATCGCCTTCTGAGCCAGGTTGGCGTTGAGCTGCTGGACCATCAGTTCGACGATCTGGATCAGATCGGTGTCCGCCAAGGCGTTGAACAGGATGACTTCGTCAATGCGGTTCAAGAACTCAGGGTTGAAGGTCCTTTTCACTTCGTTCTTCACCAGCTCTTCGACCTTCGTTGAAACCATGTCTTCTTTGTCTGACTGGAAACCGAGACCACTACGCTTCATCAGGTGACGCGCGCCGATATTCGACGTCATCACGACGATCGTGTTCTTAAAATCGACTGTGTTGCCGAGACCATCCGACAGTTGTCCATCTTCGAAGACCTGCAGCAGGATGTTGAACACATCCGGATGCGCTTTCTCGATTTCATCCAGCAGCACTACTGAATACGGAGCGCGCTTCACGCGTTCCGTGAGCTGTCCGCCTTCTTCGTAGCCCACGTATCCGGGAGGCGATCCGATCAACTTTGAGACCGAATGCTTCTCCATGAACTCGGACATATCGAAGCGGACAAGCGACTTCTCGCTCCCGAAAAGGAACTGCGCCAGTGTACGCGCGACTTCGGTCTTGCCAACACCAGTAGGACCAAGAAACAAGAACGACCCAATTGGACGATGTGGACTCTTCAGTCCAGCACGGGAGCGGCGAATTGCGCGAGCGAGAGCAGAGATCGCCTTGTCTTGAGAAATCACCCGACGATGCAGCTCTTCCTCGATGCGCAGCAGCTTCTGCGTCTCTTCTTCTTTGATCGAGGTAATCGGCACGCCCGTCCAGCGGGAGACGACATCTTCAATGTCCTCACGCGTTACAACGCCGGTCGAAGACTCGTCGAGGTGATACTTCTCGCGCAGTCCGCGCAGATTCTCGCGTTCCTTGCGTTCTTCGTCGGAGTAGAAGCGGGCCTTCTCGAACTCGTGGCTAGCGATGGCGTTTTCCATGCGGTGCACGATGAACTTGATTCGCTTCTGTACATCGGTGATTTCGTCGGGCAGCGAAGTCTGGCGCAACTTGACGCGCGCGCCTGCTTCGTCGATCAAATCGATGGCCTTGTCAGGCAAGAAACGATCGGGAATATAGCGGTTCGAGTGCGACACCGAGAACTCAATCGCTTCTTCTGTATATGTAACCGCGTGGAACTTCTCGTAGCGTTCCTTGATGCCGTTGATGATCTTTACCGCATCGGTTTCGTTCGGCGGTGGGACCTTCACCGATTGGAAGCGGCGCTCAAGCGAACGATCTTTCTCGATTGATTTGCGATACTCGCCCGGAGTTGTGGCACCGATGCACTGAATCTCACCGCGCGATAGCGCGGGCTTCAGGATGTTGGCGGCATCCAGTGAACCCTCCGCCGATCCGGCACCGACCAAGGTATGCAATTCGTCGATGAAGATGATGGCGTTCTGATTCTCCATCAGCTCTTTCATGATGGTTTTGAGACGCTCTTCAAACTGTCCGCGATATTTCGTTCCGGCGACGATTAATGAAAGATCCAAAGCGAGGATGCGCTTCTCCGCCAGGAAGGACGGTACATCGCCATCGGCGATGCGCTGCGCTAAACCTTCAACGATCGCAGTCTTACCAACACCGGGTTCGCCGATCAGCACCGGATTGTTCTTGGTACGGCGGCACAGAATCTGAACAACGCGCTCAACTTCTCCCTCACGCCCAACCAGCGGATCGAGCTGGTTATCCATCGCGGCCTGCGTGAGATCCCGGGAGAATTCACTCAAAAGCGACGACTCGCGCGAACGCTGCGGCTGCGCCTTTTCCTGAGTGCTGCGAGCCAGTTCTTCCCGGATTGCGCTCAAACGCAATCCACGCTCATGCAGAATTTCGGCGGC
>QIBC01000014.1 GCA_003225215.1 Acidobacteriota bacterium
AACTCTCCAGAGCACTCTCTTCACTCTGATCCTGCTTGATCAGGCAATCTTCACACGCTAAAGCTGTCAAACAAAGTAACCGCACTACCGTCGAAGGGCACAAGATAGTACTCGAAATCAATCGACTTCTTGCTCGCTGTGATCCGCAAGAACCCTGGCTCCTCGTCGTGATAGGTTTCGAGGACCACGCCCTTCACCGTCGTTGGGATCGGCTTTCGCTTGCCTTTGCCCTGAGGCGTCCGAAGATTCTTTTGCAGCTTGTGCATGCTTCGCGGATCGTGGGCATAACCTCCGGCGCCCGCGACTATGTAAGGCACCTTGTTGGCGCCGGCGTCTCGCGAGAATCGCTGATAGTTGTGGACGTGCCCTGACAGCACGGCATCGGGCGTGCGTCCGCTCGCATGGAAGGCGCGATCCAAAGCATTAAGAATGTCAGGACAACCGCCATGCGCCGAATCCAGAGAATAGGGCGGGTGATGCACCGTCACCAGCAGCTTCTTGTCTTTTGCCGCGGCTTTCAATTGAGACTCCAGAAAGAATTGCTGATCGCTGCGTCCTCGAGCATCCAGACTTCCTTCGACGTTCGAGTAAAGGCCGACGATGGTTATGAATGGAGCTTCCAGCGTCCAGTAGGGGTACGGCTGAGTCATCGACATACGATACGGGCTGGCGTGCTGTGGAGCCGAGTCGCAGAAGTTTTGCCAAAAACCAAAGAGTGAAGGCTCGGTATCGACCGGATCTCCTCTGCGAACGTTGGTGTCGCCATCGTGGTTTCCCGGAATGGCAAAGATCAAAGCCTGATAGTACTGGTAAGGTTCGTAGAACTCCTGCTTGTAGAGAGTTTGCTGCCCGTTGTAATAGACGACATCGCCGAGGACGTAGAAGAACGAGGGCCTTTCCCCGGTTTTCGCCGTCTTCAGCTGCTCCTCCATGGCATCTGCAATCGCCTGTTGCGTGCCGGTTCCGTTGATTCCGCCAACGTCGCCAACACAGTGAAAGACCAACTTGCCCGCGGCTTCCGCTGCTTTGCTGCTTGCCGGATCGAAGACGCTGTACGGGACGGCCAGTTGCTGAGGCGCCGGATTTGGAATCGGTTCAAATCGCGTGATCTGTTTTAATTCGGCGACAGGATCGCCGTCCGGACGGCGAACTTTACCAACGGCTCCGATCCGAGTCAGGTGCGATGGAATGGGAAAAACGTGGTGAGGATGTGCTGCCATTTGTTGTCCTCCTTGGGACGAAGAGATTGGAAGGCCCTACTGCAGGTGGGAGAAATGTGCCCGGAACTATACCGCGTAGGCAGGGAGGATCTGGATTAAGTTTTCCACAGGGAAAGGCCGAAACGGAATTCTACTTCCCGAAATGACAAACTCATGAATGCTATGGCTAGGAGTTATAGTGCAGCAACGAGAACACGTCGTACTCTTTGAGCTTCTCTTTCCCATTCAGGAAGTCGAGCTCAACCACGAAGGCCAAACCGGCGATATTTCCGCCAAGCGATTTCGCTAATTGAACCGTCGCAGCGCAGGTTCCGCCGGTGGCGAGCAGATCGTCCACTATAATCACCCTTTGTCCCGGCTTGATTGCGTCCTTGTGCATCTCCAGCGAATCGCTTCCGTATTCGAGCTGGTAGGTGACCTTGGCGGTCTCGGCTGGAAGCTTCTTGGGCTTACGCACGGGAACGAAGCCTGCATTGAGCCGGTAGGCCAGCGCCGGACCGAAGATAAATCCGCGCGCCTCGATACCGAGCACCAGATCGATATCCTTCTCCATATAATGCGCGGAAAGAGCGTCGATAAGCGTAGCGAAACCGACTTTATCCTTGAGCAGCGTCGTGATGTCGTAAAAGAGAATGCCCGGTTTGGGAAAGTCGGGAACCTCGCGGATAAGGTTCTTAAGGTGATTGCAATTGACCGCGTTATTTGACTTCGTCGGGACTGCACGGGATGCACTCACTACCAGGCTCCTTCAATACGAAATGATGTTTCGCTGGTTTCGCGTTCTTCGTCGAATTCCTGCACTTCATCCACCCGCGAAGCTCGCGGACCGCGCTCCAGCGCCCTACGCAATCGTGCCAATTGATCAGCGCTTCCGGCGGCCAGCACTTCGACGGCGCCATCGTCGTTGTTTCGCACCCATCCGCCGATCCCCAGTGCACTAGCCTCGCGCTCCACAAACCAGCGAAAGCCTACGCCCTGCACGCGTCCGGTAACGATGTAGCGACGAGTCATAACAAGCTGCTGGCTACTAGCTGCTGGCTACTAGCTGCTAGCTACTAGCTACTAGCTACTAGCGAAAACCATCCGATAAGTGTGAATCAATGGGCTCGCAAATCCGAAAGCAGCATCCTGCCTGATCCGTTCGATCCGTAACATCCGTCCAATCCGTGTTCTGCTTCTGCCGTTGCCGTTGCCGTTGCCTTTGCCTCTGCCAGCAGCCAGCAGCTAGCAGCCAGCAGCTAGTAGCCAGCAGCCAGCAGCTATGCTCTCGACAGATACGCGCCTTCAGCCGTGTCCACGCGGATCTTCTCGCCTTCGTTAATAAACGGCGGCACCTGCACCACGAGTCCGGTTTCGAGCTTTGCCGGCTTCGTCACGCTGCTTGCGGTAGCGCTCTTCAGTCCCGGTTCGGTCTCGACGACGGTTAACTCTACCGTTTGGGGCAATTCGATGCCTACCGGCTTGTTGTCGTAAAACTCGACCTTGATCTGCAGATTTGGCGTCAGATATTCGACCGCGTCACCCAGAGTATCGCGCTTGAGATGGGTCTGCTCGTAGGACTCGGTATTCATGAAGTAGAAATCGTCGCCGTCGCTATAGAGAAACTCCATATCAATTTCATCGACGACGATCTTGTCGATTGGGTCGGGCGAGCGAAAACGGTGCTCGAACATCGCGCCGGTGCGCAGGTTGCGCAGCTTGGCCTGGATAAACGCGCGCAGATTGCCCGGAGTACGGTGCTCAACGCTGAACACCGAGTGCAGATCATTGTTGTGCTTGATGATCATGCCCGGACGCAACTGTGTGGCTGGAATCGCCATGCAAAGAATCTCCTGAAGTGGTAAATGCCTGCCGAGGCGGGCTGGAAGCCGCTGGCAGTCGGAGCGCCAGGCGCCCTCGCCCGTGCGTTTCGGAATCGCGCGGCAAACACAATAGTTTAGCAGGATCGATCCCGCTTCTCTCAAAAGTGGAATTCAGCACTGCTAATTTGAATTCACAAATCCTCGGGCTTCAGGCCGGTGTGCTTGGCGATCCTCGCAAGCATCTTCGGCCCTAATTCATCGCTATCGTGGAAAGCCCAGATATAGTCAGGAAATTTTCCGGCTTGATGTCGGAGTTTGATGTGAGAGCCCGCCTGCGAAACTGCTTGCCAGCCGATGCCGAGCAGTGCGCGATAAACGACTTTGGCTTTGCGAGTTCCCCCGACGCCCACGCGTTAAGCGCACGTCACCTGGATTGAATGGGGCACGGATTGGGAGGACTTTTCCACGTCGTCCGCTATGACACGGAGCGCCAAGGCAAATACATTCCGTTCAGCCTGTTCTTTGGTTTCACCGTATGCCAAAACCCCAGGAATATCGGTAACTTCTGCAATCCAACGTCCGTCCTGCTCTTGCTCGGTTTCGATGCAGAAGCGCATATCAGATGCCCTTTCTGACCGTGGTGGCTTGCGGACGCCCATAAAGCTATTCTATGCCGGGTCACCAAATCAAGATGTCCGGGCACATCGGGCATTAATCACTGAGGTGAATCCGACTAAAGTACCTAATTCCTGAACACCTGCGTTGCCTTACTCTCCCTAGTTGAGATCCCGCCAGTTCTGTCCTACTCCAATATCGACCATAAGGGGCACCTTGAACGGATAGACATTCTGCATGTGCTCGCCGACAAGTTCTCGCACGATATCGATTTCCTTTTCCGGAACCTCAAAGACCAATTCGTCATGCACCTGGAGCGTCATGCGGGAGCGAAGCTTGCGGCGTATCAGGTCGGCGTCGATCTTGATCATTGCCAGCTTGATTACGTCGGCAGCCGTGCCCTGTAGAGGGGTATTCACGGCGGTGCGTTCGGCGAAGCCGCGCATGTTGGCATTCTTGCTGTTGATGTCGGGTATAGGACGAATGCGGCCGAACAGCGTTCTTACGCGCTGCTCGCGGCGGGTCTCCTCGAGCACGCGATCGATATACGCACGCACACCTTTGTAGCGTTCGAAGTAGGTTTCGATATATTTCTTCGCTTCTTTCTGATCGATGCCGAGCTGCGCTGCTAGGCCAAAGGGCGAGATGCCATAAACGATGCCGAAGTTGACGGCCTTCGCGCGACCGCGATGTTCTGCAGTGATCAGCATTTGGGGAATGCCGAAAACTTCGCTGGCCGTGAGTTGATGGATATCGTCTTCGCGACGATAGGCTTCCACCAGCAAGGGATCGTCGGAGAAATGCGCCAGCAGCCGCAACTCAATCTGTGAGTAATCGGCGGAGAGCAGCACGTTCCCTGGCTCGGCAATGAAAGCGGAACGGATCTCGCGCCCGAGCTCGGTGCGAATGGGAATGTTCTGCAGGTTCGGATTCGTGGAGGAGAGCCGGCCTGTTGCGGTTCCGGCCGGATTGAAAGTAGTGTGCACGCGACCGGTGCGTGGATCGACCAGAGTGGGAAGGGAATCGACGTAAGTCGACTTCAGCTTGGAGAGCTGACGGAATTCGAGAACCTTGCGCGCAATCTCGTGCTCAACCGCCAAGTCTTCGAGAACATCGACCGCGGTCGAGATCGTCTTGCCCTTGCCATACTTCACCGGCTTGGGCAGCCCGAGTTTGGTGAAGAGCACCTCCCCAAGCTGCCGAGGAGAGTTGACATTGAACTCTTCGCCTGCCAGAGCATGGATCTCCCGCGACCTGGTGTCGCACTGCTTCTCCAGTTCCACAGACATGGTGGCGAGCGCAGAAGTATCGATCTTCACGCCCGCGGATTCCATCCGCGCGAGGACCGGAGCGAGAGGCAGGTCGATGGTGTCGTAGACGTTGATCAGCCCGGCCTCGTCTTCAACTTCCTTGCGCAGAGCCCGCGCCAGACGCAGGGTCACATCGGCAGCCTCAACCGTCATTCCTGAAAGCTGCAGATTGAAGCGGCGCAAAGCGACTTCAGTAAGCGTGTGGCTGCTATAGGTGGGATTCAGCAGATAAGAGAAGAGCATCACATCGTCGCGGACTCCAGCCAGTGGAAGCTCAGGCGTAACCTCTGCCTTCTTTGGCACCTGTGGCACAGCCGCCCCCGGCTGTGGCTCCGCCACTGCTGAAACAGGCGAGGGCGCCTGCACCACAACTCTTTTTGACAGCAGGCGCAGAGCAGACTTGTAGTCGTGTACCGATTTGGGAATCGACCGATCCGCCAGCATCCTCTCGACTTTCGCAGACAATGCGGTATCTCCCAGGCGAAAGCTGACCGCCTTGTTCTCTTGTACCGCGAGGCTGATCTCTATCGGATCGCGGCCCTGCTGCTTCATATTCAGCAGAGGAAGCTCCGGTTCGTCATCTTTCTCTTCAGGACCAGACGGCGCAACAGGAGGAGCGCAGACCGCTACTGCGATCTCACCTTTTTTAACCTGCTGGAGCAGCTCCTCGAGTTGTTGTTCGTTCTTGAGTTCGCCATACTCAACGCTCGCTTCGTCGGTGGTCTGCACGAAGTTCTTGAGCAGCGTGGTGAACTCAAGCTCGTTGAAGAGAGCCCGGCAAGCTTCGTAGTCGGGCTCCTGTGCCAGCATGGCCGCGAGATTCAGATGCACAGGAACATTGGTATCGATCGTCACCAGGTCCTTGCTGCGCAGGACGACGTTGCGGTTGTGCAGCAAAGACTCACGATAAGTTTTGCGCTCCACTTCTTCTGCGTGATCGAGCGCGTTCTCCACCGAACCAAAGCGCTTGATCAACTCTACCGAACCCTTGTCGCCGATTCCGGGCGCGCCGGGAATGTTATCGATGGAATCGCCGCGCAACGCCATCACGTCGATTACCTGCTGCGGCGGAACGCCGAGAATCTCTTCCACCTTAGCGGCGTCGCAGATCAGGTTGTCCTTCGTCGGATTCAGCACGCAGATGCCGTCGCCCACGAGCTGGAGCATGTCTTTGTCGCTGGAGACCACGTACACCGGATGGCCGGCGGCATTGGCCTTATGCGCCAGCGTGCCGATGACATCGTCGGCCTCGAATCCCGGTTGTTCCAAAATGGGAATGCGATATGCGTCCAGCGCGCGCCGGATGTAAGGAAGCTGCTGCGCCAGATCGTGCGGCATCTCCTTGCGATTGGCCTTGTATCCGCCGTAAGCGATCTCCTGGTAGGTCTGCGTCTTGCTGTCGTACTTCTTCACCGATGCGATTGCCTTCGCCTGCTCATCGCGAAATGTCGGCGCAGCCACGTCGAAGACCGCCGCAAGGTATTGCGGGTGGAAGTCGTCGCGCAGCTTGTTCAGCATGTTGACGAAGACAAAGGTAGCTGCCGTGGGAACCCCGGTGCGAGTCGACATCGGACGCTGCCGCTGCATGGCGTGATATGCCCGGAAGATGAAGGACATAGCGTCGATCAGGAAGATATGTGGACGGGTTTCGGGTTGTGGCTTCGCAGACAAGGCTTAAGAAAAGTCTAACAGCGGGTTCACCACGGAGACACGGAGTACACGGAGAAAGGCAGGGGCTGTAGCTTGATCATCGAGCCGAATGCTGAAAAATGGTTGTCGGTCTCAACAGCGAAAACGCCTGAAATCAGCTTCGCATCAATTGCGAACTGTCATCCTGAGGGCCGGTTTTTGGCCGAAGGATCTCCCGGAATGTTTCGTACTTGATTGCCGCATCGCGGCCCTTTGGCCAGAATTCTCGCGAAAGACTGCGCCGAAACACCGGCACTAGCCAACACCATAACCGTGAGTGCCAAGCCGATACTCAAACTGTTCCTAATGCCTTTCTCCGTGACTCCGTGTCTCCGTGGTGAAATTATTTACTCAAGGTCTCGACCACGCGGTCGAAATCTTCAAGCGACGCATACTCAATCACGATCTTGCCTTTCCCTTTGTTGTCACGAATCGTGACACGAACTCCAAGAGCACGCTGCAGTTCTTCTTCGGCAGCGCGAACGTTTGGATCGACCGCGCGCTTTGCCTTTAGCTCCTGAGAGGCACCGTCTTGCGGAGCCAGCAGGCGATGAATCAATTCCTCCGTCTGGCGGACCGAGAGCGACGCTCCACGAATTTTCTGCGCGGCTGCAAGGATCGCTTCAGGCGAGTCGAGCATGAGCAGCACTTTCGCGTGTCCTGCAGTGAGTTCCCCTTTCTCAACCGACTGCTGAATCGTTTCCGGCAAGCGCAGGAGTCGCATGAGGTTCGCGATCGACGCGCGATCTTTTCCCGTCTTCTGCGACATCTGCTCCTGGGTGAGGTTGAACTCGCGCGAGAGACGGTCAAAGGCACGCGCCTCTTCCATCGGATTCAGACCCTCACGCTGCAGGTTCTCGACGATGGTCATCTCCATCGCCTGCTCGTTTGAGACCTGCTTGATCACCGCAGGAACGAATTCCCTGCCGATCTTCTGCGAGGCGCGCCAGCGGCGTTCGCCGGCGATGAGCTGGTAGCGTCCATTCATCGGGCGAACCACGATGGGCTGCACGATTCCATTCACCAGAATCGACGCGGCTAGCTCGTTCAGTGCCTGATCATCGATGTTTGCGCGGGTCTGATAGGGGTTCGGATCGATCTCCGTAACCGGCAGATCGCGTACCGACTGTCCGTGAAGGTGCGTTGTCGGTGGCGGCTCAACTGGCCGCGTTGAAGGAAGCAAGGATTCAAGTCCGCGACCGAGAGCCTTGCGTGGTGCAGTGGTAGTAGTTGTGCCTGACAATTCTGTCTCCATTAAAACGTGTCGCAAGGGTCCATCGACGATGTTCCACGTGGAACATTTGCGGCCGACTCAAGCCGCATGGTAGAGACGCAGCATGCTGCGTCTCTACGAAGCTGCCTGTTCCGCGATGACTGCCTGCTGGGCCAACTGCTCTGCCTCGCTTGCGGCCGCCCTGCTCATTACTTTCCCCATGATCTCCTTCGCGAGCTTTATGTAGCTCTCGGCGCCACGAGAACGAACGTCATACAGCAAGGCCGGCTTGCCATAGCTCGGAGCTTCAGCCAAGCGCACGTTCCGTGGAATCGTGGTTACACAAAGCTTGTCGCCAAAAAACTCACGAAGGTTTCCGGCTACTTGCTGAGCCAGATTAGTGCGCTCATCGAACATCGTTAACACCACGCCTTCAACCTCCAGGCCTGGATTAAACGACTGGCGGATTCGCTCCATGGTATCCAGCAGTTCGCTAATTCCCTCCAGGGCAAAGTATTCGGCCTGCATGGGAATCAAAACCGAATCGGCCGCAACCAGTGCATTCAGCGTAAGCAGATCCAAAGCCGGCGGGCAGTCGAGAATGATGAAGTCGAAGTCGCCGCGAAGCTGGTCAATTGCCTGGCGAAGGCGGAACTCGCGCTCTTCAGCCTGGACCAGCTCGATATTGGCTCCGATCAGGTGCTTGTGGGCGGGGATAACATGGAGACCCTCCAGCTCATTCGAGAGAACAGCTTCCCGGGGACCAGCCTCGCGCATAAGCAAGTGATAAGTGCTGAGGCGGTCAGGATCGCGCAGGAACCCCAGTCCGCTGGAGGAGTTTGACTGCGGATCGCAGTCCACCAGCAGCACTCTGACTTCGGCCGCGGCGAGCGACGCCGCTAGGTTGATCGCGGTCGTCGTCTTGCCGACTCCGCCCTTCTGATTCGCGATGGCGATTACTCTAGCCACTTCATCAGCCCTCGAATCTCGAACTTATGGCTGCAGCAGATGCTTTCGCAACGCCGAATATTGGTGCAGGCGCGTGGATAAGTGGACTGTTCCACGTGGAACAATCGAGCTTGGCTCGCTCCAGTGTTGACGATCGAGTTAGATCCGCGGGGTGGAAAATCATGTGAAGAACTGGGAGCGTATCCTCCGCGAATGTTCCACGTGGAACATTGCATAGCCGAATTGGGAACGCAACATGCTGCACCCTTGTCCACGCAGCCTGTTCAGCAAAGCGCAGCCGTGCCGTCACTGCAACCTAAACAATTGGTTTCAGCCCCTGAGGGTTTTTTTCGCCGGCTATCAAGAGTCCCTCAGCGGCTGGAAGCCGAGTTTCGGCGATTTCTAACGACACGGCTACGCTTCGCTGAAGCCGTGCCCCTTCAAACCCTTCAAACTAGAAGACAGGACAGTTAATTCGGACAGCCCCGCAGTAGGCTGCGTCTCTACGAGGATGCTTGTTCCGGCATAGCCTCGTTGGGCCAATTATGAACCGTCCCGGCTAGTCGCTTGATCCAGCCGCCTCTCGACCTGTTTACTATGCTGGTTCCCTGACTACCGGAGCCCCTTTTATGTCCCCATTCGCTCGTTTTCGATACCAGATCGGCCATATTCGACCTGTCAGGCGAATCCGCAGCTGGCCGACGCTCAAAGCCTGAACCATGATATAGCGAATAAAAAGCAAATATCAACTTGGTTCCTGCGGCTCTTGGAAACGCTGGCTCAGATCCGGTTGCCGTCTGATTTGTTTTCGCTTTCCGATCAGGAGGATCCGTTCGCGGGACTTTGGAATCGCGATTGGATCTGTCCACACAAATTCCGGAAGTGCTTGGAGGGCAGTTTCCGCTTGAGAGGCTCCGATCATCAGCGTCAGTTTTCCGTCAGCTCCAACGAGCGAGGCGGCGATCGGAAGCGACCTTTGGAACTTCTCAACAGCGCGCATTGTCACTATCTGTGACTTCAATTGCAACTGCTCTGCGCGACCCGCATAAACATTGACATTTTTCAATGCCAGCGCGCGAGCGACCTCGCGCAGAAACGCTACTTTCTTTTGCTGCGATTCGATCAGAGTTACCTGCATCTGCGGCACCAGGATCGCCATCGGGATTCCGGGAAATCCAGCTCCCGAACCCACATCAATCAGCGTTGAAGCCTCGACTACGCCGGCCTGTTCGCCGGCGAAAACTGATTCGCCAAAGTGGCGCTGGATGATCTCCTCCGGCTCACGAACCGCTGTGAGGCTGATTTTGGCGTTCCACTTGAGAAGCAAATCCAGATATGTCTGGAGCTGCCTGAGCTGCCCTGTCGAAAGCGCGTGGGTTAAGAACGGCTGCAGCAGTTCCGTGAGTTCCGGCATCGTATAGAGAATAAGGCGGACAGCAGCGTCACGCGAATGAGCAATAAGCGAAGCTACCTGCACATCGCCGCTGTCGCTTGAGATGTGCCGAAGTCAGATGTTGACTGATGGACCGAACTACCGAGGCCTATCAGGACAAAGGGGAAACATTCCCATAATGGGGCAGAAAATCCCTGCAAGTTCCCTGTTATTTTCTTGGATCCCGCCCGAAATTCCCGTAAGTGCCTTGTTGATAATGTCTTAGGGACAAAAGACAAGAGATCCCTGTTAATTCCCTGGTTTTGGACGAAATTTGCATATTTCGGGCAGACTTCCATGATTCGCGGACGGAATTCGAAAAACCCCCTGTTATTTTGCCTGTTCTTTACTTTGGCTTGATGGATTTTCGCCCGCAGCCGCTGACAGCGAGGTGGTCGAGCACGTGGAGTTTCTTTTCTTTACTTTTGCTAATCCTATTCCTTATCGCTAATTGCTATTCCAGCAACTCAGGCATCCAATCCGGGCTGCTGCCCTTTTTTCTCGTCGGGAGCGTACAAAATACTCGGTTTGTTCATAGGCTCTAAACGTCTCATTTTCCATTGCTTACATCCTTCACAAACTAAAGGATTAGCACTTCGAGGTATGGGCAACGAAAGTGGCACTTGAATTGATCTAGACAGATGCGAAGGTGGGAATGCGGTCCGTCCGCCCCTTCTCGATTTCGAGAGGACTGAGCGGAAAAAAGAAGTGGCCAAGGTTCCCCCGAGTGTTTGCCCGGACCCTCCCCCAAAGTGTTCCGGAAAAGAGTTTGGAGGAATCGAAATGAAGTCCCGCTACTTACTGACATTACCGCTGGCCGCCTCGCTCATTGCTCCGGCCGCTTTTGCGCAACAGGCCACCACAACCAGTTCCGACAAGCAGTCTGCGCCCGCGTCGCAAACCGTCGCACCTGCAGCTCAGACGCAGACCGCTCCGGAAACCAACGGTCCCAACACCAACAACGATGTGAATCTGTCGGCGCATCAGCCGCTGCAGCCTGATACGCACGAGGGCTTCTGGGGCCATCTGAATCCATTCGCGCGGAAGAAATACGTCCAGCGCCAGGTGTCTCCGATCCGCAATCGCATGAACGAGCTGGATGAGCTCACAGCGACCAACTCGAAGAACATCAAAGACGTGGATTCGCGTGCGCAAGAGGGTATTCACCAGGCAAATTCCAAAGCCGACCTGGCGGACCAGCACGCCGTCGATGCCGGCAACCGCGCTCAACAGGCGCAACAGAGCATTCAGGTCGCCAGCACTCGCCTCGACACCGTTCAGCAGACTCTCGGCACGCTTGACCAGTATCAGCCTGTCTCTGACACCGAGATTCGCTTCCGTCCCGGACAGCAGGTCCTGAGCACGAAGGCAAAAGAGGCTCTCGATCAGCTTGCCGAGCAGATGAAGGGACAGCACGGCACCATCGTTCAGGTGCAGGGCTTCTCTTCCGGCAAAGGCAACGTTGCGATCTCGAATTCGCAGGACATGGCGCAGAGCGTGGTTCGTTATCTGGTGATCAACCATGACATCCCGCTCTACCGCATCTACACCATCGGCGTTGGAAATGCCCCAGTGAAGACAACCACGACCGAAGGACCTGCGAAGCGGCTTCGCGGCGGACGCGTGGAAGTGGCTCTGCTCAAGAACGGCGTAGCCGATCTGGCGCAGTCAGCCAGCGCGCAGAACAACGCAGCGCCTGGCAGCGGCTCTGCCTATCAGCCGAACTCTGCTCAGGGTGGCGTCACTGGCAGCGTAAACCGCAACGTACCAGCCACGAACCAGCAGCCTACTACCGCGACTCAGCCTGCCGGCAACGTGAATAACAGCGGTGGGCAGCCGATACCACGTCAGTAGTCATATCGTGGTGAAGTCAATAAGGCCTCGAGAGATCGAGGCCTTTTTTCTTTGCCTGAGGCAGAGAAGAATCGGGTGATTGGGTGAAGTAGAAGCAATCACCGCCATTGCGATTTCAGAAGGCGCGATTTTCAAATCACTCAATCGCGAAATCAGCGTCAGCTCACCGGCCCGACCCACTTTTCTTACTTCACCCGATGTCCCGATGACCCGATTCTTCGCGGCCCCGTTGACACGCTCTAGCTGTGCCCCCTAACCTTGCAGGTTCCTCTGGCACACGATAAATGCGAATTCTGGTTTTGGGTGGTGGTGGCCGAGAGCATGCTTTGGTCTGGAAGCTGCGGCAATCGCCGCGGACTACCGAGATCTTCTGTGCGCCGGGGAATGCGGGCATAGCGCGAGAGGCGTCATGCATTCCGGTTGACCTAAGGAGCGTGGACGAGCTGGTGCAGCTCGCGCATAAGCTTCATCCGGATCTGACGATCGTTGGTCCCGAACTTCCCCTCACTCTCGGCGTCGTGGACGAGTTTGAACGCCGGGGACTGGCGATCTTCGGCCCATCGCAGAAGGCTGCGCACCTCGAAGCGAGCAAGGCATTCGCCAAAGAGTTCATGCAGCGGGTGCACGTTCCTACTGCGCACTACGCCATCTGCCGCAACCCTGCAGAAGTGCAAGATGCGCTAAATCTGTTCAGCACGCCGACGGTGGTGAAGGCCGATGGGCTCGCTGCCGGCAAAGGCGTGGTGATTGCCAAAACAAAAGAAGAGACCAGCACTATCGCCCATGACATGCTCGCCCGCAAGTTCGTAGGCGACGCAGGAGCGCGGGTTGTGCTGGAAGAATGCCTGCGAGGAGAAGAGCTGTCGTTCCTGATATTGACCGACGGCACTGCGGTCGTGCCGCTCGTGCCTTCACGCGATCACAAACGCATCGGTGAGGGGGACACAGGCCCCAATACAGGAGGCATGGGCGCGTATTCCAGCGATGATCTGCTCAGCAGCACTATGCAGGACTGGATCATGAAGCACATTGCCAGACCTGTAGTCGACGGCCTGCGTGCTGAAGGCGTTGTCTACAAAGGTGTCCTCTATATCGGGCTGATGATGACAGCTCGTGGTCCCATGGTGCTTGAATTCAACTGCCGGTTTGGCGATCCGGAAACCCAAGCTGTTCTGTTTCGGCTCGAAAGCGATCTGATAGATGTCTGCGAAGCCGTGGCCAAAGGAACATTGCCGGCTGAGCCACTGCGCTGGTCGCCTGAGCCGTCAGTTTGCGTAGTACTGGCTTCCGGCGGATATCCCGGAACGTTCACGAATGGCAAGCCCATTTCGGGACTCGACCACGCCGAGAAACTGCCGCACGTAAAGGTCTTCCACGCTGGTACCGCCCATTCCGGGAATCAAGTCGTAACTGCCGGAGGGAGGGTGCTGGGTGTAACCGCGAGCGGTCCGACGCTGGAGCTTGCAGCTTCCCGGGCCTACGAAGCCGTGGAAGGGATCCGATTTGACGGGATGCAGTATCGGAAGGACATTGCAAGGGCAGCAATAGGCAATAGGCAATAGTCTAAAACTGATTACTGGATGCCTTTGGTTTAGCTAATTGCTAATCGCTTATTGCCGTCTTTCTTTCACGCTGCCGCCGCTACCTTGGCCGTTCTCATCAGGCAAACAACTGTCAGGTCATTCGGCTCGTGGCTGCTGCGAAAGCCGGCTATTGAGAATTGAGGCCCGAAGCGAGACGGTTGTTCGCTGTACTTAACGGCTCGATCGAGCAGATCGTGGCAAATATCCTGGGCGGACGTGAACGTCTGTTCCTGGAGGGTCTGGCGCACGCGGTCGACTCCGAACTCATGGCGGCCGGCGGAAACCTCTATTAGTCCCTTTGAGACGAGCACAATCGACGAACCCGGCTGCGCGACAGAGACCTGCGCATCGTGCGTCGCGTGGGAAAACAGCCCTAGTGGGAGGCCGGTGGGATCGAGCTGGGTTACCTCGCCATTGCCTTTGATGAAGGCCGGGGGGTGTCCAGCGCTCACATAGTGGATGAGGCCGAACTGTTCGTCGAGACAAGCTACGAACGTTGGAGCGGGACGCACTCCTCCTGCAACTTGCATCACGATTCGGTTCAGGTCGAGGACGAGGGCAGTAATGCCGTCAGAAACGTTCGCATCCGGATCGCTTAGGAGCTCCGGAGCCCGCTCGTGCATCGTGTCCTGTACGGCGGCCGCGATGTGCAGCGCTTGATCCCGCTTGCCCGCCACATCTGACAGCAGGAAGACCATGCGCGTATCGCTGATCGGCAAAAAATCGTAGTAGTCACCGCCAATGCGCGATCCCTTATAACGGGCAGACACGCTCAAGTCTGCGCGATCCGGCAACACCGACGGCCGGGGGGTACGCAGGTTCGACTTGGGCGCTTCGCGCTCGAAAAAGAGCCTCATGGGAAACGGATCCGGGCGGGGATGTCGAAGAAAATATCACAATTCTGATGGAAGGCAAGCAGAGTAATGTACACGGGCGAGGACGCCCGGACGCCCCGGCTGCCTCGGCCTCAGGATCGTAGTGGTTGCAAATCTAGAGGCCTCAAGAGAGCTTCGAGTCTACTTTTTCTTTTTCGAGTTGGCCTTCCGCTTGCCGGTCAGCACCGCAGTGCCCTCAATCTCGACTTTTGCACCTGGCACGAGCAATCCCGCAACTATGATGACGGACATCGCTGGGTAGTGCTTACCGAGTTCTTCGCGATACGCCTTCCCGATCTGTTTGGTGTTAGCGAGATAGGCGTCGCGATCGGTGATAAACCAGGTGAGGCTGACGAGGTTCTCGGCCTTTCCTCCAGCGGCTTCGAGCGCAGTGAGGACGTTGGCGATGGCTTGGCGTGACTGCTGGGTGAAGTCATCGGAGACCAACCTCTGGGTGATGGGATCCCACCCAATCTGACCGGCGATGATAACGATCTTGCCCTGCGCCACCGTGGCATTGGCGTATCCGCTTGGCGGCGGCCACTCTTTAGGATTTACTAGCTTCGGCAGTTTGCTCATTCACTCTTCTTTCTCAGTTCAAAGCGCTGCAACTTACCGGTCGCAGTGCGCGGCAGCGACGCTACAAATTCAAGCGAACGCGGGTATTTGAAAGGTGCGATCTGTGATTTTACGAAATCCTGCAGTTCCTTTTTGAGCTGCTCGCACGGAGGGTAATTCGCGGTAGTCACAACAAATGCCTTCAACACCTGGCCGCGATCCGAATCGGGAACACCGATGACTGCGCATTCCTGTACTGACGGATGCTCCAGCAGCACGTTCTCAACTTCGATCCCTGCAATGTTGTAACCCGAACTGACGATCAAGTCATCAGTCCGCGCTTGAAACCAGAAGTATCCATCTTGGTCCATGCGGAAAGAGTCGCCGGTGAGGTTCCATCCATTCTGCACGTATTTCGCCTGCTCGCGTTCATTATCGAGATACTTGCATCCGGTAACTCCGCGAACAGCGAGGCGGCCTACTTCGCCGGGAGCGGCGTCCGTGCCGTCGTCACGAACGATCTTCGCCTCGTAGCCATGGATCGCTCTGCCGGTAGCTCCGGGTCTAATCTGCTCTTCCGGTGCGCTGATAAAAATCTGCAGCATCTCGGTAGAACCGATGCCGTCAATAATTTTTCCCCCTGTCGCCTCGTGCCATGCTTCGAAGGTCGATAAGGGCAGTGTTTCGCCTGCTGAGACACACTTGCGCAAGCTCGCCACTTGCGGGCGACTGAGTTGCTTCAGCATCGCGCGATAAGCCGTGGGCGCGGTGAAGCAGACGCTGGCGCGGTAACGCGCGATTCCTTCCAGCAGATGTCCGGGACTGGACTGCTCCAGCAGCACGGTTGAGGCGCCGGTCCGCATCGGGAACAATACCAGGCCACCAAGCCCGTAGGTAAATCCCAGTGGCGGACTCCCGATAAACACATCGTCCGCACTTGCCTTCAGCACATATCTCGGAAAGCAGTCTGCTGCCGCAAGAACGTCGCGATGCGTGTGCATTGTGCCCTTAGGCTGGCCGGTGCTGCCCGAGGTGAAGGCGAGCATGGCGACGTCCTCGCATGAGCTATCGCAGTTCCTGAACTCGCCTGGCTTGGTAGCCATGAGAGCCTCAAGCGAGTCTGGTGAGTCGGAATTAAACAAGACGATTCGCGCGTTTGGCCGCGCAGAACCATCGGCATGTCTGGCGAACGCATCTTCGCAGTCTCCCGCATATCGCGCATCACAAAGAGCGAGCGTAATCTGTCCTTTGTCAGCGACGGACACGAGTTCGCGGCAGCGTAAGAGCCAGGGAGTAGTGACCGCAACTCCTCCCGCCTTCACCACGGCAAGCCAGCAAGCTACGAGCATCGGATGATTCGGGCCGCGCAGGAGCACGCGATTGCCGGAGACTAATTCGCAATCTTCAAGCAGCACGCGAGCAATGCGATTGGCGGCCTCCAACAATCTCCTGTATGTCCAGAGACCCAATTCATGGATGAAGGCGGTGCGCTCTCCCGAGCCACCCACGACCATGCGATCTAACAGCTCCGCCGCGCAATTGAGACGTTCGGGATACGAGTATTCGGGCAGATCGCGGAAGAAAGAAGGCAGTTGCTCGGGAGGGGGCATGCGATCCGCGCAAAAGGTGTCAAGATGAGCGGTGTGCGCTGGGCGGGTATGGCGATTTGTCCGCTCGTTTTGTGCCGAAGTCACAGTCACCCACATACCAAAGCGTGCGCAAGAACATGCGCTATTGTGCCGCGTGTCGCGGCACGATTCGAAATGAGGCCGAGGATTAGCCTTCTCCTGCTGTCTTCAATAGCTGATTGGCAATGATCAGCTTCTGGATCTCGCTTGTGCCCTCGTAAATGCGCAACGCCCGAATTTCGCGATAGAGCTGTTCTGTGACTGAGCCGGCAAGCACGCCCTGACCGCCGAGAATCTGTACTGCTTCATCGATGACGTGCTGAGCAGATTCGGTTGCGTGCAGCTTTGCCATTGCCGCTTCGCGGGTTGCGGGTTGCTTGAGGACATCATGTGTCCATGCGGCGCGATAAACGAGCAACGCCGAGGCATCGATTGCCAGCGCCATCTCGGCCACTTTGGCTTGCGTGATCTGAAACTCGGAGAGCGTCTTGCCGAAAGCTTTTCGCTTCTTCGCCCAGCCTACGGCCTCATCGAGCGCCCGTCGCGCGAATCCCAATGCCGCGGCGCCTACGGTTGGCCGAAAAACATCAAGAGTCGCGAGCGCGATCTTCAACCCATCACCTTCCTTCCCGACGACGGCCGAGACAGGCACAAGGCAATCTTTGAACTCGAGTGTCCCGATGGGATGCGGCGCGATTACGTCAAAGCGGTGAATCGACAATCCTTCAGTCTTGTCCTGCACCACCAAAGCCACATACGACTTTTCGCCACCTTCAGGATAGCGGCAGAAGACGATGTAGAAATCGGCGAGGTCAGCGTTGGAAATCCAAGTCTTAGTGCCGTTGATCACAAGGTGATCGCCGTCGCGGTGTGCCGTAGTCTGCATTGAGCGCAGATCAGACCCTGCCTCTGGTTCCGAAATGGCAAATGCAGCGATCATCTCGCCGGCAACGACTTTGGGCAAGTACTTCTTCTTCAAAGCGTCGGAGCCGAACAATGAGATCGGGCACGATCCGAGGCCCTGCATGGCGAATGCGAAATCTGCCAGCCCAGACTGATAGGCGAGCGATTCGCGAATCAGGCAAATACTGCGAACATCCAACTCTTGCTTGTTTCCACCGAACGGGGCTGGAACCGCGTGCTTGAGCAGTCCATTGCCGAACATGCGCACGAATGTACCGCAGCGATTATCCGGATCGCCGCCACCACAATCTTCACGAAGATCGGCGTTGCGCTCAATCAGCGTCCGCACTTCCCTGATCAATTCACGATGCTCTTCTTCGAAGAAAGGCCACGCCAGAAAGCTGCGGTCGGGCATCAGTTGCCCTCGAATTTTGGCGTTTGCTTCGCAGCGAAAGCGCGATAGGCGCGTGCAAAGTCCTCGGTCTCCATGCAAGCGGCCTGGGCTTGAGCTTCGGCCTCGATGGCGTCGTCGATGCTCATATCCCATTCTTGGTGGAGACAACGCTTCGTAGTTGCATGGGCGACAGTCGGGCCATCGGCAAGCTCACGCGCAAATTGTGACGCCTGTTCCAGCAATTTTTCCGGCGTGACTAAGCGATTGTAGAAGCCCCAACGCTCCGCTTCGTCAGCCGCCATGAAGCGCCCGGTGTACAGCAGTTCAGCAGCGCGGCCCTGTCCTATCAGGCGCGGCAGCATCGCGCATGCGCCCATGTCGGCTCCGCTCAGCCCGACTTTCACGAACAGGAATGCAACTCGGCTGCGCGGAGTTCCGAATCGGATGTCGCTCGCCATGGCGATGATGGCGCCAGCCCCTGCGCACACACCATCGATCGCCGAGATAATCGGCTGAGGACAAGCGCGCATGACCTTTACCAGTTCGCCGCTCATACGTGTAAAGCTAAGCAGCCTCTCCGCCTGTTTTTGTTCCCGCATTTCTACCAGTGGACCGATGATCTCGTGAACATCGCCGCCGGAACAGAAGTTGCCGCCGGCGCCGGTGATCACAACTGTCTTGACCTTCTCCGTGTTGGCTAGTTTCTGAAAGGTCTCGATAAGTTCCTTGTATGACTCGAAGGTGAGTGGGTTCTTACGTTCCGGGCGATTGAGGGTAATAGTCGCAACCTTGCCATCGACTTGCCAAGTGAAGTGTCGAGGATTAATTTCCATCGATTTGAAAGTGTTTCAGGAAAACCGTTTCAGGATAAGGCGTTTCAAGAAAAGCGTTTCAGAACAGGGCGCTTCAACAACAACATCGCTCATGAATATAAAATCCTCCGTCGAAAACGGAATCGCCTCTGTCGAAAGGCCTTACTTGAAACGGTTTAGACTGAAACGGTTTTCTTGAAACGCCGTTCCCTTCACATCACTTCTCTTCCAGCGACTGCGATCGCCTGCCCTGTAATCGCTGAAGCGCCTGGCGAGCAGAGCCATGCTACTGCATCCGCTACTTCGTCCGGATCCACCACTCGGCCCTGGGGATTCGGGCGCGTCAACATTGTGCGCGCCTCTTCTGGCGATTTTCCGAGAGAGTTCACAAGCCATGTGCACCCGACCGAGAGGTCCCGTCGCGACAACGAAAGCTCTCTGCACAGAAGCAAGGTCTGTGAGGTCGACCTGATAGGCTTTTACGCGCGAATCGAACCGGGTTCTGATCGTCTCTGCTGTATCGTGCAGACGGTTCATATCGCGGCTCATCAGCGAGAGCTCTGCGCCGAGTTCGGCGAGCGCATGGCGATGGCTGCTCCGTTGATTCTCCGACCGCCGCCCGTCACGATCGCGTGGCGCCCGCGCAGAGATGCATCGCTCCTCAAGCTTTGCTTTCCTTGGCGCGCTGCAACGCGCGTTCGAGCTGCTGTTTGCCGGTGAGATACTGCTTTGGCCAATGCTGGTCGGTGTAGCCGAGTTGTGCGGCTGCGTGCAGGGTCCAGTTAGGATCCACGAGGTGAGGGCGCGCGAGTGCGCAAAGATCCGCGCGCCCCGCCGCGATGATCGCATTCACCTGATCGGCCTCGGTGATATTGCCGACCGCAATGGTGGGGATACCGGCTTCATTGCGGATGCGATCACTGTAGGGCGTCTGGTACATGCGTCCGTATTGAGGACGGGCATCGACCGAAGTCTGTCCGGTGGAAACGTGAATGATATCAGCGCCAGCACGGTGGAATGCGCCTGCGATTTCCACGGCCTCGGGACCTTCGATTCCTCCCGGAGCCCAGTCTGTCGCCGAGATACGCACTGACATGGGCTTGCTTGCCGGCCACACTGATCGCATCGCTTTGAATACTTCGAGGGGAAAGCGCAGACGGTTTTCGAGCGAGCCACCGTACTCGTCGCTGCGGCGGTTTGCCAATGCAGTAATGAAGCTCGACAGCAGATATCCGTGGGCGCAATGCAGCTCGAGCATGTCGAATCCGGCAGCGGCACCCATACGAGTCGCGCGCACGAAGTCGGCGACAACTTTGTCCATGTCGGCGCGCGTCATCTCGCGAGGGGTGTGCATCGATTGCGCGTGCGGAATCGCCGAAGGCGCAACCACCTCCCAATTTCCTGTGTCGAGCGGTTCGTCCATACCCTCCCAAGCCAGCTTCGTCGAACCCTTGCGGCCGGAGTGGCCGAGTTGCAACGCGATCTTGGCCGAGCTGTTGTTATGTACAAAGTCGACAATTCGGCGCCATGCTGCCTCGTGTTCGGGGTTGTACATTCCGGTGCAGCCGAGAGTGATGCGTGCCTCCGGCGAGACGCAGGTCATTTCGGTGATGATGAGTCCAGCGCCCCCAAGCGCGCGGGCGCCCAGATGTACCAGGTGAAAATCGGTCGGTCTGCCCTCTACAGCACAGTACATATCCATCGGTGAGACTACGACACGATTGATGACAGTCATCGCGCGCAGCGTGAACGGAGTGAACATCGGCGGAATAGCGCGGTCGCTCTGCTTCCCTGAGGCGCGGCTGGAAAACCAGCGCTCGAGATTATCGAGATACTTCTGGTCGCGGATGCGCAGATTTTCGTGACTCACGCGCTGACTGCGAGTCAGCAGGCTATAGGTGAACTGCTCCGGATCCAGATCCATGTAGCGCCGCACGTTCTCGAACCATTCCATGGAATTGCGCGCGGCATTTTGTAGGCGCAAGGCTTCCGTGTTGCGCTCGTCTTCGTACTGCTGGAGCGCGGCAGGCAGTAATTCTTGGGAATTCAGCGCACTCGAAAGCGAGATCGCATCTTCCATAGCCAGTTTGGTCCCAGAGCCGATGGAGAAGTGCGCGGTGTGCGCCGCGTCGCCGAGCAGGACGATGCCATTATGGAACCAGTGCTCGTTGCGTACCCGCAGAAAACTTGTCCAGGGAGATTGCGCTTGGTGCGTTGCGTTGAATAGTAAAGGATGCCCGTCGAGCCACTGGGCAAACAGCCGCTCGCAGGCGGAGACGGTTTGCTCGCCACTCATCTTGTCAAAGCCGGCATTGCGCCACGAGAGCTCGTCGCACTCTACGATGAAGGTAGAGTGGTTCTCGTCGAAACGGTAGCAGTGCGCCTGGAACACCCCGTGCTGGTTTTGAACGAAGTAGAAGGTAAAAGTCTTGAATTTGTATGTTGTCCCCAGCCAGATGAATTTCGCCGGACGAGTTTCCAATTCGGGACGAAAGAACTCCGCGTACTTGCGGCGGACGCCGCTGTTGATTCCATCGGCAGCAACAACCAGGTCGTAGTATTCCGTTTTCGCAGTCGAGTCCCCGGCGCTCTTCGTAGAGACGCAGCATGCTGCGTCTCTACCATGCAGCGTCGGCGTGCCGCACTCGGTAACATCGCAGACCTCAGTGTCGAAACGAAGCTCGACGCCTAGATCGCGGCATCGTTGCTGCAGGATGTTCAGAAGCTTCTTGCGTGCGATGCCGCTGAATCCGTGCCCGCCGGAGGTAATCCGCACGCCCTTGAAATAAACGTCAATGTCGTCCCAATGAGCGAAATTCTCAACGATCTGCTGATAGCTGGCTGAGTCTGCGGCACGAAAGTTTTCGAGCGTCTGGTCAGAGAAGACGACGCCCCAGCCGAAGGTGCTGCCAGCTGAATTACGTTCAAAGACGGTCAGCTGATGCTGCGGATTCGCCTTCTTCATTAGAAGGCCGCTATAGAGTCCTCCGGGACCTCCACCAACTACGGCAACACGCAGCGGACAGCGCTCGGAAGTCGACATTCAGAACCTTGGAAGATGCCGTTCGGCGATCGGCACTCGGCGTTCAGTTAAATCGGGTTTCAGGGTATCACTACCAGCATTTCCAACGGTTTATGCGCCGAATGCGGCTGCAACCATCATGCTCAATCCAAAGTGTGTAGTCCCAAAGTAACCGTGGACGTGGACCAAAGTGACCCTCGTCAGACGTCTAATTCGACCAATGCTGACTTACCATGGACCCAGCCGCTTGTCTGGTTTTCAAAGTTTGAATGACCGTGCTCCGCACGGGCAAGGAGAACTTATGCACTACCAAAACGACACAGACTCAACCAAGCACGAATTTGAGGCTGTCTCAACTGCGAGCCGCGGTCTGAACATGAGGCTGGTGGCGATGGTCTTGGGCGCCGCATACATCGTCGGCTCAGGATACTTCGCCTACGAGCTCGGCACGCGAGTCGAGAAGGCGGAAGAATCGCAGAAGACCCTCGTAGACAGCGTAGAGCTGCGCAACAAGGCCCTGATCGACCAGATGGGCACGACTGAAGCCAATCTGAAAGCGTCGACCAGCGATCTTCAGACGAGGATTGGCAAGACACAGCGGGAGATTGCAGCGCGCTCCGCCGCCCTGCGCAAGCAGGTCGCTGAGACCGAGCGTCAGCTGAAGCAGAGTCAGCAACTGCTGGCATCTGTTTCTAACGACCTCGGCGGCGTGAAGAGCGATCTCTCTGGCGCCAAGGGCGATATCTCGGCTACCCGAAGCGATCTCGAAGCCACCAAGAAGCGCCTCGACACCACCATTGGCGACCTCGGCATGCAGAGCGGCTTGATTGCTCATACCCGGGATGAGTTGGAACTCCTGATGCATAAGGGCGAACGCAACTACTACGAGTTCACGCTCACCAAGAGCAAGCGTCCGACTCCAGTAGGCACGGTGAGCCTGCAACTCAAGAAGGTGAACTCCAGAAAAGGCAACTTCACGATGAACGTGCTTGCCGACGACCGTGTGATCGAAAAGAAGGACAGGAACGTCGCCGAGCCGCTGCAGTTCTACACCGGCCGCGATCACATACTGTATGAGGTGGTCGTGTTTACCGCGGCTAAGAAGTCGGTTTCGGGCTATTTGAGCGCTCCGAAGAATGCGCCCCAGCCCGGAGTCCTGCGAGAGCAATCCGGCTTCTGAACCCTCTTACAAGCTACAAAGAGCCGCCGAATGGCGGCTCTTCTGCTTTTGAGCCGAGCGCTTTAGGTAATGCATAAACCTTAAGCAGTAACCTTTCTTCACGGATCAGGACGCAACTTGTGCATGGCTTCCGTGTCGAATCAGGTTATATTTGAGCAGCTTCTTCTCTGAATTTACATCAATATGTTGGCGGCAATCCCCAGCCCGAAGGGTGGATATGGAATACGAGCAAGATCCGGTTGCTGAAACCAGCAACAATGTTTTTCGCAAGACTGTCATCGCTGTAATCGTGCTGTATGTGCTTGGCTCAGCTTATTTTCTCTATAGCCTGGGCTCGCGTCTCAATAAGGTTGAGGCAGACCAGAAGGCAGCCATTCAAACCGTAGAACAAAGCAATAAGATCCTGATGGATCGATTGGGTCTGACGGAAACCAGCCTGAAACAGTCGACCGAGGTGCTGCAGTCGAAGCTCACTAGGGCACAGCGCGAAGCCGCGGCCCATGATGCTGCCCTTCTCAAGCAGCAGCAGGAGACTGCACAACAGCTACAGCAGAGCGACCAAAAATTGTCGTCAGTTTCCACCGACTTGGGCGGGGTGAAGACAGATCTCACTGGCGCCCGCAGCGACATCACCGCTACGCGAAATGATCTTGACGCTACGAAGAAGAAACTCGAAAGCACCATCGGCGACTTAGGCGTACAAAGTGGACTCATCGCACATACACGCGACGATCTCGAAGTGTTGAAACACAAGGGCGACCGCAACATTTACGAGTTCACGCTGAGCAAGAGCACGAAGCGTCCAACGCCCGTTGGCACTGTGAGCCTGCAACTTAAGAAAGTCGACGCCAGGAAAGGCAAGTTCACGCTAAACGTGGTAGCCGACGACCGCACGATCGAGAAAAAGGATAAGAACGTCGCCGAACCGCTGCAGTTCTACAGCGGACGCGACCGCATGCTGTATGAGGTGGTGGTGTTCTCAGCAGACAAGAATTCGATCTCTGGCTACCTGAGCACACCAAAGGGCGCGCCGCAGCCTGGAGTGATCGCGCAGTAAGGCAATAAGCAAAACAACGAAAACATAGATCCGGGCGCCCTCGCCCGGGTTTTCGTTTGCGCGGCAGAAGAACTGAACTACTCCTCGCAGACTAAGAGACAGTCAAAACCTCGGGCGGGGGTGCCTGGTCTACGGTACCTACTTCACTTCCACCAACATCACCTTCTGCAAGCCTTTCTTTGTCATCTGGTCATTGAACCCTGGCAGTTCTTTCGCATAGAAATCGTTGAACTCGGACTGGGCTTTTTCCAGTTGTCCATGCAGCAGGTTATAGACATCGACCTCTGGCTGCGTAGGTGGGAAATCGGGATTGCCTGCGACGTCGGCTCCGCCGCTTCCTACTTCGGCTCCCAGCCAGACGAATTTCAGATAGAGCTGAAGCGGCCCGCGAAATGACTTCAGATCGCCCTCGGCTACCGTTCTTTGCAAAAGTTGATCTTCGATGGCGAGTGCCTTGTCGTCGAGGCTCTTCGTGGAATCCGACAGGGCCTTGTCAGCATTCGCTGCCTTTATCATCTTTTGCAGGTCTTCGAGCTGTTTGCGCGTCCATTCGATCTGGTTGATCATGCGTACCGAGGCGTTTGCGTCGCTGTAGATCGCCAATGACAGCTTGGTGGCGGCCTCCACGTCCGCGTCGCTGCCGCTCGTATTGGGATCTTTGAGCACAGTCAGCTTTTGCGTGAGCGTTTGCCCATCAGCGACCAGCTTCACGATGTAAGTACCAGGTGCAACCAGAGGTCCGATCGTCGGTTCGCCGCTGGCGCTGCGCATCACCGCCTCGGACTGGCTTCGGCCGACTCCGTAGTAGTAGACCGGGCGCGATTCCTTGCCTACGAAGCGTTTCTCCTCCCAAACATGCGGATTACCCGCCGGTGCAGTGCGCAGTGCAACGTCGTTAATCGCGGGATAGCGCAGATCCCACCATGCGCGATTGATGCCCGCAAGGTTCGCAGCTTTAAGCGTGCGGATCGTCTTGCCATCCGGACCTTCGATCGTAATCTCAATCTTTTTAGCCGGCTGCTTGAGAAGATAGTTGATGGAAGCTCCGTAGGGCGGGTTCTCGCCTTCTACGCCCTCGGCCATCTCGCGGTGAAAGATTTCGCGAAAACGATACGCTGGACGCGAGGTGAACAAATGAACGGATGCATTGCGCGCGTTGTCGTCAAACTGTTCGAGCGGCGTGAGATCGTCGAGAATCCAAAAACCGCGGCCATAGGTTCCGACCACCAGATCTTTGAAGTGCTCCTGAACGGTAATCCAGTGCACCGGAGCATGCGGCAGATTGTTTTGCAGAGGCTGCCAACGGTCCCCGTC
>QIBC01000142.1 GCA_003225215.1 Acidobacteriota bacterium
AGGACCACATACTGGGTGATCTGATGCACGTCGATCATCCCCGAGCCGATAGTCTTGGCCACTGCAATCCCAAAAATGAACGCAGCGATGAAATTAAAAATTGCCGCCCACACCACCGCCAGTCGTGGTGATAGCACACGCGTGGAGACTACTGTTGCAATGCTGTTGGCGGCATCGTGGAAGCCATTGAAGAAGTCGAAGCAAAGTGCCAGCAGGAGAGTAATCGTTACCAGGACTGTGGTGGTATCCAAGCGGAAGAGTCTCCGGACTCCATGAGCTTTGAGCTATGCGCTCTTCACAACTACGGATTCGATTACATTGGCAGCGTCTTCAGCTTTGTCCGTTGCAGTTTCCAGGACTTCATACAGCTCTTTCTTCTTAATTAACGTGATGGGATTGGTCTCAATCTCAAATAACTGCGCGATGGCTGCGCGCGAAATGCGGTCCGCTTCGTTCTCCAGGCGGTTGATCTCGACGCAGTACTGCAGAACGTTATTATTCTTCTTTTCCAGGTGAGCCACTGCCTGGCAGAGCTGTTCCGACTGACGCACGATTACGTCCGCAAGTTGCGGGGCAGAGGGCGTGAAGTCAGTGATTTTATACATGACCAATCGTTCGCCGGCGGCGTGCACAAAATCCAGCACGTCATCGATCGACGATGTCAGCTTGTGGATATCTTCACGGTCAAACGGTGTAATGAAAGTCTGATTGAGCTTGGTCAGGAGTTCGTGCGTCATCTCGTCGCCGCGATGCTCAATCGTTTTTAGCTGCTCAACTCGGGCCTCAACGTCTTTCATGTCCTGCAAGATGGCCTTCAGCAGCCGCGCGCCCTCCGTGAGGTTATTCGCCATTTCGGAGAACATTTCGAAGAACTTAGTCGTTCTGGGAACAAGTCGAACCATGTGCGTTGCCGTCGAGCTCTCGATTATTACGAATTGATGAATATTTCATGCGTTGGGCTTTTCGGTCAAACAATGGCAAGAGGGGACGTAAACAGATTTCAACGTCAATTCACTCCACCTTCACGTGCGTTTAATCGAACAGGAATTGAATGACAAGAATCCACCTATGTCGTCTGCCGCCAAAGATCCAATCAATTCCGACGCTGAACGGCACCCTCAGTCGCTGGCTTCGCCGCAAGCGACTCTGGTCGCCCTCACGCTTAGAGCGTTCGAAGTTGCGACTGCAGCCGCCTCGCATGCCGCTGATTCAGTAAGTTCTCCGGCGCTGACTCAAGCGGTCTTTGACTGCGAGAAAGAACTAGACAGCCTCGATCGGCAGATGGACGAACGCTTTGCTACTGTGCTCACGCAAAGTTCTCCGGAGCAAGTACGTGAGCTGCTCGCCTGCTTGAAGTGCATGATCGATCTGGAGAGGATCGGAGACCTCATTTCATCGTTTGTCAGCCGCTGCCGCATCGTCGCCTTCCGGCTCGACATGCAGGACATCTCCGACCTCATCAACATGAATTCGCATCTTGAATCGATGCTGAATGAGGTTTCTCATGCATTTAGCGCACGGGATCTAAGCCGCGCAGTCGGCGTGCTGCGTTCCGATCGCGAGATCGATCGCATCCGTAACCTCATTTTTCTTCGGCACCTGCAGGATGAAGCTAGCTGCGCCGGACCGGATAGCATCCACGTTCTCCTGATGGCACAAGCACTGGAACGGGCCGGCGATCACGCCAAAAACATCGCCGAAGAGGTGTGCCACTTCGTCAGCGGGCGCACGATTCGCCACGTTCCTGGTAGCCAGGAAGGCTCAATCGAGCAGCTCTACCTCACATGGCTGTGGGATCAATACAAAGCCACTCATTAACCTGCGTAGAGACGCAGCATGCTGCGTCTCCACGATGAAGCAAACCGAGCGCAACCTCGCTGGTGCTCAACACCGCGTACCGACAGGCTGCGGCTCTACCGCTCCAATCCTGAGTAGCTTCCCTTTTACGGCAAATTTATGCCGCTGTAACCATCCTGTAACACCTCGCTTGGACTATGAAATCAGCACCAATAGGAGGAGCAATGGCGATGAGAGGTCTTACGTGGACCCTGACAATTGCGGCGCTGCTGGTCGGTTCAGCGGCAGCCCAAACCACCTTGAACGGAGCAGGCGCAACATTTCCGTACCCGATTTATTCGAAGTGGTTCAGCGAATACCACAAGCAGCACCCTGACGTTGAGATCAACTACCAGTCGATCGGCAGCGGCGGCGGTATCCGCCAGGTGATCGCTGGAACAGTTGACTTTGGCGCAAGCGATGTCGGTATGACCGATGAGCAGATGAAGCAAGCTAAGTCACCGATTCAGTTGATCCCGACGGTGATGGGTGCGGTAGTGCCGGCCTACAACATTCCTGACGTCAAGGAAAACTTGAAGTTTACGCCCGACGTACTGGCGAACATCTTCCTCGGCAAGATCACTACCTGGAACGATCCCTCGATTCAAAAAATCAATCCCGATGTGAAACTTCCGAACCAGACCATCAACGTGGTCCATCGCTCTGACGGCAGCGGCACCACCGGCGTATTCACCGACTATTTGTCCAAAGTCAGCCCTGAATGGAAGAGCACCGTAGGAAGCGGCACCTCAGTAAAGTGGCCAGTAGGCATTGGCGGCAAAGGCAATGAAGCGGTCGCCGGCACGATCCGGGTGGTTGATGGGGCGATTGGATACGTCGAGTTGATCTATGCCTTGCAGAACAAAATCCCGTACGGTGCAGTGAAGAATGCTGCGGGCGTTTTCGTAAAGGCCGACCTGCAGAACACGAGCGTGGCTTCCAATGGCGTAAAGATTCCCAACGACTATCGCGTCTCGATCACGAATTCCCCAAATAAGGATGCGTATCCAATCTCCACCTTTACTTGGCTGCTAATCCCCACCAAGCCGGCCGACGCGAATAAAGGCAAGATGATAAAGGATTTCCTGAGCTGGATGATCGATGACGGCGAGAAGATGGTTGAGTCGCTGAACTACGCGCCCCTCCCCCCGGAGCTCCAAGGGCGCGTGAAGAACACCATACAGAAACTGCAGTAAATCCCCCCATAATTCACAGTAGAGACGCAGCATGCTGCGTCTCTACTGTGGTTGATCAAAACGGGACGGCTCCGCCCGGCTGAAGCGGCACCGCAAAAACCATTTACCCAGAAAGAATTTCGATGAGCCGCATGGTGCGCGTCAATGACATGCGAAATCGATCACTGGATCTCGATGTGAATAACTTGGGACAGCATTCAAGTTATGCAGAACCATGCCGGTCACCGAAACGCTGTCCACTTTACCCGGTGACCCGATCGCCCGATCACCCGATTCACAGTTCCCTCCTCTACAATTAGCTCGTCTTAATTGCCCGTCCGGGAGAGGACATGATTCGACGCATTGTGCTCGTGGCGCTACTTACTCTTACGTGCTCTGCACAAGAAGAAAACTCCACGGCGCGCATGGAAGAAGTTGTTCAATCATTCGTTTCTGCGAAGCAGTTCATGGGTTCCGTGCTGGTGGCCCGCGACGGCAAGGTTCTGTTGAGCCACGGATACGGCTACGCGAATTTCGAGTGGGCGATCCCCAATTCACCTACGACCAAGTTTCGACTGGGCTCGATTACCAAGCAGTTCACGGCGGCGTGCATCCTTCTGCTCGAGCAGCGCGGCAAATTGAAGATCGACGATCCGGTAAAGAAATACATGGCGGACGCACCCGCCGCGTGGGACAAGATCACGATCTACCATCTGCTGACTCACACTTCGGGAATACCCAGTTTCACCGGCTTTCCCGACTACCGTTCCACCGAAGCTGTATCGACAACCCCGGAACAACTGATCGCGCGTTTTCGCGACAAACCGCTCGAATTCGAGCCTGGAACGAAGTGGAACTACAGCAATTCCGGATACGCGCTGCTGGGATATTTGATTGAAAAGATTAGCGGCCAGAGTTACAGCGACTTCGTGCAAAAGAACATCTTCGATCCGCTGGGAATGAAGGATTCCGGCTATGACTCGAATTCGGCGATCATCGCTCATCGCGCCGAAGGCTACACGCCCAAGGCAAAAGGATTGGAACACTCCGGGTATATAGATATGAGCATTCCCTTTTCGGCCGGCGCACTTTACTCAACCACCGAAGACCTGCTGCGCTGGGAGCAGGGACTCTTTGGCGGCAAACTGCTTTCTGCGGCCTCACTCCAAAAGATGATGACTCCGTTCAAGAACAACTACGCGTTTGGCCTCGGTGTGCGCGATGACAAAGGTCACAAGGTGATCGAGCACGGCGGCGGCATCGAGGGCTTTAGTACTCAGCTGGCCTACTATCCCGACGACAAGCTCGCCGTTGCGGTGCTCGGAAACCTGAATGGAGGCGCTCCGGCAGCCATCGCTGCCAAACTTGCATCGGTAGCGCACGGTGAAAAAGTTGTCCTGACGTCAGAGCGCAAGGAGATTACCGTCTCACCAAAGATCCTCGCCACTTATGTTGGAACATACGACATGGCGCCAAACTTCCAATTCGTCGTCACACTTGAGGGCGATCACCTGGTCACACAAGCTACAGGGCAGCCAAAGATCCCAATCTTTCCCGAATCAGACACGACGTTCTTTCCCAAAGTGGTCGACGCAGAGATTGAATTCGTCAAGGACAATAAGGCTGAAGTGAAAGAGATGATCCTCCATCAGGGTGGACATGATACGAGGGGTGTGAAGAAGTAGCGAGGGCCAACCTATCCCTAATAGTCCGTCAGATCCGCATTACCGATCCACGACACGACACAGGCCGGAGGCCCAGCTGGCTAAAGGTAAGCCCAGTCCCGGGAGGACTGGATCGACGGGCGACACATGCCTGAGCGCCGCAGGCGCGGCACTCACCCATAGGCGTATTTTGGATCGCATATCATCGTTTCTCATCAGCACGACAGCTCGGCGCTTCCGATGCCTGAAGAACTATTGCCCTGTTTCAGTCGTATAACAATGTTTCAGCCAATCTGCCCATGCTCGCCCTTCGCGACAATCTGGCGCAGTGTGTAAACGCGCTTCGAACCCACAAGCTACGGGCATCTCTCACGATGCTCGGACTCACTATGGGCGTAGCCACGCTTATTACCGTGATGACAATCGTGCAGGGCGCGAACGTTTACGTGGAGCAAAAGATCGCGAACCTTGGCACAAATGTCTTTCAAATCGCGCGCACTCCGTTTGCCGTCACCGACTTCAACATCATCATCAAAGCGCTGAAATACCGAAAGATCGAACTCGACGACGTGAAAGCGGTCGCGGAAAAATGCACTGCGTGTAAGGAAGTAGGAGCGAGCGCGACCGCTACGGGACGCATTCAAGCGCGTTATCTCAACCGCGAAGCTCAGGACGTGAGCTTCTACGGTCAAACCGCGAACATGGTGGACATCGACACGCGAGCCGTCGATTATGGCCGATATTTCACTCCGTCAGAAGCTGAACGCAGGGTGAACGTCTGTCTCATCGGTGACACATTGGTACGGCAGTTGTTCCTTGGCGAAGATCCCATTGGGAAGAACCTTCGCGTGGGCAACGACGAGTTGACGGTGATCGGCGTGATGGAAAAAATCGGCAGCGTCCTGGGGCAGGACCAGGACAACCTGATCATCGTTCCGCTCGGAGTATTTCTCAACATCCAGGGGCCTCGCACCAGCCTGACGATCAACGTGAAGGCAACAGAACCCACCTTCGCGGCGGCGCAGGATCAGGCACAACTCATTCTGCGCGCCCGGCGCCACCTCACCGGCAATGCAGAGAACGATTTCTTCATTGGCACCAAGGAAAGCTACATGTCGCTGTGGCGCAGCATCAGCTCCGCATTTTTTGCCGTCTTCATTATGGTAGGGGCGATCTCGGTGGTGATCGGGGGGATCGTGATTATGAACGTAATGCTCGTCAGCGTGACGCTGCGGCGGCGCGAGATCGGAGTTCGTCGCGCTGTGGGCGCTACCAAGCGTGACATCCTCGGGCAGTTCATTACTGAAAGCGTGATGCAGTGTATCGCCGGAGGATTCGCGGGAATCGCACTCGGATTCCTGGTCGCGCTCACATTGCGCACGTTCACTCCGTTCCCCGCATCTGTGCAAAGCTGGGTAGCGATACTGGGAGTGTTTTTGAGTTCAGCTGTGGGACTGTTCTTTGGCATTTATCCCGCATTTCGCGCGTCGCAACTGGATCCGATTGTTGCGCTGAGGTCTGACTAATGGCGAACCTTAATGCCATTCAAATCCGGGAGAACTTCTTCGCTGCGCTGGAGACGCTGCGCTCCTCGAAGGCTCGCACCGCTCTCACCATCATCGGCATCGTGATCGGCGTCTCATCCGTGATTTCGATGGCGGCAATTATTCAGGGACTGAACAGGTTTGTGCAGCAACGCGTGGAGTCGCTGGGCTCGCGCACCTACTTCATCTCGCGATTTCCGCCGGGGACAGACCCATCGCGCTGGCCGCAGCGGATTCGCACGCGTAAGTATCTCGAGTACAGCTATGCGCCGTTCGTAAAAGAGGCGGCGCCGCACGTGCAGATCGTGACCACCGTCGGCACGCGCGGCTTTTTCTTCGGCGACAGCAACACCATCAACAGCGGGAATCACAGTGTGGAGAAGGTCATCGTACGTGGCACCGAGCCGTCTTATATGGAGGCGATTCCGCTCTTCAGCATCGATCGTGGAAGGTTTATCAGTGACTTCGACGAAGAGCATGCCAGACCGGTAGTGGTTCTAGGAGCTTCGATCAGCGAATCGTTATTCCCAAATACGGACGCGATCGGGAAGACCGTCCGTCTCAATGGAACTGTGTATGAGGTGATCGGAGTCTTCGAGCATGATCCCGGCCTGTTCGGCGGTCCAGGCGTAGACATCTTCGCGGTAATTCCCCTAAGCAAGTTCCGCAAAGAGTATCCGGAAGCCAGGGAACTGTTGATGATTTTCACGGTTCCACAAAACGCAAGCGTCGACGTGGCAAAGGACGAAGTGGTCCAAGCCATGCGGCGATTGCGGCATGTCGCCGCCAATCAGGAAAACGATTTCGAGCTGAGTTCGCCGGACTTCCTTAGCAATCTGTGGAATCAACTCACTGGCGCGCTGGTGATTCTGACCGCCGTCATTAGTTCGATTGGACTACTCGTGGGAGGCATTGGCGTAATGAACATCATGCTGATCTCCGTGACGGAGCGCACGCAGGAGATAGGTGTCCGCAAGGCAATCGGTGCCCGCAGGGCTGACGTGCGCCTGCAATTCCTACTCGAAGCCGTAGTGCTAACGCTAGTCGGCGGCACACTGGGCATCCTGATCGGAGCCGGAGTTTCGACCACTGTACGCACGCTTATTCCTTCGATTCCAGCCACGCTGTCATACCTGTGGGTGACGCTCGGCTTTGTCATTTCAGTGGCCGTGGGTGTGATCTTCGGGTACTACCCGGCAAGCATGGCCGCCCGCCTGGATCCGATTGTGTGTTTGCGCTACGAGTAGCCTCACGCAAAAACAACAACTCCCGCAGATGAACGCAGATTTTGGGATAAACGCGGCTTCTTGGGTTGAATCGTGACCTCCGCTTTTTCCTTCGTCACCGGAGCCTGCCCTGAGCGCAGCCGAAGGGTGTTGGCTATTGCAGTTGATTTTTTCGTTTCCCTCAATCGTGTCCCGTCCCACACACTGTGTTCTCCGGGATACGGCTTCTTCGCTCACATCGCCGCTAACTCCCTCCGAATCAATGCTCCTGAAATGGCGCCTCATCTGCGATTACCGCAAGCGACTGCGTAAGCAGCGGAGGTGATCAGGTGAAAAACTTCAAGAGCTCTACCTCAACGTCAATGGAGCGCGCCGCAATCAGGGTGGCTCCGAGTGGCAAAGCGGCAACGAAAGCGTTCGCTGCTTTGCTGGTCCTCGAACTTGCACTGGGAACTTTCGGGTGTTCCAAATCGAAACCCGCAGCCCAGATTTCGCAAAACTCTTCCAACCAGACCGCCGCAGGCGTTGCGGCTCCAGCGATTCCCAATACGGCCCCCGTCACGGTGAACCAGCCGGAGGCGCCGAAGAAGAAGTCGGTAAACGGCCCAGTGCGGAAGCTGCCCCGTACTCTTCTCTACACTGACGCCGATTCCGGCTTCTCCTTCGCCTATCCGCGCAAGTCTTCGCTGAAAGCCGGACAGCGGGCGGAATTACAGGCGATCGGAATGGAATGGCTTCCGATGAACTTTGTGCAGCAGGGCGGAACGACTGTGACCATGCTTGAGCTCCCCAGCAACACGAAGGAGCAGGAGAGTTCGGGTGAATTCTTCGCGGTAAGCGTCCATAACGGTCTGACCGCGGAACAGTGTGGAAAGTTCGCGGGCGAGTGGGCCCCAAAATCGGATGACAATTCGACTGTGGAGAAGGCAGATGCGATGCCGATCTCCAGAGTGAGCTTGCACGGATTCGAATACTCGGAGCTAAACCACCAAACCGAGCAGGGCAATGCGAAGTACTACCATCGTTTCGTCCCCGGATCGGCGGAGATCAGCTCCTGCTACGAGTTCACGCTGGCGGTGAAATCTCCGGAGCAGAAGGTGGAAGGCGGTTCACTCGGCTTGAACTCGCAGGTTGAGAAGAAAGATGATTTTGCCAGGTTGGAAAAGATTCTAGCCTCAGTAAAGATCAAGACTGACTCTGAGGCGGTGAAGGTGGCGAACGAAGCAGCCTCGACGAAGGACAGCGATAAGGAAGCGACCGAAAGCGCAAAAGCAGTGGCGAAGAGCGACGAGAACCCGCGGTAAGAGCGTCGTTTGCAACAAAAGCCCGATTTGTTTTCAAATCGGGCCTTTTCTTGTTTGTGAAGTTACAGCCACCTTTCGGCTCTGTGGCGTCAAAACCTCCATTTGTGCCTCGCGAAAACCACGCCATTCGATACCGTTTCGGACCACGCGTAATGTCGGGCTTGTGATCCCGGGCATACGAGAGTGGTGCGGAATGCAATTAGTTTGAGAGCACGCAGCACGAAGTTCAAGCATCACAGCCAGAGAGGCTGTGGCAACTTTCGTAGCTCGCTCGCTTCATTGAAATCGCTACCCCATCGACGGACAGCACCACGATTTTCCTGCGTACGAAGCAATCACTTCTTTCGTTTGTTGGAATTCCCGCCGCGAGTCGTGGCGTTCTTCGCAGCATGAGGCTGAGTCTTTCGTTTCGCGCCACTCGAGTTCCTACTTCTGGAATTCCCACTTGCGGAATGTTTATCTGCCTCTGGCTGCTGTGGAGCAAACATAAGCAGCAGGCTGGGCTTGCCGCCGTCGTGGCTGAGGGGGGTGAGGTGCACATCAAACATAGAGGTCGAACGTTTGGTCTTGAGTTCCTGGTTCCGCAACAGCATAGGTGTGTTGCGCTCGTCCATGGCTTTGCGGCGGCGTACCAGGGCATCGCGCAAGGCGGGTTGAATCGGCAGTTGGGAGAGTTCGAGTCCGATCACCGAGCGCGCTTCCATATCGAAGAGTTTTTGTGCGGCGGAGTTCCAAAACTGCACCTTGCCGTCACTATCAAGCACCGCGACTGCCCAGGGCATGCGCTCCAGGGTATCGGCGTAGCGACTATTGAGGGAGTCCAGTTCGCGCGTGCGAAATTCGAGCTCTTCGTTCATGTTCTCAAGCTCTTCGTTCAGCGACTGCAGTTCTTCGTTGGTAGTTTCCAGCTCTTCATTGGTGGACTGGAGCTCTTCGTTGGTGGTTTCCAACTCCTCGTTCGTCGACTGTAATTCTTCGTTCGTGGTTTCCAGTTCCTCGTTGGCCGACTGCAGCTCCTCGCCTGTGCTCTCGAGTTGCTCGATCGTCGATTGCAGTTTCTCGCGATGGGTCATGTCCTCGGCATAGATCAGCGTTCCTACACGGTCTCCGGTGCTGCCTTTCACTGGCCGGACGCTGATTGCCAGGGTCCGAGCCTTACCGTCCACGTCGATGGTGCAATCAAATTTCACGACACGGTCGGGCGCACGGTGACTCTCCTCGATTCTCGCGGGAAGCTCAGCACAACGCTTCATCAACGCAGAATCGCCGATAGCTTGACCAATAAGCTGACCGCCGGACAGTCCCCAAAGCGCCAGCGCAGACTTGTTCTGATTGATAAGGACATCATTGGCATCGAGCGAAAATATCCCCGGTTCCAGCACCTCGAGCCTTCGATTCCGCCTTCCCGAGAAAGAGTATTCCGCCAGGATCCAACGCGTAATGCAAACGGCCAAGAATACGCATTTGCGTTATCGAATCAAAGTAGATCAAGACGTTCCTGCAGACCATCAACTGCACGTGCGAGATAGGAGCATCCTGGGCCAGATCGCTGCGTCCGAAGATCAGCAAACGGCGCAGCTCGCGATTTACCCGAGGCTGGGAGGCATTCGAAAAGTACTTTCCCCTCCACTCGGGACGTACACGGCGCAGACGCTCCGGCGCGTACTCCCCACGGCGCGCAATGTTCAATGCGTGCTCATCAACGTCAGTGGCGTAGATCTTAATGTCGAAATCCGACAAGCGCGAACCAAAGAACTCCGCTACTAACATAGCCAGCGAATAAACTTCTTCGCCGGTTGAACATCCCGCCACCCATGCGCGAAAACTGTGCCCAGTACGCAGACGTTTCAGCAAAGGCGGGAGAATGTCGTTCGCGACAATTTCCCACGCTTCCGGATCGCGGAAAAATTCCGTAACGTTAATGAGGATGGTGTCGAGAAGCTGATTGGTCTCGCCAGGATTCGCCCGGATGTGTTCAACATAAGATCCGAAATCCCCCAGCGAAAGCTGGCCCATGCGCTTGCGAATGCGGCGTTCCAGAGTTGTAGGCTTGTATCCCCGCAGATCGAAATTGCGCTCCTCAGCGAGGAAATGCAGCAGCTCATCCAGCTTCACGGCACTTCACCCTTGAGCACAAAGCAACGAGATCTGCGCTCCAATCGAGCGCAGCGGAATTATAAAGTCTGCACATCCAGTGGCCACACCGTGCGCGGGCATGGAGGAAAACATTGCCTCCGCGGGATCTTGAACAATCGTGCTCGCCCCCGACATCTTCATGGAACGCAAACCGTCGGAGCCGTCCTGGCCGGAGCCTGAGAGCAGCACGGCAATCGCTTTGGGACCTTGCTCCCTGGCAACGGACTCGAACATCACATCCACCGAAGGACGGTGCAGCCGCACCAAGGCTGAAGAGCGCAAGTGCACACAGTTACCATCCAGGACGAGATGAAAGTCAGGAGGAGCGATATAGGCTACTCCGGCGCAAATTGGCTCGCCATCTTGCGCCTGTTTCATCTCAAAATGCGCAAAACGGCTTAGAATCTCAGCGAGAAATGATTTGGCAGCGGGGTGCAGGTGAACCACGATCAGCAGGCAACAGTTAGGAATCAGCGGGAGTTTGGGCAGTATCTCGATGAGACCCTTGATTCCACCCGCGGACGCTCCGATGGCTATGACACGTCCTGCCTGTACAGGCTTCGGCCGCGACTTCGGGCCGCGCGACGGCATATTGTTTCACTTCCGTTCCACCCGTCATCGCTGTTGTAAGTTCGCAATCGGCTCAATGGGCTCTTCTATTACACACCAAATCCGAGGCGCTCACACGAAAATCGCTGGCGGGACATCTTGATATTGGTGGGGTAGCTCCAAGTTGACTGGAGTGAAGTGAATGCGCATCGTCGTGATTGGCGCCTCCGCTGGCGGCGTGGAAGCGCTTAAGTGCATTGCCGATCAGTTGTCGCCAGACATTCAGGCGGCGATCTTTGTCGTGATGCACCTTTCCCCAGATAGCAGCAGTTTTTTGCCGGCAATCTTGAATCGGCATTCCTGTGTTCCCGTGATCCAGGCGGAAGACGGACTTCCTATCGAAGCGGGCAAAATCTATATTGCCCCTCCCGATCGCCATCTGCTACTTGAGTGCAAGGAAATGCGTGTGGTTCGGGGGCCAAAGCACAATCGCCATCGTCCAGCTATCGACCTGCTCTTCCGGACCGCGGCGCGAAATCACGGGCCCCAGGTGATCGGGGTGATCTTGACTGGGTTTCTCGACGACGGGAGCTCTGGTCTGCTGGCAATCAAGAATGCAGGTGGAATCGCTGTCGTCCAGGATCCGGTGGACGCCGAAGTGGCGTCGATGCCTAAAAGTGCACTACAGCAGGTGCAACCTGACTTCTGCGTCCCGTCAAGCGAGATCGGCGGTCTGATTAACCAACTCGTCGCGCAGGTGGAGGGCAAAGCGATGCTGGCTCAGCAGGCAGGGAACGGCACCCCGGTAAAACCGAGCCCGAAAGGGACCCAAACCAGCTTCACTTGTCCCGACTGTCACGGAGCTATTTGGGAAGTAGAGGAAAACGCCGAAGTACGATTCGAGTGCCGTGTGGGACATGCTTATTCTCCACAAGGCATGCAGGAAGCCAACGAAGAAGACGTGGAGCGTTCGTTGTGGGTCGCCCTGCGAGCCCTTGAGGAGAGCGCTGCGCTGGAACAGCGATTGGCGGACTTATCAGCAGAGCGCAAACGGGAGAGCGCGCACAACTTTTATTTGCAGAAAGCCCAGTCCCGGAAGCAGCATGCCAGCATTTTGCGCGACTTTCTTGTCGGTTCCAAGCGACGCCAAAGCGAAGTCGAGGGCGAGGAAGGTAAACAAGAAATGGAGCGCGTAAGCTAGGGCGTCATGTCTCGGGGGTTCAGAAGTCATGAGAACAAGGAATTCAAAGCTAGGCGAAGTCCATGATCGGGCGCAGGAAACAGCCCAAAAAGCCCAGGCTCTGCTGCGGGAAGCGCACTCTTTGCACGACGCCGTAGACGCTGTCCATAAGAAAGCCGAGCGGCTTCATAGCACCATTCGAGAGCGACGGGAAAAGACGGGGACGGAGCGCAACCTAAAGACTCCCAAGAAGTAAGCTCATTCGAGCTTGTGCGATCTGCGCTGTTTTTCAGTAGCGAATCGCCCCGATCACAAATCACGGAGGGTCCATGGCGCCCCTGCGGACGTCGATTGCCGAATAACTTTGCCTTTACAAATTAGCTACTCTCGAAGCGGCAGAACGGGCTATACTCAGCATCTCAAGTAACTTGATCTTCGCTTGAAGATCATGTGCCTGATACCTATCCTCGGCAGCAGGCGCATTATGGCTCACGCTGTCGACTATGCATGGGCACATAAGGGAAAGGGAGACTTCGTTATGTACACAAGCATCTCTCCTAGTCGGCGTCTCTTACACTCCTGGAAAGAGATTTCTGCTTACACTGGCCGTGGTGTGCGGACTATCCAACGTTACGAAGTCCAGTTTGGCTTTCCGGTTCATCGGCCTGCGGGCTCGCCGCGCAGCGCTGTTCTTGCGTTTACCGACGAAATCGATCAATGGCTCGCGGGAAGTCCGAAACGGATTGACCAGCTCGCGAACGAACCCACCGTGACGCAAACCGATCAAACGAAGCGCATGCATTCGTTATTTCTCAAGGCCCAAGTGAGTACGCAACGTGCGCAAGCTATCTGTCAGAATCTATCGGCGACGAAGGCTTTGCTCGATCGATTGAACGATTCCTTGCAGCGAGGTTTGGCTCGGCGCACTGGACTGACCGCCAAACTTGCAGTTGACGGGCAATCGTCTGACTCGCGTTCATCTAGAATGTCGGCTTAGCGTTAAGAGGATTGAACCGGAAAATCTCTTTGAATTGCCCGCGCTTCGTCCCGATTCCGAAACGATCTTGAATCTGCCTGCATCAATCCTCTTTCTCACCTGTGATTGACATGCGAAACGTCTGTCCAGTAGTTTAGTTCCCTCATGTTTGACCTGCCCATCGCGAGCACGTGTTGTCGGTGATCTGCGTGCGCTCGTGTGTGGAGGTGCGTTCCTAGACTTTCGTAGCAGTTCCCGATGAGTCTTCAAAGCCCATCCACCGCTGATGGGTTTTTATTTTTTCCAAACAAAACGGAGCAAGAATGACGCAGACTCCTGAAGTTGGGAATCCCCGATTCACTAGCTTTTCACTTCTCTGTAACTGCGCATTCATACTCTCCCCATATCTATGAAACTCACTCAAAATTCAGGCGAGACCGAACACGGAAGTCTTGCCGGCAATCTTTGCATCGCGGTGAAGCGAATCATCCACAGACTCACACGTTTTGGCGAAGGAGAACGAATGAAAGCGTTGCTTCGAAGTTCGTTAGTGTGCCTGCTTTTGAGCAGCATGCTGGTAGCACAGAGCACAAGCACAACTCAGAGCCCTGCCGGTGCTCAGTCGAAAACCAGGAAAACGACAACTCGCCGTACAGCGAAACCCGCAGCCGCTGCCGATACAACCGCTGAGCAGTTGCGCGAGCTACGCGATATGCTCACCACGCAACAGCAACAGATTCGTCAACTACAGAATCAACTAGCTGCTCGCGATCAGCAGATTCAGCAAACACAACAAACGGCTAACGACGCCAATACCAAGGCGGCTGACGCTGCGGCACGAGCCACTGAGGCCGCGTCTACGATTGGCGACTCAAAGACGCAGGTCGCGTCTCTTAGCGACACGGTCAGCGCACTGAAGGCGAACGACCAGAATTTGACTGAGACGATTCAGAGCGAGCAGAAGCGAGTGAATGACGAAGTCTTGAATCCTCCTACGATTCGTTTTAAAGGAATCGGCGTTAGCTTCACCGGAAGTTTTCTCGCCGCAGAAACTATCTGGCGCGACAGGGGCATGGGAGCGGATATCAACACGCAGCTCTCCGGAGCTCCATTTGATGGCGCGCCAAATGCGCATCTCAGTGAATTCAACGTCAGCGGGCGGCAATCGCGTTTGGCAATTCTCGCGGAAGGCAAGTTTGGAAAGTGGACTGGACGCGGCTACTACGAGGGCGACTTTCTCTCCGCCGGCGTGACTTCCAATGACAACCAAAGCAACAGCTATACCTTCCGTCAACGTCACGCTTTTGCGCAGGCAGAGTCGGAAAGCGGGTGGACCTTCACTGGCGGTCAGATGTGGTCGTTAGCAACTGAGAACCGTACCGGACTTACAAACCGAAGCGAAGTTCTGCCGCAGACCATCGACTCGCAATACACTGCCGGATTTAGTTGGGAGCGTCAGTACGGTTTCCGCATAACCAAGGCTTTCGGAAAGAAGTTCTTCCTTGGCGGTTCGGTGGAGGAGCCACAGACCCTAAACCTCGGCGGAGGCGGCTCAACCGTCTTCAATACCTACCAGCAAGTCGGAAACACAGCCGGCCTCTATAACAATCAGGCCAATTACAGTTACAACTACACTCCGGATTTCATCCTCAAAGCTGCCTTCGAGCCGGGCTACGGCCACTACGAGCTCTTCGGAATCTTGCGCACATTCAGAAATCGCATCTTCCCGAATGCCACACCCGCCAACGCTGGAACTGCCGCCAGCGGAGTCGGCGCATTCAACTCCAACACAACTGGAGGGGGACTCGGTCTGAACGCCCGCTTCGCTATCGTGCCGAAGAAGCTTGATTTGGGCTTCCACTTCCTCGGCGGCGATGGAGTCGGACGATATGGAGATGCCACTCTCGCCGATGTGACCGTGCGACCCGATGGTACTTTGGCTCCGATTCGCGGCGGATCTGCACTGGCAGGCCTCGAACTGCACGCCACGCCGAAGCTCGAGGTCTACGCATATTACGGCGGCGACTATGTGGAGCGACAGCTTTACAATGCGACCGGCTCCATCGGTTATGGTCGTCCAACGCAAAATACGACGGGCTGCGGAATCGAGACGATTTCTGCGAACGGAGTAATACCTGCCGCGACCACTAATCCGGCGAACTGCGCTCCCGACATCCGTGACATCTCAGAAGCCTCTCTCGGCTACTGGTACGACTTTTATCGCGGAGCCAAGGGACGCTTCCGCCAAGGTTTC
>QIBC01000143.1 GCA_003225215.1 Acidobacteriota bacterium
CCCGAACTCAAACAATATGAAGGACGCACGGTCGCCGATGTGGCTCGCATGCAGAACAAGCAGCCCTTTGACGCCATCTCCGATCTGTCGATCCAGAGCAGAGACGGCATCGGCGCAGCATATTTCAGCATGCAGGAGAATGATGTCCGCCTGGCCATGCAGCAGCCCTGGGTGAGTGTCGGCACGGATTACGGCGAGGTGGCGCCTGATGGGCTGCTTGGTGAATCGAAGTCCCATCCGCGGGCTTATGGGAGTTTCGCTCGCATTCTTGGCAAGTATGTTCGTGAGGAACATGTTCTCCGGCTGGAAGATGCGATTCGTAAGTTCACTTCCCTTCCCGCGCAACGTGTGCGTCTCGATCATCGCGGCCTCCTGCGCGAGGATTACTTTGCCGACATCACCGTCTTCAATCCCACGAAGGTAGTTGATGTCGCGACGTTTGAATCACCCAATCGTCCCAGTGTGGGAATCGAGTATGTGTTCGTAAATGGAACGCTCGCACTTGAACATGAGAAGGTCACTGGGCAATACGGCGGTCGCCCTCTTCGCGGACCGGCCTATCAAGCCAGAGGCATCGCTCCCGAGGGACTCGCTCCACGGGGGAGTGTTCGAGGCTTCGTGAGCGATACCGACGGTTGGCCGTTACCTCGCACGAAACTCTCTCTGACCGACGCATCCGGTAAGGAAGTCGGGAGTGCGACTTCAGGACGGGAAGGCAAATACGAGATCCCGTTGGAACAGCCGTGTGAGAATTGTGCACTCAGCGCATCCCGCATGGGATTCACCGACCAGAAACGGGTTTTCACCTTCAACGGATCAAACCCCCTTTGGTTCGGCTTTGCGCTGCAGAGGACCCGTTAGACCCAAATAACTCCCTGCTCATCACAGGAATTTTTAACCTGAGCTGCTGCAAACGGGTGGTAAGGAATTGCATCTCATCCCTTGTGCCACTCATCTGCAACTCCACGCGCCGGATTTGCGTACTAGGGGTGTGAGAGTAGTCCATGAATTTGAGATTGTTAAAGATCCAGGGTTTCGTAGTTGCCGCAACGCTTTCCATCGCCATACTGCTGTTTGCCGCGCAAAACCATCGCATTGGAACCGGGCCACAGTTTCGGGCGGTTGTTGACCTGACTGCGTCGACCACACTGAGGGTCGATTTGAGCTCCTCGCGCAATACGATCCTGATAGCCCCAGCGAAGATCGGAGGCGTATGGACCGTCGATACTCTTCCGGCAACACGGCTGGTTGCCCCCCTCGCAGTGATCGAAGCGCAACACAAGAGCTTTCCCGATTCGGAATCATTGGTCACGATGAACGATGTGGCCGATTATGAACGCGATCACGGAGCTGTCCCGCAAGGAGCCCTTGTGCTGCTTACGTCAAAGAAGGAACGGACACCTCAGTTCAGCGAGGATGCATTGCACTTTCTGGTCGAGGCCCGCAATATCGTCGGAATTGGGAATGCCGGCACAGAGGTCGCTTCATCCACCGAAGATCGATATCTTGCCAATAAGGGCATTTACGAGCTGGAAAACGTGGCGAATCTCTCGCTGGTTCCGCGTTCGGGAGTGATTGCCATCGCGGCTCCGGAGAAGATCAATGGCGCAAGCGAAGGACCTGTCAGGCTCATGGCCCTCGTGAGATAGCGACCACACAAGCTGCGGAACGACGTCGTCCAAGGAATCAACCAGGGCTTTGTCAAAATTCAAGAATGCCCAGTGTCGCCGCCGTCGCTTGAGATGTGGCGGATTCAGATTTGGACCGATGGACCGGACTACCGAGGCTAAATTCAAACATTCCCATAATGGTTCAAAAAATCCCTGTTAGTTCCCTGTTATTTTCTTGAATCCCGCGCGAAATCGCCGTAAGTGCTTTATTGATCGTGGCTTGGGGATAAAAGGCCAAGGTTCCCTGTTAATTCCCTGGTTTTGAACGAAATTTGCAGATTTTGGGCATAATTTGACGATTTCGAGCTCGAATTCAAAAAATTGCCTGCTTATCTCCCTGTTCTTTTGGTTTTGCTCGCGGCTGCAGCATCTCAAAATCCCAGCTTCCAGGCGGTATAACTCATCACCTCCCGCAACTTCACTTTGGTCCGCTGCCAATGACTGAATAAACGAGAGTCCGGCCGCGGCGAGGCATAAGCGGTCACTCCTTCTCGTTCCAGCATCCGCTTCACCCGGAACATGTGATAGCCGTCGCTTACGGCAAGGCAACTATGCAGGTGGTTGGCTCGGAAGATGTTGGCAATGCGCGCGGCCGATTCACTCGTGTCGGCACTTTGCGTTTCAGCGATCACTGCTCCATCCGGTACTCCGCGGGAAACGAGATAGTCCCTGCCGACGCCTCCCTCGGTGAAACTTGGATCATCGGCCGCTCCTCCGCTGGTAATGATCAGCGGAGCGAAGCCACTCTTGAAGAGGGTGTATGCATGGTCGAGGCGAGCGCGATAGATAGGCGACGGATGGCCGAAGTACTCCGCTGCGCCAAATACGACGATGGCATCTGCGTGACGCGATTCGTCGCGACCTGCCTGGCGGCTGACGAGCCAGAAGATCGCCACGACCCATGCCAGAATCGCCGCAAAGATTGCGGTAAGGAAGCGCAACCAGATTCGAGGCCGACGAGTGCTCGACATCAGTGCCAGAGGATCTGCGAAATCTCTTCTGCCGGAATCGCGCCTTCACGGATGATCTGCCACTGCGTCGGATCGCCGCTTAAATCGACAATCGTAGTTGGCTGATCGCGCTCTGTAGGCCCACCGTTAACGATGATGGATATGCGATCGCCCATCTGATCGCGAACGCATTCCGCAGTCATGCATTCTGAAGCCCCAAGTAGATTCGCCGAAGTTGCCGTAATGGGAAAGCCAATCTCCCGGATGATAGCCACCGGAATCGGCGCGGATGGTACTCGCAATGCTGCGCGGAGGTTCACCGGATCGGCAGCCAGGCCGTAAAAGGTGTCTGTCGGCATCCCCAACACTTGTCCCTGGCGAATGCGTTCTGCAGCGTAACTGACAAGCTTTTGCTCCGGCTGGCTGCTGTTGATCTTCAGGAGTTCTGCCGGCAAAGGCGCCTCTTGTGCACGAAGTGTGAAACGGCGAAGGTAAGCATAAATCATCGTTGCAACAGCGTCATCCGCTCCGACTTCTGAAGCTTGCAGAATACAATTGGCTGAGAGAAATGCCTGAACTCGCATCATCGAGCCGATTGCGGTCCGTCAGCGGCACCCAAAATGCTCTGGTTAAAGAGCTTCGGCAGGCTTTCAGCCAAGGCCAGGCAGTCGACAACCTGTGTGCAATAGAAGGCATACGGTTGATCGAAGAGGCCATCCGCAGCCGGCTCAAGATCCAGACACTATTCGTCCGCGAATCCGCGCGGGTAAAAGCACAGAGAATCCTCGAGCAACTCACGAAGCATGCCGATGCTGTCCTCCTACCGGATCGCGTGTTCGACAGCGCGGTGCTCACCGAACATCCGCAAGGCATCGCCGCACTGGTAAAGATACCTGGTCATGATTTGCAATCGCTTTTCCATGTGGCACCCGCGCTAGTAATCGTTGCGGCGGCGATTCAGGATCCTGGCAACTTCGGTACCCTGATCCGCTCCGCCGAAGCCTTCGGAGCCACCAGCGCGGTTGGCATCGAAGGCACTGTGAACCACTGGAATCCAAAGACCGTCAGAGCGTCCGCCGGATCGATTTTTCGTTTGCCAGTGGTCAAAACCTCCACTATGGAATTGCTCGCTGAGCTGCAAAATCGACAAGTAAGGGCTCTCGCCTTAGTTGCACCGCATGGGAATGATGGGTCCGCCATCGGCGATGGAAGCAGTCCACGCTCGCCTCTTCGATTACAGGATGCAGACCTGGTTGGCCCCTGCGCTCTGTTCGTCGGCAACGAAGGCGCTGGAGTATCGCGCGAACTGCTGACTCATATGGAGCAGTTCGTTGCCATCCCGCAGACACGAGTCGAGTCCCTGAACGCGGGAGTCGCCGCCTCCATTGCGCTGTACGAAGCTCAGCGTCAGCGGAGCGCAGCACGATGAGTCTCTTACGCTCGCGCAGATCATCGCGCGCGTCACGAAGGCGGACTTCATTGAGTTCTCCGCCGTTCTCAGCGGAATCAAGGAAATCAAACAGGTCATGGCCGATGCAGCGAAAGCCCGTGACTTCGGCACTCGGACGATTGTCTTTGTCGATGAGATTCATCGCTTCAACAAAGCTCAGCAGGACGCCTTTCTTCCCCATGTAGAAAAGGGCAACATTCGCCTGATCGGCGCTACCACCGAGAATCCTTCCTTCGAAATCATCTCCGCATTGCTCTCGCGCACGCGCGTTTACGTGCTCAAGCCGCTCACCGAGGAGCACATCATCACGCTCCTGCGTCGCGCGCTTTCTGATAAAGAACGCGGACTGGGCGAGATGGGAGTAAGCGTCGACGATGATGCCCTGGCAAAAATCGCCGCCTACTCCAGCGGGGACGCGCGCTCTGCATACAACGTGCTCGAAATCTCCGCTAAGCTTGCGCAAGACCGAGCCAAAACGGGACAGGCGGCAGCCATTACTTCAGATCTCGTCGCCGATGCCTTACAAAAACGCATTCTGCTCTATGACAAATCAGGCGAAGAGCATTACAACCTGATTTCCGCCCTGCACAAGAGCGTCCGCAACAGCGACGTGGACGCATCACTTTACTGGCTCGGCCGAATGCTGGCGTCGGGCGAAGACGCGCTCTACATCGCACGCCGAGTTGTGCGCATGGCTGTAGAAGACATCGGCCTCGCTTCTCCCCAAGCTCTCAGTATCACCCTCGCGGCTCGCGACGCCTACGATTTTCTCGGCACGCCCGAAGGCGAACTCGCGCTGGCGCAGGCCGTCGCGTACCTCGCTCTCGCCCCAAAATCGAACGCCATTTACACCGCTTACGGCGAGGTTCAGGAAGATGTGGAAAAGACCGCCGCCGATCCGGTCCCGCTGCATCTGCGCAACGCGCCCACGGGATTGATGAAAGCCTTCGGTTACGGCAAGGGGTATCAATACGCCCATGACCTCGAAGCGAAAGTGGCGGATATGCAATGCCTTCCCGACAACCTTCGCGATCGCCGCTACTTTCATCCAACGGATGAAGGCTTCGAGCGTGAGCTGCGTAAGCGCATGGAAGACATAGCTCGCGCGCGACAGCAAGCCAAGCAGTCCGACCCCGATAGCTAGCGATGAGTCGAATGACTTCCAATCCAAGGACCGCCGCGCGCCCTCGCGCGGGTTTTCGTTTCCATGGCAAGACTCCCAATCAAGAAAAAGCGTTTCTGCTTTAAGAAGGAAACACCCGGCCGGGGGCGGCCGCAGGTCCTTGTTCTTCGTCTCACCCGATCACCCGACTTCCTTCCACTCCCAGTTGCCAAAACAAAAACGCGAACATATCGGTCAACTCATCTATTTGTTTCGAGACCGGCTTCCCCGCTCCGTGCCCCGCCTTCACGTCGAGCCGTAGCAGGATTGGACGCTCGGCGCTCTGACCATTGGCAGCTTGTGCCTGCAGCAGCGCAGTCATTTTCTTCGCGTGCATCGGGTCCACCCGTGTGTCGGTGTCGGCCGTCATGAACATCACTGCTGGATACTCCGTGCCGGCTCTCACGCGGTGATACGGCGAGTAGTCGTACAACCAACGGAATTGCTCTGGATTGTCCGCTGATCCATATTCCGGAATCCACAGTTTGGCGATCTGGAAATTCTGGTACCGCAACATATCGAGCAAAGGCACCTGGCAGATGACCGCGCGAAACAGATCCGGGCGCTGCGTAAGAGCCGCGCCAACCAGCAGCCCACCGTTGCTCCCCCCTTGAATCGCCAGACGCTTCGGATTCGTGTACTTCTCCGAGATTAAGTACTCCGCTGCCGCGATGAAGTCGTCAAAGACATTCTGTTTGTGTTCAAGCATGCCGGCACGATGCCACTCTTCCCCATATTCGGAGCCGCCGCGAAGATTGGTTAATGCAAACACGCCTCCACGCTCCAGCCACAGGTACACCGAGGCGCGAAACGAGGGCGAGTTGCTGACGTTGAAGCCACCATATCCGCTGAGCCAGGTTGGGTTTTGAAGGTCAAGCTTCACGTCTTTGCCGTGGACGATGAACATCGGAATCTGTGTTCGGTCCTTCGAGGGGTAAAAGACCTGGGTAACGACATACTGCTGACAGTCAATCGTTGCACGTAACGATTCCCACAGTGAGACGTCTGCCGACATGGACTTCATGTCGATGCGATACACAGTCGTAGGTACGGTAAACGACTGAAAATTGAAAAAGGCTTCCTCGCTATCGTAGTTGCCGCCAAGGCCCGCAAGCGAGCCGAGTCCGGGCATCGCAACATCCGCCAGAAACCGTCCTTCGACATCAAATATCTTGATCTCCGCAGTCACATCTTTTTCGTACGTTACGAAGAGCCTGCCGCCGATAACGTGAGCGGCCTGAAGAACTGCATCGCGCGCGCCAGGGCTCTGCGGAATGATCTCGCGCCAATGTTCGCGGGCCGGCTTCGTGACATCGACTTTGAATACGCGGAAACGAGGCGCGTCCTCATTGCTGGTCAGATAGATGGATCCGCGATAGAGATCGCCGCCATAGAGAAAATCCTTGCCTTCTGTAATTTCGATCGGAGGAGCGTTCGAGAGCAGATCTCGAAGGAACAGGTTCACACGCGTCCAGCCCTGGCTCACCGCGATAAGCAACCAGCGATCGTCGTCAGAGATGGTGACGTTAGGCCAGGCCTGAGGATCCTTGTCGTAGAAAAAGACGAGCTTGTCTTGCGAGCCATCGCTCGCATCGGCCAGCGAGTGATAGAAGAGTTTGCGGTAATACACCTCCTCGCCCGCCGGCACTTCTCCCGGATTGGGATATCGCGTGTAGAAGAATCCGGAGTTATCGTGCTTCCAGGCAACGCTCGCAGCACGAGTGCGCTTGATATTCACTGGCAGCAATTTGTGGCTAGCCGTCTCGATCACCTGCAAATCGCTGATTTCTGACCCATTCTCCGAGGTTCCGAAACAAACGTACTTCCCGTCGTGACTCGGATAAAACCAGTCGAGCGCGGTTGTCCCCAAGGCGTTCCAGCTATTCACGTCCACCAATGCCCGATCTGCGCCCTTCAGTCCTTGACGAACGTACAACACCGCCTGATTTTGCGCGCCTTCACGCTTCGTATAGAGGTAGTAGCTGCCGCCGATCTGCGGCGCGCCGATCACTCCGATGCCCAGCAGCTCCTCGATACGATTGCGAATAGCCTCGCGGCCCGGCTGCGGATCGAGCAAGCTGCGAGTCCAAGCGTTCTGCGCTTCTACAAATCTCCGTGTCTCAGGATCGTTCGCATCTTCCAGATAGCGGAATAAATCCCGAATGGTTACACCATGCAGCGTTTCTTCGGCGAGCTTCTTCTCCGGCACCGGAGGCTTAATCAAACCAGCTATCGAATGCATACGCTCAGCTTAACAAGCGTAAGCAGCCTTAGGATCTGGCAGTTGAATTTCGGACACCGGTGCCGATCTATGCGAGCAGACAAGAGCGATTTGCGGATGATTTCCTGTTATTTCAGGAACAGCGAATTTATCAGCGAAATTAACAGCTAATGTTTTTTGTGTCCGCCGAGAATGACGGATAAATGTCAACAAACACCAAGCCGACATACATTTACAATCAGTGCTGCGTGAGCCTGCGTTCTAAGAACAGCGAATAGCAGTGAATTCCGCGATGCGCAATCCGTTGCTCGCATTTTGGAATTCCGATTTAGGATCACTCCGCGCAACCCGCTAAGCCTCGCCTGAAGAGATTTCAAATTGACCCGCAGTTTTCGAAACCTGGTAGCACCGAAACCAGGTTCGGTGCTGAAGAGCCAGACGCCAAGAGAATAGAAAGCTCAACCCGCGCACCCGTCTGCTCGAACGGCCGAAGCCAAGATCCGGATACCAGACAGACAAGTAGCCGCCCGCCATCGGCTATGCTATAAAATGAAGACAACTTAGCTGCGGCGAGCCGTCCTGGCTAGCCGCAAACGACACTCCTCAGTAGCTCAATGGCAGAGCATCCGGCTGTTAACCGGAGGGTTGTAGGTTCGAGTCCTACCTGAGGAGCCATTCTTTTGGATTTGCTGCAAATCTCGCAAAAGAACTTGAGTCAATTGGTCACGGAAGCTTCACTTTCAGCGATCTGTGCCAACCTGCCCGACCCGGATGTAATCGCTGCCGAAATCGTCGAAGATCGGCAAGCCGCGTTGGATGAGTTCGCGTTGATTGCTGCGGACCTTAGGCGATGAGCTCGCAGTTCTGGCATCCATCCTTTTTCGTTCTCCCCTATAAGTGCTGAGCGAACCGGGTCGACCATCAGTCACGCCTGACCGCCTTTAACGGTGAATGTCGGCTGACAATCAAAGCATCGCGGTTACCGTGCTGGTTGATCGCGATTGGATGCTGCTGACTAGCTTCATAATCGCTTGAAAACGGCAGTTTTGTGGATTCCGGTGTTGGATCTTTGCGATGAGAAACCGGCTAGTTGCTAAAAGAACGGTAGTAAATTCTTGATTCAAGAGGGTAGTCACATCCGAGCTCCCCAATTTGTTGAGGCGCAATGGCTTGCGTTTGGCATTCGTCGGCAAGAAAACGGTCAAAAAGGGGCGGGAACGACGTTCCGGCCATGCAGTCCATGGCATGAACTCAATTGCATTGACTCCGAGATGCTGAAGGTAGTCCAACTTGTCCCATACTGCGTCGAGAGGAGCACGCGCAGTCCGATATTGAGCGGTGAAGTCGTCGAGCATGAGCTTGTAGATGACCAGTCCTGGATGGGCAGACGATTCGCGAGCGAACGCACGACCATGTCATTGCCGCCAATCACAAACGCGGAGTGCTCAGCAGCCGATCCATCGTATTTGCTGTATGGATTGCTACACTTTCGGGTGGTTCCGTTTTCGAACTGCACGAAATACTTGTACTCGTAGAAGCCATCTGAGAGGTTAGGAATACTGGCTTCCCAGAGCCATCCTTTCGGATGCGGCTTCTTGTTCAGCGTGAGTCCAGACGTGTAGTCCCAATTTGTTTGTTCAATCTGCTGCTGAAAATCTCCGATGACGCGAATGGAGATAATGTGCGGATCGTCCCCACGCGAGTATTGATTAGAATCACGGGAGTTGTCGGGGAGGAACAGGCGGAATGTAACTTTCGGCTCCTCAGCGACGGCTCCGAAACTTTCATACATGGCGTACCCCGAGAATGAGGAACCCAATACTAAGTACGATAAGGAGGATGGAAAGCTCACATTCTAACCGCATGAGGCTTGTGGGCAAGCCGACCGGCGCTGTACGGTTCAACTACGTTCGTGCAACAAGCCAAAGATTAGCTGGATTTGAGTGCCGAGCTTACTGACGAACAGAAAATGATCGCTGCCCGGCGACTACGTCGTCGTCGCGATCGAAGTCAAAGCATTTGGCTAACCGCGCCCCGCATTCTTGCCAATGCGTCAAAACCCTCCTCGGCGACATCCACGTCGTAGCTCTCGGCGGGAAATGATTTCTGAAACAGGTCTCTGAATAAAAAGCTTGCCGTCAATGACGATGCCATCATTACGCTTTCTGAAGTCATGATCCGTGTCAGGAAGATTTGCTGAATGCATCTCAAATTGGGCGTACCCGTCGCGTGGCACAAGTTAACGTTCCTCAGCTTCCTGAGACAAAGCTAAACTTATTGGCATACATACATTGATCCTACCGGCCCTATTTTTGTAAGATCGGCCAGCTCGCTCTCTCGGATGTTTCGCAGACCTCGATTCCTCAGCAAGTGGCGGGAGAAATACATTGCCGAATTCCAGCCATCCAGAGCCAACCCACATCGAGCGGGGCAACTACACTGCTGACGTGTTGCACCACACAAGCGTGGAGTCATTCTGGTACTACGTCATTCGGCGCAAGAACTCCAATGCAGTCATTGACCTTGTGAAGTTCAACACTTACGAGGGAGCGATTGCTCGTGCGCAAGAAGTGTTGGCGCGGCTCAGTCAGCCAGCGAAAACCGCGTGACCTGACGCGGAGCCATTTCGACCGAGGCAAAGCAAGCTGAACTATTCTGGGAAAGACCATGCCGACCGATGACTCCCGCTTGCAGCCGACCGGGAAATTGTCGCAGGAAGGCTCGAACAGCATGCCGAGTCTGGATCTCTTGTGTGCGAGCACTGTGCCGCTCAGTTAAACGGCAGAAGTTTCTGCCCGGGCGAACTTTGGCAACTCTGCTGTCTTGATTTGCTTTGCGATACCGAGCATTTTAAGCATCCATATCCCATACCAGTTCATGTCAACTTCATACCACTTTAGCCCGTGACGCGACGAGGTGGGATGAGCATGGTGGTTGTTGTGCCAACCTTCGCCGAAAGTTAACAGCGCGACCAACCAGTTGTTGGTGGACATGTCACGCGTTGAGAAACGTCGTGAACCCCAGACGTGCGTGGCTGAGTTCACCAGCCAGGTGGCATGCAAGCCAACCACGGTGCGCAGGAAGATACCCCACAGCAGAAGTGGGAGTCCACCGATCGCGAGCAGCACAAGTCCGAGCACAATCATCGGCGCGTAGTGGTACTTAGTAATCCACAGGTGAAATCTGTCTTTCGCGAGGTCGGGCACATAACGGGATAATGTCGAGGTGTCGTGGTGCATGGACTTGCCCGTCAGAATCCAGCCCATGTGTGCCCACCACTTGCCATCCACCGGAGAATGCGGATCACCCGGCTTGTCAGAATACTGATGATGGATGCGATGCGTTGCGACCCAGAAAATCGGTCCGCCCTCAAGCGCGAGAGTTGCGCACGCGGTTAGAAAGTATTCCATCCACTTTGGTGTCTTGTAGCCGCGATGGGTCAGCAACCGATGATAGCCCATACCAATGCCCAGGCTCCCGGATACCCACCACAAAAAAACGGCAACGAAGAATGCCTTCCAGGTAAAGAAAAACAGCGCCGCAATCGCGCCGAGGTGAAACGCGATCATAAAAAAGGCAGTAATCCAGTTGACTTGCCTGTCAGTTGACGTTTTTTTGGCGAGCGCCTCAATATGCATGATTTTCCCTCTCTACCTGATTAGATATTGAGAGGTTAGAAAATGACGCCGAGCCTCTGTAATACTTGCGTAATAGTGGGTTGTTTGGCGGTAATCCGAGCTCGCTCCCAGCTATGGCAAGGGGCTAAGCCTCTGTATTGGCGGATTGTTGCGGTATGTCCCGAGCTTCGTTTACTGTGAGTGCCCGGCCTCCAATATCTTTTCCATTCAACAGTTCCATTGCCTGCCTAGCTTCGGCATCCGACATTTCAACAAATCCAAATCCTCTTCCTTTTCCGGTATCGCGTCGCATCACCTTCGCACTGTTCACCATTCCATGCTGTGCGAATAGCGACTCTAATTGAGCATCGGTGATGGTAAAGCCGAGATTGCCTACATATAATTTCATCGCGCCTCCTTGAAGAAAGACACTGCCAAAAATGGCGGCGAGCCAATCATTGTCGTCACCCCAAAGCCCGGTGGCAGCCCTCATCGCAGCCGTGACGGTTCCCGACGAGTTCTTCGAAGTGATGCGCTCTAGAATCTCAGCAATGTGATTGTTGGCTGCTATGGCATTTTGTTTTTTGATCTCAAACTGTACAAACCTGTATCAGTGGCGCTTACTCGCAAGAATTTCCAAGCGCCGAGGAAGGGGCCACTTTGTTGGTGAACGAGGTTAGCGGAGCGTTCGAGAGGCGAGCGTTTATTGCTGCCGTCAATTTGGCGTAGCAGCTCGATAGACGCGAGAGCACTCCAAAGAGATCCGCGTCTCCATCAACGGGAATGATCACTTTGCAACTGCTGGAGCAGGCACGGGTACAACGCCTACTTCATCGGAAGTCGGACTCGGCACATTCCGCGCGGCTCGATGAATCCGTTCGGCGATGTTTTGTAACACGGTGCTCTTCTGTAATTGCCGCGAATGGCCGGTTACGACTACGTACGGGACTCCAAGAAAGCGCTGCGGGTGGATGCCGGTGATCTCAAATGCGTTGAGCTTCGTCGTTTGGGTCCTTTTCAAGACTCGTAGTGCAGCGCAGCGAATGGCAACATCGCTCCAGGACCCCCATGAAGTGCCTTGAAGGGCGCCACCGATAAACATTAAATTCCAGCCATCCCTTCGAATTTGGCGGTCTAGATCGTCGCCATTCAGATTCGTGATCGCCTGCCAGCCGGGGCAGAAGGTTTCTCTTTGCACCCAGACCGAATTGGGAATGAACGTGTCAGTCTCCATTAGTATGGTCCCAATCTTCAAAGGACTCAGCATCTCGTTAACCTCCACGAATTCCCCGGTTTGGGCGGCTTTCAAGGCGCCCCCGATGCTATGCAACTAAACCGTTGCGGCCAGACTGTCCATCTTCGGCTTCGCGGCTGTCGCGAGGCTCTCTTGAGTCACTCCGAGTAACAATGCCAGCTCTGCAATGTGCAGAGCTGTTGGCGCCCTGACTCCAGTTGTTAAGTCGCGCACACGCTGGATGGTACAGCCCAGGCTGACGGCAACGTCGTAGTCGCTCAAGTGACGTTGCTCCATTCGATGGCGCAGCAGCCGGTTGAAAGACATTCCGTTCTGTCCCTCTTCGGGAATGCCGTGTTGCGTATCGGCATCCTGAGACAGCTCGCCGGCCAAATCGTTCTCTCCGCCAGCGATCGGCGTTCTCCCGTTCAGGTCTTCCCGAAGAATCTCTCGCGTGCTGATCAACACGGCAAGAACACGCGGCGGAAGCTGTTCCCGCAATCCCAATGACTTGGGATTCTCAATCAATTGTCCTAAAGTTTCGTAGATCCCGCTAACTTGCGTTGCTCGCGTCGGAGTCGACATATTGATCTCCTGATGCGTTTACCGCTTCGTACGGAAACGCCTTCTTAACTTGTATGGCATCAAGCGGGTTCTGACTGAGCGGTTTTATACAGTTTTGGAGCGACGAGAGATAAATATCCTTGTAACGGAACGATTCAAATTGCCCCGCAAATGAAGCTACTGTCGCTCCGCAGCATCATCTGCGCCCGAATATCCTGTAGCATCGGGAACGCTTGACGTAGGTTCGTTTGGACAGCCTTCATCCGCCATGCCGCGCGAAGCTTCATCCGATGCTGCCAGGCGCGTTGTTTTCTGTTCGCGAGTTTTTTGATTCTCGAATCGCTGAGGATCAGCTTGCACAGCATGCTCTTTCCGAATCAGAATGCGTTTTCAGATGGCCGGATGAGAAGCCGCGAGGTTGGCGCTTCTCATCCGCAACGGTTCGAGCTTAGGCGGCTGCAACTTGAGCCGCGGTCACTTTGTGTGAAGTGGAGCTGATCACGGCCGAAGAGCGCACCTTAGGTGGACCGTCCAAGTACCGATCCAAGGTCTTCAAAACGGTCGGATATGTGCTGCTGTTGTAAGCGTCGGCTTGCTCCTTGGAATCCCAGAAACTGATCGCCGTCACATAGGCATCGTTATCGCCGGACAGAGCAAGTTCGTCACGAAATCCCGCCTGTTTGCGCAGCATGGGTACGATTTCCTTTTCGAACGTCTGTTTGAAATCGTTGAGTGTGTTCGGCTTCAGGTGAATGGAAACATTACGAGCAAACATGGCAACCTCCTTAAGGTTGTAGTCGGTTGCTAAGAGGGGAAAACTTCAGAGGGACTGACTTAGTTC
>QIBC01000015.1 GCA_003225215.1 Acidobacteriota bacterium
TGATCGCCACGAGAAGAAGAGGGAAGCAGAGCTGAAGCTGATCCTGTCGAGCAACGTCAAGGGCTGGAACATTTCGGAAAACATGATCGCCGAGAAGAATCTCGCAGGCGAGCCGTGGGAGTTTGGTTATGCGGTAGGAGTGAGCCGTCCGCTCGCTCTGATCGCCAGCGCAAAGCAATGTGTGTTCTGTCGCGAAAATCTTTCGGCCGGCGCAGAAATGTATGGCGGACTGGGCGAGCGCTACAGCTTTGGGCTGCGCGACACCTCTCATTACCTGGCTCCCGTTGTGGAATGGCGCGTACCGGGAAGCACAACACTTAAGTTCTCTCCAGGCTTCGGTCTGAACAGCAACAGTCAACGATTCCTGTTTCGCTTTGGCGTCTCTTACGAAATTGATCAGATCGCCTCGCGGCTGAGGGAGCACTGATGCGACGATGGAGGGTTGCCGTCCTGGGATTCTGCATCGCGTTGCCTGCCCTGGCCATTTCCATCGAAGCCGGAGACGGCCGCTGGCAAGCCAACGTGCCGAGTGGCGCCAGGCAGCGTCCAAATCCGATGGCGAATGAAGCGAGCGCCATTGCAGCAGGCGCGAAGCTCTTTCAGCGAAATTGCTCGAGCTGTCACGGCAAGCAGGCTGAGGGAAACGCGAAACATCCCGATCTTCACTCTGACCGCATTCGCGGCGCCACTCCCGGTGAACTGGAATGGTTGCTGAAAAATGGGAGCTTGAAGAATGGAATGCCTTCGTGGAGCCGCTTGCCCGAACCGCAGCGCTGGCAGCTAGTGAGCTTTCTCAAGTCCTTGAACTAACGTGAAGAAGCGCCTGGCGCGCGCGACATCTCTGCCGATTTGCTGCTTCAACGCCTCCGGATCTGGCCATTTGACTTCCGTCCGCAGCCATTTGAGGAATGTAATCTCGACTTCGGTTTGCTCGTCCAGAGCGATCTGATGGAAATTCAGCAGATGAGTCTCAATTGCGAATGAATGTCCATCGAAGGTCGGGCGGTGGCCGATGTTGGTCACAGACTCGAAGCTCTCGTCGGCCACGCGTGTGCAAGTGATGTACACGCCATTCCGTGGTACCAATTCGCGATACGGCGCCAGATTAATCGTAGGCACTGTATATCGAGTCCCGTAGCCACGGCCTCGGGCTGGAGTGCTGACGACCGAGAAGGGCCGGTCAAGCAGATGTCGAGCGCGAGTGACGTTACCCTCAGCGAGCAATTGCCGTATGCGACTGCTGGAGACCGTCTCCTTACGCCAGTGCATTTCGGGATAGATAGTCACGGCAAAGCCAAATTCCCGCCCGAGTTCTTTCAATATCTCGCAGTTTCCTTCAGCCCGATGGCCAAAATGGAAACTTGCGCCTTCGTGCACTTCCTTTGCGCGAAGGCGTTCGACCACAATCTTCTGCACGAATTCCCGTGGCGAGACCGCCGCCAGTTGTTGCGTGAAAGGTAGAACGAGAGTGGCGTCGATTCCGGTTTCTTTCAGTGACGCGATTCTTTGTGGTAGCGGAGATATCAGGGCAGGCGCACTCTCCGGCCGAAGAACGCGCAGGGGATGCGGATCGAATGTGACTGCCACAGAATGAGCGCCCAGTTCGCGTGCTCTCCCTGCTACCCTGGCCAACACCTTTCGGTGTGCGCGGTGCACGCCATCAAAGTTGCCAATGCTGACAACGGTCGAATTCCAATCGGCCGGAAGTTCGTCAAGGCTGCGGAAGATGCGCATCAGATCTCAAATTCCAGTTTGAGGCCGTCGTGTGCGAGCCGCACGTTCGATGGCAATCGGCGATTGGTTTCCTCATGAGCGAGATCGTGGGACATGTGCACAAAGAAGGCCCTGCGGGGCTTGAGTTTCTCTACGATCCCCAGCGATTCGTCGAGCGAGGAGTGCGTTGGATGCGGCCGGCGTCGCAGCGCGTCGAGGAATAAGATGTCCAGCCCATGCAGGACTTCCATACTCGGTGCCGGAATGGAACTGAAGTCTGTGAGATATGCGGCGCTTCCAAATCGGAACGCGGTGATCTCAGTATCACCGTGCAGCACCTTCAGCGGTTGGAACCTGGCGCCGAAAAGTTCGAGGGTTCCATTCAGCCGGTGCAGGGTTACTTGAGGACGCGTGGAGTAGGTCGATTCGGGATCGAAGACGTAGGCAAACATCCGTTCGATGATCTTCGCAGTTTGCTCATCGGCGTAGAGAGGAAGTTTCCGCTCGCGCTTGAAGGTGAGCGGACGAAGGTCGTCGAGGCCGAGGATATGATCGGCATGGCCGTGAGTGTAGAGAACGGCGTCGATGCGCCGGATATTCTCTCGCAGGGCCTGCTCGCGGAAATCTGGCGTCGAATCGATGAGCACGAAATGCCCGTCGTATCCGATCAGGATCGAGGGCCGAGTGCGCCGGTCGCGCGCGTCATGTGACGAGCAAACCTGGCAGTCGCAACCGATGGTAGGCACGCCCATCGAAGTGCCGCTGCCCAAAACGGTAATCGTCGCCTTCATTTCGCCGCAGGTTTGCTGGTTGCAGGACCGGGAGCGCGCGTAATTGCGTTCGTGATCTCCAGGAAGGCCATACGCAGCTCGAAGAGAGTGTTCTGCAGGACATTTTCTTCCGCAGAAGTGAGATTGCCCTTCGTTTTGTCCCTCAATACTCCGAGGGTGTCGATCGTTTGCCGGGCGGCAACGATATCCGGCCGCGGGGCTTCGCCCTCCGGGTGCATCACGCCGAGTTGGAAGAGCGCACTCACGTACAGCGACTGTACGAGGCGCTCAAAGGTCATCTCAAAGTCTTCTGCTTTGCCGTGACCGCGCGCCGAGAGCATGTCATCCAGCTTCTTGCCCGACGCGCGATATACTTTGTGCTGGGCTTCTTGCTCTGCGCGCGAAGGTGGTTCGGGTGGATGATCGCTCTCGATGCTCCCTGTCTGTACAGACGACGGTGATGGCGTCGCGGCGTCTTCACGGACATCGCTACGAAGTTCGCCCTCATCGGTAAACTTGCGACGATCGCTAACTACAAAATCCGGTTTCTTTTCCGCCATAGGTCCTACGATGCTAATGAAAATGGAACTTCCGAAGGCCTCGCTTCTCCTCCCGGGTAAGTAATCTTTGCCCGGCGTTCCAGCGCTTCGCGCCGTATATATCCCAGGGCCACCGACCGATCACCGTTGCTCGTTGGTATGCGGTTGATGCTCGTAAGCTCGCCTACGTCCTTTCCCTCAGCCTGGAGCTTGGTGCCTTGTCCCGGCAATTCGCCTTCGAGCACAAATCCCTGAAACTTGCGATGCACATTGCCACGTGAGCGGATGCGCTCAACGATCTCCTGTCCCACGTAACAACCTTTGGTGAAGTTGAGGGCGTGTTCCTGATCGGTTTCCTGTGGAAGGTCACGTTCGCGAATGTCCGTCCCGTATTTGGGAAATCCGATCATGATACGAAATTTCTCCAATGCCTCAGTACCGACCGGCGTGGCGCCGACTTGGACAAGCGAATTCCATGTCTGTGCGATCGCGGCGGGCGAAGCCCAAATCTCGTACGTGCGAAATTCCGGAATAGCCATTCGCGTAAGCGCCAATTCGACGCCGTCGGATGTGAGATCCACAACCTGCATCGGCTCGAGTCCCGGGTCATCGATTCCGGCTCGCTCTAGGACTTCTGCCGATTTTGGCCCTTGGATTCCGAGGGAAATCAGCGAGTCGCTCTTATCGCTTACTTCAACATCATCCATGATGATGTAGTGCTCGAACAACTTCAGTAGGCTGCCAAGCTGAGAGCGTTCCGTATCGATCAGCAGGGAATTGCCGCGGTTATAGGTGTACAGGTCGCCGAGGATTCGTCCCTGAGGATTCAGCACGAAGCTGTAGTTCCCTCGGTTGAGCGGCAGGTCTTTGACATTGTTAGTGACCATCCCATTCAACCAGCGCACACGATCCTCACCGGTAATAGAGACCTTCGCCCGCCATCCTAAGTCGTATAGAGCGCAGCCAGAGTTCAGCTCACGAAATTCGTTGGCAACGTCCTTGAAGGCCGCAGCGGTCTCGATTCCGCCGTACTCGCCCATCCGGGCGCCGGCAGCTAGGAACGTGTCATAGAGAGCAGTTTTGTACATGGCCGAACTATTGATTATAGCGGTGCGAATTGAGGGTTAGCGGAAAGGCTGGTTTTGCGGACACTTCCTCACAGGCTGCGGAAAAGCGTTCTGGATTTCCGGTTCGTGTCAGAGCATCGACTTCAGTCGTGCCGCTGACTAGCATTTTCCGGCTTCAGCCACTGGGCTTTCTGTGGGTCGCCCGAGAAGTCGGGCAGGAACGTTCGTTGCTCAGCCGTAACGTTCTGCGGATTCGTGTTTCTCGATGGAATCGTCATGAGACCGCCACAAACCCTCAGAGGCTAAAGCCGGAGTCAATGACGTATCAACTGGCAGGGAACCGGAGCTCCACAGCGTTTTCCTGCAGGCTGTGAAGCCGATGCCCTTCAATGACTCGGAGACGACTAATCAGATCCCTGTGCGTAACCAACCGATCCCTATGAACCTCATGCAATCTGTTATGTTCTTGCCGTGACGGACTCATTTCCAAAGCGCATAGCTGTGGTTCCCGGTGACGGCATCGGCAAGGAAGTCATTGCGCAGGCTGTGAGTGTCGCTAAGGCGAGCAAAGCTAAAGTCGAATTTGTCGAGTTTGATTGGTCTGCCGATCGTTATCTACGAGACGGAACAACGATTCCCGCAGATGGCTTTGCCATGCTGTCGCGCGATTTCGATGCGATCTTCGTTGGGGCATTGGGCGATCCCCGAGTGCCCTCCAACATTCATGCAAAGGACATCCTCCTGGGCATGCGTTTCAAAATGGACCTGTATGCAAATGTTCGCCCGGTTAAGTGCCTGGACGACTCGCTCTGTCCGCTAAAGAACGCAACCGCAACCAGTATCGATTTCGTAGTGGTGCGCGAGAACACCGAGGGCGCTTACGTAGATGTTGGAGGTGTTTTTAAGCAGGGAACTCCCGATGAGATTGCGGTCCAGGAGGACGTGAACACGCGCAAGGGTGTGGAACGAGTGATTCGCTACGCCTTCGACTACGCGCGCAAGATTGGCCGCAAGAAGGTGCTGATGACGGACAAGTCAAATGTTATGACTTACGCGCATGGCTTGTGGCAACGAGTGTTCGAGGAAGTCTGCGCGGAATACGGCGATATACAGTCGTCTCACATGTACGTGGACGCACTGTGCATGCACATGGTTCGCGATCCCAGCCAATTCGATGTGATCGTGACCAACAACATGTTTGGCGACATCATCACCGATTTAGCGGCCGCGCTGCAGGGAGGGCTTGGCATGGCGGCCAGCGGGAATATTCATCCCGGCAAAACATCGATGTTCGAACCAGTGCATGGATCGGCACCACCGTTCGCGGGGAAGAACATCGCCAATCCGATGGGCGCGATTCTAACGGCAGCGATGATGCTCGATCACCTGGGATTTTCGGCTGAGGCCAAGAAAATTAATGAGGCCGTAGTCGCGGCTGTGCGCCAGAAGAAGACTACGCAGGACATCGGCGGAGCACTCGGAACACGCGAGTGTGGAGACTGGATCGCCGCAAGAGTAGTCGGCTAATTCCACATCGCCTGGAGTCTTCTAAGGGCGCGGTATGCCAGAACGTACTGACCATTCAACTGCAAGGCGTGCAGATAGTGCTCACGAGCTTTACCCCACTCGCGCTTTTGCTCGTACACCCGGCCAAGATTGAAGTGTGGAAAGCAATAGGACTCGTAGCGAGCCGCTGCAAGAGCCTTTTTGAACCAGGGAATGGCGGCATCCCACTGTCCCTCTTCGATCAGGTAGGCGCCGATGTCGTTGTACGGGTTGCCGAACTCAGGGTCAATCTTGATGGCCTGCCGGCAATCCGCAATTGCCTGCCTATAGTTGGATTGGAACGAATGTGCCCATCCGCGAAATGTGTATGCCTCTGCGGTAGGGAAGGCCTCAATGGAGTGGGAGTAAAGTTCAATGGCCTCCTCGTACTCCCCTTTTTGCTGATGCTCATATGCACGGCGGAAGTATTCGCCGGCCCGTTGCCGAAGTTCGCTGCTATCTGCCATACCGATACATCTCAGGCCGCTTCGCTGGCGACCCGGGCGCTGTTTGCCATATTATCCAACTAATCTCATGTTCGTCGTAACCGGATCGAATCGAACCCAGGTCAAGGGCGCCTACCTTCGCTTTTGTGCGAGTTGTGCACCGCTCCTGTTGCTTTGCAGCTCGTTTTTCGTTGGCGTTGATTACTCTGCCGCCCAGCAACCGCAACCGCTGTTGATCGCTCAGCACACAGATACGCCGGACAAGAAACCGGCTCCAGCCTCTCCGTCCAGGCCGCCGCAAGGAAAAGGCGACATCGGAGTCCGGGTAGAGCAAGCCTCGCCGCCGTCGGAAAGGAAGATTACTGCTGAGGAAGCGCGGCAGCTCTTCGCTTCCATCGACGAAACTTTGACGTGGCTGAGCAAGGATACTGGCTATGCCATCAAGCAGAAAGTCAAAGGCGAACTCGCAAGTCGCGAGCAGGTCGCGAAGTACGTGGATGACCGGCTGAACGATGACGAAGATGCCAAGCGTCTGGAGCGCTCGGAAATTGTGCTCAAGAAGTTTGGACTATTGCCACGCGATTTCGACTTGCACGCCTTCCTCATTCAACTCCTTCAGGAGCAGGTCGCCGGCTACTACGACGTGAAGACAAAGAGCATGTATCTGCTCGATTGGCTCTCGGCTGATTCACAGAAGCCTGTCCTTGCGCACGAACTCACGCACGCACTCCAGGATCAAAACTTCGATCTGAAAACATGGGAGACTCCGAAGGCAGCCAAGCGCAGCGATAAAGAAGAATTCACGTTCGACGAGGACGAGGCGGCAACCGCCCGCAGCGCCGTTGCCGAAGGGCAGGGAATGGTCACGCTGGTCGACTACATGCTGCGAGGCACAGGACACACACTGGCCGACGCTCCTCAGGTGGCGACGATGATGCGTTCATCCATGACCGGCAACAGCGGCTTCCCATTGCTGGAGCGAGCGCCACTCATGATCCGCGAGTCGCTCGTGTTTCCTTACGGAGATGGGCTGGCCTTCGAGGCAGCTCTGCTGGAGAAAGGGAAGGACACTGCATTCTCAGGCGCATTTCGTCGGCCTCCACAGAACACTCACGAGATACTCGACGTCGCCACTTACTTGAAAGCTACTCCAGCGCGATGGCTGGTATTACCTGATCTCCGCAACGAGCTCGGCTCGGGGTACGAGAAATACGATGAGGGATCGATTGGCCAACTCGATACTCGCATTCTCGTGGAGCAATACGCCGACAAAGAGACCGCTGCGAAGATGGCAGACGCGTGGAAGGGTGGAGTCTATTACGCTGCCGGAAACAAGGACCCAAAGCTGAAGGGTTCGGCGCGAATCGGCTTAGTTTATTTGTCGCGCTGGAAGACGGAGGATGCGGCCGATGAGTTCGCGAAAATCTACGGCGACTATCTGCCAAAGCGTTATGCCAGAGCGACTCCGCTCAACGTGAAGGACGTTAAGTGTGGTCCGCCTGAGAGTTGTGATGCCAAGACTGTGCGCGCTTTCAGCACGGAGGAAGGCCAGGTCTGGATTCAGCGAGTCGAGGGAGCCGGTGTTCTGATCAGCGAAGGCTTTGACGGTGCAACCGCGTCAAAGTTGCGCGTGCAAGTTCTGTCTGCGAACCCTGCAAAGTTAATTCAAGTGCAAATGCGCTCATTAATGTCACCTGTGCGGACCTCAGCGATTATTCAAGAAGCAGTTGGCCGCATCTTCGCGGACCGCCTCCAGCGGGCAATGCAGAACCCATCGCGAAGCGTAAATTGATTCGACCAAGGGTGAGCTTGGTAGAGACGCAGCATGCTGCGTCTGGGCGACGATGACTGTGCCACCGACGCTGTTTGGAGTCCCAGAGTTCATCGTAGAGACGCAGCATGCTGCGTCTCTACCCACGATTTTGAGTTCTGTATAATTTTTCTTACTTCACCCATCCTCACCGGAGTCGTGCAATTGCAAAAAGCTGAAATAGGAATCATCGGAGGGAGTGGACTGTACGCGATGCCCGGCCTCTCCGATGTTCATGAAGAGAAGCTGGAAACCCCTTTCGGATCGCCGTCAGATACGTACGTGCTCGGCAATCTCGAAGACCGGAAAGTCGCCTTTTTAGCTCGGCATGGACGCGGCCATCGCATCATGCCTACGGAGTTAAACTTTCGCGCCAATATCTATGGCATGAAGCAGCTCGGAGTGGAAAGAATTATCTCCGTCTCCGCCGTGGGCTCGCTCAAAGAAGAACACAAGCCGATGGACTTCGTGATCCCGGATCAATTTGTGGATCGTACGCGCCATCGTATATCGACATTTTTCGGCGAAGGGCTGGTTGCTCACGTCGCGCTTGCCGATCCGATCTGCTCGGAAGTTGCGAAAAGCGCTGCGAGCGCATGTAAGAAGGCCGGTGTGACCGGCAAGAGCGGCGGAACCTATATCTGCATTGAAGGGCCGCAATTTTCGACGCGCGCCGAATCGGCTCTTTATCGCAGTTGGGGTATGGACGTGATTGGCATGACGAATCTTCAGGAGGCCAAGCTCGCCCGCGAAGCCGAGATTTGTTACGCCACCGTGGCGATGGTCACCGATTATGACTGCTGGCATCCTGAACACGACGCCGTTACGGTCGAGACCGTGATCTCGTATCTCAATAGAAACGCTGAAAACGCGTGCAAGGTCGTAAGGCACACCGTCGCCGATATGCCGAAGACGCGGAAATGTAAGTGCGGCTCAGCCCTCGAGTATGCAATCCTGACCGACCGATCGAAGATTCCCGCGGAAACACGTCGTAAGCTGAGCCTGCTGCTGGACAAATATCTAAAGACGCAGGAGGCGAGGGCCTGATGTCGATCCTAGTCGTAGGCTCGGTGGCATATGACGGCATCAAAAGTCCTGCTGGTTCCGTAGATCGATGTCTCGGCGGCGCCGCTACTTATTTCTCTCTTGCCGCCAGTTACTTTACTCAGGTGCGGATCGTTGCCGTCGTCGGTGAAGACTTCAGCAAGCAAGACGAGGATATTCTGCGCTCGCACAAAGTCGATACGCGCGGCATCGAGCACACGAAAGGCAAGAGCTTCTTCTGGCGCGGAGAGTACGGGGAGAATCTTAACGAAGCCAAAACGCTGGAGACGCAGCTGAACGTCTTTCAGAGTTTCAATCCGCAGGTGCCAGCCGAGTATCTTGATTCGGACTACCTCTTCCTGGCCAACATCGATCCTGTTCTGCAGGGCGATGTTCGTCGCCAGATGGACGGACGCGTGAAGCTTGTGGGCGGCGACACAATGAATTACTGGATCACCGATCCCAACCATCGCCAGAACCTGCTCGAGACGCTCAAGGGCGTCGACGTTCTCTTAATCAACGATACCGAAGCAAAGCTCCTTGCCGGCGAAACGAGTGTTCCCCGCGCCGTGCAGAAAGTGCTGCGAATGGGACCGCGAGCCCTGGTGATCAAACACGGTGAATATGGCGCTACCGTGTTTTTTAAGGAAGACGAGTTCGGAGGTGGGCGGCATCCTTTTCGCGCACCCGCGCTGCCGATGGACGAGGTTCGCGATCCCACCGGAGCCGGCGATTCCTTCGCCGGAGGCTTCATGGGATACGTGGCTTCGCAGAAAAAACTGGACCGCGAAACCTTCAAGCGTGCAATGTTCTATGGCGGCGTGATGGGATCGTTTGCGGTCGAACGCTTCGGCACGGAACGCCTACAGTCACTCACACGCGAGGAGATCGATGCGCGCTACCAGGTCTTCCGTGAACTCACCCACATCGGATAGGCCTGCCGGTTTCCCGACAGTGCCAGCGGCGGTGGTGTCAGAAGCACGGCCCGATTGGAATGTGCGCGTTGAGGCGAGGGAATACTGGATCCTCACGGCTCTCCTGAGCCTGGTTGCGATCGTAGCATTGTCTTTCTTCCATTCCCGAAATGAGATTCTTCTGTCTGGAGATGCGGTTGCGCACATCAGCATAGCGCGCCGCGTCTTCGATTCGCGAACGCCAGGGCCACTCCAATTGGGCTCCGTGTGGCTTCCTCTTCCGCATCTGTTGACTATTCCTTTCATTGTCAGCAAGGCCATGTGGCAGTCAGGAATCGGCGGTTCCGTTATCTCGGTGGTCTCTTATGTGCTTGCGGGAGTCGGACTCTTTCGTCTGCTCTATCCGTGGTCACGCATTGCGGCCTGGATCGCGACCGCATTCTTCGCTGCAAATCCCAATCTGCTCTACGTCCAGAGCACTGCTCTTAACGAGCCGCTCTACCTTGCTTGCTTCATCTGGGCTGCTGTGTTTTTTGTAGAGGCCGCCCGGTATTTTGTTCAAAGCGAACAGATCGCGGCCAGATCTCTGGAAAAGGGCGCTATGGCCCTGACAGCGGGGATCTTTACGCGGTACGACGGCTGGTTCCTCGCGAGCGTTTGCTGGGCTGCATTTCTGATTAATGCGCTCCAAGCATTGCGAGAGACGCCGGAAGCCCTAATCCGTTTACGTAAAGCGATCTTCAAACCTTTGCTTCTCACAGCGCTAGGCCCGGCTCTCTGGATGGCGTACAACCTGGGCGTCTACAAGAATCCGATGGACTTCGCCAACGGTCCGTATTCGGCTAAGGCGATCGCGCAGCGAACGACTGAGCAAGGCGCGCCGCCATACCCTGGCGAGGATCATCTCTTTACTGCAGGCACTTACTTCCTGAAGGCAGCCCAATTAGATATTGGAGAACGTGAGCCCGCCAAGATTCTGCTCATCGTTGCCTTCTTTAGTAGCCTGGCTTTCATATTACGTCGAGCATGGTTGCCGATGGCACTGCTTTGGTCGCCGCTGGCCTTCTACTCGCTCTCGATCGCGTACGGGTCGGTTCCCATTTTTGTACCCGTGTGGTGGCCTTTTTCTTACTACAACGTGCGATACGGTCTGGAGTTGCTCCCGGCGATCGCAGCGGGAGTCGGGCTCGTAATTCCAATGGTCAGGAAAAGCTGGAGGAGCCCAAGTGCGCAAACGGCCGCCACCGCCGCGATTTTATTGCTGGCAAGCCTTTCCTACTTCCAGTGTTGGAAAGCGATTCCAGTCTGCTTGCGCGAAGTGCGTGTGAACGGAAGTGCGCGTATGGAACTCGATCGTCGTCTGGCGACTGTGCTGGCATCGTTGCCGCAAGGTTCGACTGTCCTCGCTTACACAGGTGCGCATGCCGGCGCCTTTCAATTTGCTGGTTTCCCGCTGCGAAGGACGATCAACGAGGGAAATCTATTTATTTGGGACGCTTCGCTGGCCCACCCAGCGAGCGGCACTGATTACGTGATCGCAGCAGAAGGGGATCCCGTAGCGAAGTCTGTCTTGGATCATCCCGTTGGTCTCACGAAGATCGCATTCGTTCAGGTTGGCGGGCAGGGTCAGGTGATGCTCTATAAGACCACACGCTCGCAGCGAATGCCGTGAGGCTCTCTTGGGCACGCTCTAGGAGACGGTACGTTTTAGCTGCCCGCACGCTGCATAGATGTCCCGTCCGCGAGGACGCCGTATAAACGTAGGCAGACCTGCACCGGCCAGAATGCTCTGAAACTCGAGAACACGCTCATGGACCGGCATGCTGTAGCTGACTCCTGGTCCGGGATTAAAGGCGATGAGGTTCACCTTGCAACGAATGCCGGCCAGACGGCGCGCAACTTCGCGAGCATCTTCGGGCGCGTCGTTTACACCCTCCAGCAGCACATACTCGAAGGTTAGAAGCTCTCGCGGCCGCAGTGGGAACTGGCGAGCGGCATCCAGCAGCATCTCGACATTCCACTTTCGCGTGATCGGCATAATGCGCTCGCGAATGGCGTCGTTGGGCGCATTGAGCGAGATCGCGAGCTTCGGGCGAACCGGTTCTTTCCCAAAATCGAAAATCCGCGGCACGATTCCCGAAGTGGACACCGTCATCCTCGATTCAGGGAATCCAACCTCCTCGACCAGCAGACGAACGGACTTCATGAAGTTTTCATAGTTCAGGAAGGGTTCACCCATTCCCATAAAGACGATGTTCATCCGCTCCCGCTCTAGATCCACATCATGATCGCGCAGCACAGCCAAAACTTGTCCAACGATCTCGCCAGGTGTGAGGTTGCGCTTTACGCCGAGCAAGGCGGTGAGGCAGAACTGGCAATTCACTGCGCACCCTACCTGGGAAGAAACGCAGATCGTTGCTCTTGATCTCGCTTTCTTGGGAGTGTGCCCCTGCAGCCTGGCATTGCGATGGTGAGTCTTAGCCCTGGAATTTAAGCCTACGTGAGCGGTTGCGTCCGGCGCCTCGGAAACAAGTTGGGCGAGCTCTTCCTGACCAGCTTCAGTTCCGTCACCAGCTTCGCCAAGGTCCCCCTCCGGCATCCAAACGGTCTCGACTGATTCCCCATCGGCGAAAGCCATTAGGTAACGGACTGTGCCATCTACCGAAGTGAATTTCTGGTTGATTCGAGGGAATCCAACTAACAATCCCTCCTGGGCAATCTGAGACTTGAGCGCCAATGGGAGATTGGATACGCCAGTAAGCGACTCCCGACGTTGCCTGAAAATAGCATCAGCCACTTGGCGCCCTCGAAACCCGGGATGGCCGAGCTTTTTCACGAGATCCGTAAGCTCTTGATGCGAGAGGCTTAATAGTTCATTCTGAATAGACATCTGGGGCATCTAATAGGAGTGACTCGGTAATGAGTACACTGTGATCGGGAGCGCGTGGTTACCCCGATTCACCGCTAATTACCACTCCGCGCATTTAGAATACTTCTTCTCAGCGCTCAGAAGGTCCTTACAAGTTAATGGTTCAAGAACTAAGAAACGTACGTCGGGAGGTGTTGCCGAACGGGCTCACGATCCTGACCGAAGAGATGCAACAGATCCGTTCCACGTCCATTGGAATCTGGATAAAGACTGGTTCGCGTCATGAGGAATCCGAGCGCAACGGCATCTCTCATTTTGTCGAGCACATGTTGTTCAAGGGAACGACCAGCCGCTCTGCCCAGGACATAGCACGTCAGGTGGACTCGATTGGCGGCAACATGGATGCATTCACAGCCAAGGAGTGCATCTGCTTCAACATCAAGATCCTTGATGAGCACCTTCCCATCGCCATGGATATCCTGAGCGATCTGGTGCTGAATCCTGTCTTCGCTGCCAAGGACATCGTCCGTGAGCGGGGAGTAATCCTCGAAGAGATCAAAATGGACGAAGACAGCCCAGATTATCTCGTCCACGAGATCTTCACTCAGAGTTTTTGGAAGGATCACCCGCTAGGCAAGCCGATTCTCGGCACGAAGGAGACTGTCCGCAAATTTGAACAGGGGATGCTTTTCGACTACTACGGCGGATTCTTCTATCCCGGAAACATGATCATTTCAGCGGCGGGCAGCCTGAATCACGAGCGCTTCGCTGAATTGGTAAGGCAAAAGTTCTCACATTTGAACGCCAAGCAGAATGGCTTCAAACAAACCGCACCGCAGACGTTCTCAAAAATCATTGCCCGCAATAAAAAGTCTCTCGAGCAAGTGCAAATATGCATGGGAGTGCCAGCACTTCATATCGCGGATGATCGCCGCTACGTCGCTTATGTGCTGAATACGCTGCTCGGCGGCGGCATGAGTTCGCGATTGTTTCAGAACATTCGTGAGAGCCAGGGCCTGTGTTACGCGATCTATAGCGATCTGAATTCGTATCGCGATACGGGCTGCCTATCCGTATTCGCGGGAACCTCGCAAGAATGGGCGCCCAAGGTTGTGGAATCGGTAGTTGGAGAGTTCCGCAATCTGAAACTAGACAGAGTTCCAGAAGAGGAGCTTAGCAGGGCGAAGGCGCAGCTGAAGGGAAGTTTGATGCTCAGTTTGGAGTCCTCCACTGCGCGTATGTCAAACCTTGCGCGCCAGGAGATGTACTTCGACCGCTTCTTCTCGCTCGACGAGATCATTGAGCGCATCGAGAGCGTGTCTGCCGATCAACTTCAAGTCATGGCCGAAGAGCTCTTCCATCAGGACAAGATCGCTGTAACGGTTCTTGGAAATCTGGACGGCCTGAAGATCAGCTCAGAGCAACTGGCCTGCTAAAACGGTCAATCGCTTCTCCTGTGTTCGGCACTTTTCTAAGGCATTCTTTCCCGGTAAGCCGACTCACTTTGCACCAGGGCGTTCAACCGGTTACTGATCATCTGGTCCCCAGGATAGTTGCTCAGCTCCACTTGAGTCTCCTGGATAGCGCCTGGAATGTTTCCTTCCGTTTCCAAAACAGCACCCAGAGCTAAATGGGCTCCTTTTCGGTGAGGTTGCAAAGCGATCGCGTGAGCTACTTCAAGAGCTGCGTCTTGTGCGTATCCGAGTTTCAGATGTGACATTCCCATATACAGGAAAGCGTCTGCCAGGGTGGAATCGATTTCGGCGGCTCGTGATAGAAAACGCAACGCGTCTGGGTACTGGCGCATGCGATAAAGCGTAAATCCGTAGTTGAAGTCCAATCTCGCGCTATCTGGATTTTGGCGGATTGCCCGATCGAAGATCGGTAACGCGTCTGCAAAATCATTGCGCTCGGCGAGTGAAACGGCCAAATTGTTGAGAGCCTGATTATTGTGGGGCGCAATACTCACCGCTCTGCGAAATAGAGCGACGTTATTCCTCCAGTATTGCTGCTGAATTACGGTACAAAGCACCAAAATTATTGTGACCAGCGCCGTTCCATAGATCTGATATTTCGGATAACTACGAAGTTCCGACCGATGCGGCAGGGCTCGACAGACTAGGGTTGCCAAGAGCATTGCGAATCCCCCCGTGGACAGGTAGAGATAACGATCTTGACCATAAATCTCTGGGGCGACCGCGGGTAGATATAGCGCAGGGAGAAGCGGAACTAGAAACCACGTTGCTGCTGTCCAGATCGTCGCCGCTGGTAGTTTCAGTACGCGGGAAAGCGCTGCAATCGCGAGCACCGCGACGAGAAGCAGTCCAACCGGAACCAAGAATTGGACGCTAAACATGCGCTGTACTGGAGGTATGTCGTAGAACAGGCTGTATTCCCAAGGGAGGAAAAGGTGCTTCGTGTAGAGCCACAGGATCGCCGGCCAGGTGAGGATCATCTCCAGGATCCCAATTTGGGAAGAGGCCGGAGCGAAAGCTCGTAATGCGTGAATCCGTGCAATAAAGTAGGCAATGATAACGGCGGCGTATGGCAACACCGCAACCCCGGCCCGTTTCACACGGTCATATGCGCTGCGCGGAGCTGTGTTGTCGGTCGGCTGCAGGCATTCATAAACAAAGATAATCGCGGGCAGCACTATGCCCGGTTCCTTTGTCAGCACAGCACCGGCGTAGGCGAGCAGGGAAGAAGCAAGCCAGCGCTTTCTGCCTGAATGGCGGAAATTAAGGTACGCCAGAAAACCCGCTATGATGAAGATCGCCACAAGAGGGTCTGCGGATCCCGACACCCACGCAACACTCTGAACGTGGATTGGATGCAGACCAAAAATGAGCGCAGCCAACACTGCGGTCGCACGATCAGCCAAAACGCGTTCTACCAAGCGGAAGACCAGAACCGTTGCCAGTGCGTGGACCGCTATGGATGTGCCATGCCAGCCTATGGGGTTCAAGCCAAATAGGGCATAGTTCAACCGAAACCACAGCAGGTTTAAAGGTCGATAGTAATAGCTGGAGGTATCTAGGCCGGCCCAGACATCACTCTTGAAATATTGCGAAACGAAGCGCCATGATCTTAAAGCCGGATTTTCTGCAATCTGGCCCAAATCGTCATAAACAAATTGGAAACCGAGTGTTCCGGCATAAACGAGCGACGAGAGTAGCCCAATGATGACACCGACGTACTTAACCCCATACGCGTATGGCCTGACTTGCGGTTCTTCTACCTGCATCTATGAGCCTCTTGAAGAATGGGAAATCCGCCAGCTTCTGAGAGGGAGATTACCCTGATTTTGATCGAGTGCTGAACCGATTCGGCAACCAGTAATCGTAAGTGCAACTGCGAAGTCCTCTCGAAGGGCTTTCGTCGGCTGCTGGCTTCATGTGGGCAGTCAATCTGGAAGAGGGGGAAGCGTGCTTCCTCTCGAACGACAGTTTGTGGTGGTGCTCTGAAATCTGGCTAGATCGTCGCGCAGCTAAGCCATCCGAGCCGAAAACTATGCCCCGATAGCGTACAGACTTTTCTTGCGACAGAAAGTGGCATCTCGAAGAGTGCGAAACTGCCATTTTTTGGCACTTTGGTCATCCCTCGGAGTTACCCTCATCTATTCGAGGCTTCAAAACCCCCTTCAACGTCACGTCTAGTAAGTATTTAATTTACATATGTTTACCAATGTTTTCCACAGGTTACAATGACCATGTGGATGCTTGGGGGTTCCTTGGAGGGAAAGCTGTCGCAGCCAACGAGGCTTCGGCCGTCGGTTCCATGCGTACGATCGTTACGGCTGAAGTCAGCTATGCTGCGGCCGGCTGGGTGAAAAGCGGCACGACCCAACAGATCGGCTTTTCGGCAGCGCTTGGGGACTTAGGCGGTACGACCTGCAATCCGCCGACTCCGACGGCTACTTGCTACATTGATGCAGTTCTCGCCAGTGCGACCGCGGCGAGCTCTCCGAAGAGTGGATATTTCTTCTCGTATTCGCCTGTAGCGGCCAGCGGTGGTGGTTCCAACATCGGTTTCAGCCTGAACGGCAATCCGGCCGCTCCTGGACAGACCGGCAACCGCTATTTCTTCGCGGATGCAAGCGGTGTGATCCGTTTCAATCCGAGCGCGTCGGCTACCGTGTCTGACAATCCGCTTCAATAGTAAGTTTGGCGAAGTACCTGGGGGAGGGTACCAGCCAGAAAGAGACCGGGTTTACGCCCGGTCTCTTTTCGATTTTAGCGGCACTTAGTCCAACGGAGAAGAAACAGACGGAGGATTTTTCGAGATCGAAATTCGTCGAATTCTGCCAAGGTTTGCGCAATTTCCGCTCAGAGGCAGGGGAGTTAAGAGGAAATTCCGGCATTCTCTTCGTAACCGGAAGCAGCAAAGCGCTGAGGCTCCATTGGCGCGAGAATTCAAAAAACCAAGCGGGAATGAACAGGATTTCCCGTTCATGGAAGCCACCCTTCGCCGCAGTCACCATCAAGGGCCCTGTCCTAAAGCTATCTTGCATTCCAACCGCCGTTGGCTGAACTTAAGCTTCGGCGGAGACTCGGAAACCTTCCATCTGATTTTTCGCAACATCACATGAGTACTTTACAAGGCGTTCCCGAGCTTATCGAACCCGCGTTGCATGAGGGCTCACATCCTAATCCCGCCAAGCTGGTTCTCTGCGTTGATCTGGATGGGACGCTCATAAAGACCGACCTGTTCCTGGAATCCATTCTCGTTCTCCTGAAGCAAAGACCCTGGGCTATTTTCCTCATTCTATGGTGGGGTCTTCGTGGGCGGTCATTTCTAAAGCGCCGGCTTGCGACGGCAGCCCCGTTGGCCGCCGAAAAGCTTCCCTATCGCCAAGAGGTGCTGGAATTCGTTCGCGCCGAACGCGAATCAGGGCGGCCCACTCTCCTCGTTACCGCTGCGGATCAAACCATGGCCGAAGCGATTGCGAGTCACTTGGGTCAGTTCGACGGTGTTTACGGAAGCGACGTTGCCGTGAACTTGAAGGGCAGCGCAAAGGCAGGATTTCTGGCCGGTATGCTAGGGAAGGGAAACTTCGACTATATCGGAGATTCTTATGCCGACCTGCCGGTTTGGAGCATGGCCAGGCAGGCTTATGTTGTGGGCAATTCGCGGATGGCCAGAAGGGTAGCGCGCAGCACGCCAGTTGCGCAGCTCTTCGAAGTTTCGCAACCCTCGTTTAGCACCTGGTTGCGCTCTGTACGTCTTTTGCATTGGACCAAGAATCTGTTGGTCCTGTTGCCGGTCTTGCTTGCTCACACTTTTACATGGCCGGCATGGCGAGACAGTCTGCTCGGATTCGCCCTGTTCGGCTGTTGTGCCTCAGGCCTCTACATTCTCAACGACCTCCTCGATCTGCATTCTGATCGGCAGCACCCCGCAAAAAGCAAACGACCCTTTGCTGCAGGAGAATTTCCATTGTGGGTTGGGTTGCTGGAGTCAACGGTTTTAGTGGGTTGTTCGCTCATCGTGTCGGCGTTCGTAGACTTGCGCTTTGCCGCGGCTTTGCTCGGATATGCGGTCGTGACCGTTGCCTATTCCTGGAAGTTAAAGAGACTGCCATTACTTGATGTTTTCGTTCTCTCGAGCTTCTACACAATTCGCATATGGGCGGGCGCTCTCATCTCCGGCATCCCGGTTTCCGACTGGCTGATGGCCTTTTCGCTGTTTTTCTTCCTCAGCTTGGCCATGGCCAAGCGCCACTCTGAGCTGCAGCGCGCAAGTAAATTGGTGGAAGAAGGAAATTCTGGTCGCGGATATGTGATGAAAGATCGCGACTTGCTGGCAATGTTCGGAACCGCCAGCAGCTTCGCTGCAGTAGTGATCCTTTGTCTCTATGCACGCAGTCCGGTGGTGAACTCGCTGTATGGGAGCTCAACCGAACTGCTTTGGCTTTGCCCTTTGGTTCTCTACTGGCTTACGCGGGTGTGGCTCCTGGCGGGGCGTGGAGAGCTCGATCACGATCCCGTCCTATTCGCCGTTCGCGACCGTACCAGCTGGGTGCTTGGCGCACTGGCTCTGGCCGTGTTAACGATCGGTGGATTTCACACCCGATGACCTCGATATGCGCTGTTCCGGACAGGCAAGCCTTCCTGGGCCCAGCCGATAGTTCCAAAACAGAACGATATCAATCTTGGGGCAGATATCCCAAAGCGGGCCACCGGAAGGTGTCAAAGATCTATTGGCGGGACCAATTGAGCGAAGCTCTGCGGCGCGCAGACTCGGCATCGCTCTTGCCCTATGGGATGGGTCGCAGTTATGGCGATTCCTGCTTGAATAGTGGTCGCGACCTGCTGGATTGCAGCGCGCTGAACCGCATTCTTGATTACGACTGGGAGACTGGCCGAATTTGCGTTGAGGCCGGTATTACTCTCGGCGACCTGCTGGAAGTGATTGTTCCGCGGGGCTGGTTTCTTCCAGTAACTCCCGGCACAAAGTTTGTGACAGTTGGCGGAGCCATCGCGAATGATGTTCACGGAAAGAATCATCATCGCGCCGGTACTTTTGGATGTCACGTCAAGCAGATCACGCTGTACCGATCGGATACTGATCCTGTGGTGTGCTCTCCCTCTGTGAATACTGATCTCTTTCAAGCCACCATCGGAGGGCTGGGCTTAACAGGCGTCATTGGATCGGCGGAGATACAACTCAAGCGCATCAGCGGCAACGCCATAGATGTCGAAACTCTCTCGTTCCGAACCCTAGATCAATTTCTCGAACTCTCAGCTATCAGCGACCAGAGTCATGAGTACACCGTGGCCTGGGTGGATTGTCTGGCCGGCAATCAGACGCGAGGGATATTCTTTCGCGGTAACCACACGGAAAAGAACTTGCCATATCGACCGCCAAGGATAAGAGTTCCCTTTAGGTTCCCGGAATTCATCCTGAACCGGCCAGCACTCAAGCTCTTCAATCGCGCTTACTATCGTTTCAATGCTCGCAAGCCTGGTTCGGAGCTTGTCCACTTCGATCCATTTTTCTATCCGCTCGATTCGATCCTCAATTGGAACCTTCTCTACGGGAGGCGAGGACTGGTTCAATACCAATGCGTTTTGCCGGCCGCAGGCGCCGGGGCAGTGAAGACGATCATTGAAGCTGTATCGAATTCCGGCGAAGCGTGCTTTCTCGCGGTGCTGAAAGCGTTCGGAGAAATCCAGTCCCCGGGACTCCTTTCCTTTCCCCGTTCCGGCCTTACGCTGGCCATGGATCTGCCGATGCGCGGCAATCGGACGCTTGCATTACTGGCCTCTCTCGATCAGCTCGTGCTCGCCAATAGCGGAGCGGTCTATCCCGCAAAGGATTCGCGCATGTCCCAGGCAATCTTCAACGCAGGCTTCCCGAACTGGGCGAGCCTCGCTCCCTACATTGATCCAAAATTCTCATCGTCATTTTGGCGGCGGGTGACGGCTGAGTGATGCTGATGCAGCGAATCGTGATCCTCGGAGCAACCTCTACGATGATTCAGCCTCTGCTGCGCATGATGGCCAAAGAGGGCAAGGAATTGCTGCTGGTAGCAAGATCGCAGGAGCGTCTCGACGCAGTTCGTGCCGACTTATTGGCACGCGGAGCGGCAAGCGTACTCACGTTGGAAGCCGACCTGACTGCCTCCCCAGATCTGGTTTATTCCTTCGCAGAACAATGCTTTCCTGGCTTTGACACGCTCCTGCTGTCCTACGGAACGATGCTGGATCAAACGCGATGCCAGGTTGATGGCGAATATGCGGTTCGCGAACTACATACAAATTTCGTGAGCGCGGTCGCGTTGCTGACTTTGTTTGCTAAGCATTTTGAATCGCGCCACTCTGGCACGATAGCAGTAATCACCTCGGTGGCGGGAGAACGAGGCCGGCGTTCGAATTACGTTTATGGCGCTGCAAAAGGCGGTCTGAGTATCTTCCTGCAAGGACTGCGTAGCCGAATGCACGGATTCGGAGTCAGGGTCCTCACCATCAAACCAGGTCCAGTGAGAACCGCCATGACCGCTGGTTTGCACTTGCCGATGATCGCAAGTACGGAGTCAGTTTCAAGAGATATTTATCGTGCCTTGGAAAAGTCACATCGGGAAGTTATTTACACACCCCGGCGCTGGCGTCCGGTCATGACGGTAATTCGCGCTTTGCCAGAACAGTTTTTTAAGAGGCTCTCCATTTGACCTCACGAATTGGGCAAGTCTGTCAGGCAACGGCCCTTGTACTTCGAGAATCCAGATGAAAATCTTGATGGCGACCCATTATTTCGCCTCGCATCAAGGCGGAATTGAAATCGTCGCAGGCAGATTATTCGACAACTTCGCAGCCATGGGACAACAGGTAAGTTGGATGGCAAGCAATACACACTCGCTTCCTGAAGTTGCCGGCAGTCAACGCGTTGTCGAGCTCGCTGCCTCTAACTTGATTGAAGATAAGGCCGGCGTCCCATTCCCGATACCAACTTTCGCCGCCTTGGGAAACATTAGTAGGGAAGTCCGGAACGCCGACATTGTCTTTATTCACGATTGCCTCTATTTAACGAACATTACAGCATTTATTTGCGCGCGTTACTTTCGAAAGCCTATCGTCGTAGTCCAACATACTGGACTGATTGGTTACTCCAATCCCCTTCTTCGAGTTGTAGCGAGATTTGCCAGCACGATAATCACGCGAGCCATGTTGGAACGGGCTGACCAAGTAGTATTTATCAGCCAGACTAGCAGAAAGTATTTCGACGGATTGGATTACAAGCGCGCTCCGGAGATCATTTTCAATGGAATAGACGCTCAAACGTTTAGGCCGCGCCACTCGACTGAAAGTAAGGCGGCGTTAAGAAGCAAGTTAGGATTGCCTGTCGATCTTCCGGTTGTCCTGTTTGTGGGTCGATTTGTTGAGAACAAGGGCTTACCTGTATTGAAGGAGATGGTTCAACGCTCTCCAGCGTGGATTTGGGTCTTTGCAGGCCGTGGACCACTGGACCCAGCGAAGTGGGCTGCAGCTAACGTGCGAGTATTTTCTAACTTGCAGGGATTAGGTTTAGCTGAACTCTATCGTGCTGCTGATGTATTTGTGCTGCCAAGCAAAGCGGAGGGGTTTCCCCTGGTTATACAGGAGGCAATTGCCTCTGGACTGCCGGTGGTCTGCGGAACCGAAACGGCTACAGCGGATCAGGAATTGTCGTCGTTCGTGCATGGAGTGAGTCCGCATCCAACAGACCTCATTAGCTGTGCGACAGCATTCCTTGAGGTTATCAATAGCCGAATAGCCTCCATCCCAACGCCACAACGAGAAAGTGAGCAGCGCCATAGATTTGCGGTATCTCGCTATTCTTGGATTGGAGCGGCGGAGCGTTATCTGAAAATTGCCTCTGAACTCTGTGGGTTACATTGTGCGAATTCTGATCATAGTCGAACTCAACAGTTATCGATGCCACCGTCTCATTTCCCCGAGGTGCCCTGAGTGATGAGTCGTTCCTCCACGATTCTGGCGACGGTCTCTCTTTCGGTCGGACTCGCGGCAATTGTAGCGGTCATCGCAGAGACGCATGTGAGTCCTCGCAGTCTTGTTGCTAGCTTGTTCACTGTCGATCGAGCGGCGTCTGTGCGGTTTACCCTATGTATGGCGGTGAATATCTTTCTGTCATCCTGGAAGTGGAGGCTAACCGATGAAGCGCTCCGGGGTGATGACGAGCAGCGGCTGAGTGCAGACTTGGCGTTTGCTGCGACTGCCTTCGGCGCTACTCTCGGCCAGGTCCTGCCCGCACCGGTCAGCATGGCAGCGGCGCGAACGATCGCGTCGACATTTTACGGCAAAGCATTGCGGAGAGGGACATTCGCGACAATATTTGAGCAAGCCTTCGATGTGATTGCTTTGTGTCTGCTAACAATACCCTCCCTGCTCACGTGCGCAACCCATCGCGGCGCTGGAACCTGGCTCGCAGTTGCTCTACCAATCTCTTGTGGTGCGCTGTGGGGAATAAGTAAGGTCCTCGATTGGGTGTTTCGCATCCCAGCCAGCCTTGAAAGAGATTCTCATTGGAAACGTACGATTGCAAAGATCGAGAGTGCAGGGCTCTTGCAGCCCGTCCTCGCGCGTAAGCTGATGGCGTTGGCGTTTGCACGATTCGCAATCAATGTGTTGACTGCCAACCAGACAACCGCCGCGATCCATGCAATCATACCTGCATGGTACGTGGCGTTGGCCATGCCCCTGGTGCTTATGGCTGTGGTAATCGGCGTCACTCCAGGAGGAATCGGGTTAGCTGAGTCAGGCTATGCGGGTACTCTGCATTTCCTTGGCGTTCCCTTAGCGACAGCCACAACATGGGCGCTCGCAACGCGAGTCCTGTCCCTCCTATCTACTCTTGTAATCTCAATCATTGCCGGCGCCGTCGTGGCCTTGTCCAGGCTCGTAGCAACAACCTGTGCTGTGGGCGCCCGGAATACGGAATCCCTGCGTTCGCTGTGAGGCTTCGCCATTCTACTTAAGTCAAGTCCATGCCAGTGCTTTAATGAGTAGCGCTGAGAGCGGGGCGCGCTAGCAGCGTTACTACGTCGCCGTGCCGTGAAATATTCAAGCGATAAAGGGAATAAAGAAAACTTGCGACCAGCCTTTGCATTGGTCCAAGCGATCCTTGTGGTGGACCGGTCGGCAGCCACTCCACAACCGTTCTGTACAACGGCGAGTAAAACGGGAAGCCCCAACCGAAAACATCGACAACCTCAAGGCCCGCACATTCTGCTTTTTGACGCAATTCTTCGTCTGAATAGTTGCGAAAATGCCCGATCAACCGTTCAGATGGACGCATCGTGCCACGCATCGTAGTCACCAGCACCCAGCGGCGAGCCATCGCTGCCATGTTGCGGAGTGCTGCCGTGTCGTCCTGTAGGTGTTCAATGACTTGAATCGAAAGCACGAGGTCGAAGCGTTCGTCGAGTCTTTCACGCTGTACGTCAAGCTCTCTTAAGCGTACATGCTGAAGGCTTTGGGAGGCGAGGGCGAGTGCTTCGGGCGAGACATCCACGCCTGAGAGATTTAAATGAGGCAGCGACTTCGCAAGCGCATTGAGGTTATCGCCCGATCCGCAGCCGACGTCCAGTACGCTGTTAACTCCCAGTCGAGCGACCATCGCAACGATGGCTTCACGTTGATGGCGATGCACGGGTCCATAGTGTTGTAGATCGCCCCAGGTGTCTGACCAGAGACGATCGTATTCCTGGCGACTCTCCTGCGTGTTAATACTAGCGTTAGCTTGCGATTGAATCATTTTGCTCAAGACCACTCTGCCACACCTTAGTTCGTCGAACATGAAACTCCTTGTAATACTTGGTTCTCTCCTGGACGATCAGAGTTAAGAATCAATGCGGACCCTCATGTTCGAGCCATCCGCAACAGGCTAAGAAAGAAGCTGGATAGCATCAGTTGGCAGCCCAAGGCCAACGACAGACCAGATGGGATCACGATGCGCATCACCTGAGTTGGGAGCAGCGCACCGAAGGAACGTGCTTCCCAAAACGAAACTCCATACAGTGCTCCTCCCAATCCGGTTAAGACCAGCAAAAATCCAACTGCAATCCACGTTTCCATCTGAAAAGCACGAAAGACCCGATCCATCTTCCGATCGGGAGGAAGCAAACCCTCCATAATCGCAAAGGTTTTGCTGAACACAGCGAAGAGAATAGCCTGAAAACCGACCAGCACCGCGATGGCACAGAAGAACAAGGTATGTATATCCAAACCAAGATGGCCGACTCTTCTTGAATGCGGCATGAGCCATGCGCCCGCGAGCAAGCCGGCGAGCATCACAAATAACCCAGGATAGAGAAACAGCCACCTAGGACTGTAAAGGAGCATAAACCGCAGGTGACGCCATCCATCGCGCCAAGGACGAAGGTGCGGCGCCCGACTACGACCGTCTGGGCTGAGGGTTGTGGGCACCTCCGCGATTCTTAGATCCAGCAAGGTTGCCTTCACAATCATTTCGGAAGCGAATTCCATTCCTGTAGTACGAAGAGCCATTTTTTCGAATGCGTCTGCCGAGAATGCTCGCAAACCACAATTAAAATCTCCAACCGGACAGCGGAAGAAGAGTTTTCCAATGGCGGATAACACAGGAGTCCCGATCCAGCGGTTCTTCCACGGCATAGCCCCCGGATAAATGTGGCCCGTGAGCCTGTTACCCATCACTAGTTCATATCCGTCGCGGAGCTTCTCCAAGAAAGGAAATAAGTCGGAGAAATCGTAACTGTCGTCGGAGTCGCCCATGATCACATACTTACCACGCGCTTTGAGGGCACCATAGATCAACGCGGCTCCATATCCTCGAACAGGAACGTCGATAACTTTTGCTCCACAACTGTAGGCGATGTCTTGTGATCCGTCATCGGAACCATTGTCACTGACGAGAACTTCACCTGAAATCCGATGCTCATCTAGAAAGCGCCTGGCCTTCCTGATGCATGTTTCTAACGTTTCACTCTCATTCAGACAAGGGAGCAAGATCGTTAACTCAACTTCATGCTTAGAGCCTTCGAAGGCTTCAACGTGGCTTTTACCTGTTTCCCGATTTCGTCCATGACGGACGCTGGGCCGCTCGAGAATCGAATAGCTCATAGGGCTCCAGCTCCCAAGGCTACTCGGACGTCAGTCTCAGCAGTGAAGATGTCTTTTCGAATTTTCAGGACTGGAAGTATCAAGACTAGTCCGATCAACCCAGTGCCTGCTAATCCCCATAACCAAGCTGCCATCTTGACTGGTCGCGCAGCAGGATCGATCGTTGGCATCCAAAATGGCCACGGTCTCGGAAGATAAAAGAGTCTGAAATGAAGCATCCACTGGGGTGCCAGACTGCGGGGCATGCGTTTAGGTGGTCCTAGCATTGCATAGGTAGACCATCCTGCGTCAGGTATAGAGTTGAAATTAGTGGCTTGTGGCGGTGCTGCGTGGCTTAGAGATAGCGCTTCTCCGAATCGTGCGAAAAGAGCGCTATGTTTGAAATAACACCACGAATCTTCAGCCCAAAAATAATCATTAAAGCCGCGCTCAAAGAAGAATCGTTGGTGATCGACGCTAAGGCCAAGTCCTTGGACTAAGAAACCGAGACTCACGAGTCCCAGAATAGCTGACCGTCGAAGCTGGGCGAAGGGGAAGGATAGTGCCCAAAGCGGGAGTACGACTACGAGGTATCGGGGTCCCCAGCACCAATCTCCTCCCGCAAACGAAATGCAAGATAGAAACAGGATAAGAGCGATGCTCGCTGCAAGAGTGGCAAGCGCGATCTCTGGCCTTCGCCGTCGTAAGGAACGGAACCCAAGGATTCCGAGGATCAATACGGGACTGTATAGGAAAATGCTCTTCCCGGGGCTTAGAAGAAGAGTTGAGAGCCCGGAAACCGGGTTGCCGAGGAGACGCACTGGATACATAGTTGCGTGAAGCTTACGGACGCTCCAATAGGAGCCGAAGCGCAGATTGTTGTATAAGCCGGAGAGCAGGAGGTCGCCGCTGACGGCAAATATGAAGCAGACAAAGCGAACCATTGATTGACGGGCTTCGCGCGAAGCCTGGGAGATCCACCGCAACGAGGCAATGTCCGCCAAAATGTAGTCGTGGACCGCTCTACCGGCTCGTACAACAATGGAAACCCCCGGTGTTTCTGGGTGCCTTGGCGGCGTCTCTTCGCGAACGGGGAGCTTAACGACACCCAGGGCGAGCGCCGGAATGACTAAAAGAAAGTACGCTTGATAGAGAATCAGGACGCCCGCAACTAATCCGCTCACGGCAGCTAGCAAGTTCGATCGGATTCTCGCACTTAGGGCGGCGATGTATAAGGCGGTAATCGCGAAAAATGCGTGTTGTGTGTTATCGAACGTCGACGTTGATGCGGGCCACAACATTGTCGCAAAAGTGCTCACAATCGTCCAAAACAGTGCTTGTCTCAATGACAGTCCGAGCTCTATGTAGAGTAAGAACAAGATCGAGCCGATTCCGGCGCCAAGAATCGGACAAGTCAAAGAAAACAAGAACTGGCTTGTTCCCAGCCCCATACCGTCATATAGGCCTCCTAACGCGAGGAGAGGCATCGGCAGTACAGAAGCGGGAGCGCCGTAATATGAATATGGGAGTCCATGTTGGCCAGCAACAGCCATCCAAGGCTTTATTAGCGAGTCGGTAAGGAGAGGCTGCCCTGCGTGCAGCCAGTTATAAGCGACGTCGAACCGAGCCTGTCCATCAATGATATCGATACGCCCGGGACTTGAGAGCACATACACGACCAATACGAGCAAAAAGATCCCTAATGCAATCCTTGCCTTGGAGTATCGTGCTGTTGAGACTGCTTGTACGAATTCGATCATGCTCTGATTTGTTGATCTACCGCAGTCCTCATTTCTCCAGGCGTCCTCACTGCAAGCTCTTTTGAATCGTCAACTCTCGTTGGGCATCTTCCGATTTACCCATCGCTTTGAGCACTGTCGCAAGACTTCCGTGGAGGAATGCTTTGTTTGGCCATCGCTTGAGTTGTTCCCGGTAAATCTGAGCTGCCTCCTGAGTCCTGCCGAGATTTAGGTCAGCGTCTGCCAGCCTGAGACACGCGACCAAGGGGTGTCTTCCCCAGAGTTTGAGAGCCGTTTGCAACGCCTCGCGCGCCTCCTCGGACTTGTTTTCAGAGAGAAGGACCGTGCCGAGAACGTACCAACCTTCTGCAGCGTGATCCGAGCTGATTAAGGTCTTCGCAACCGCCTCAGCTTTTTCGGGCTGGCCGAACGTAATGTAGGTGTTTGCGAGATATTCCTCTGCATTCACGTTGTCGGGAGCAATTCGTACTGCGCGTATAAACAGTTTGGTGTCATTGTCCCAATAAGACTCATATTGGATGGTTAGTCCTACGAGTAGGGTGAGAAGGGTTAGTACTACTGCACTTTGCACCTGCACGCCAAAGACCCGGGAAAAATTTAGCAAGTATGCAATGCCTATACTGAAGGCAACTGAGGGGAGATAAGAGTATCGATCATGCTCCTGCAGGGTGATGAAGTATAGGATGATGGGAGCAAGCATGAGCATGAACCAGCTTGCAAAAAAGATCCCTGTCGGGTTCTTCCGAACCGCCCACAGAACTCCAACAGCAAATCCCACCACAACTATTAGCGGCAACAGAAACTGGCTGACGGAAAGCGTGCGAACCAGCATTGTCGGGTATTGCACGCTTAACTCACCCGGCCATAACTGTTTACCCACGTACCAGAGAATTGCTTTTGGAGCGGTCAGCAGTGTGGGCTGAAATGCTATGTCTCGCAGTCCTTGCCCGAGGTCATTTTGTATTAGTACCCTCCTGGCCAGCAGGGCAATAGCGCTTACAGCAAGAAATGGCCAAGTGGCCCGAATGCTTCCCAGACAGCAATCGCGAAAGCGGGAGTCTGCGGAACTGAACTCATAGATAGCAACAAGAATTGGCGCGAATATCGCAGCTTCTTTAGAGAATAAGGCAAGGAGCAGGAGGATAGTCGAAATCAGTTGGTACTTAAACCTGCGATCTTCATTGTTCCGCGCCTTAAAGTACCAAATCATCGAGCCCAAAAAAAGCACGGCGGAAAGCGAATCACTGATACCTGAGATCCATGCAGCGGTCTCAACTTTGGTGGGATGAAGACCAAATATTCCGGCCGCCAGGGCCGCCACCCTCTTTGTACCCAGCGTCTCGGATGCCAGGCGATATACAAGGTAAGTTGCCCAAACATGAAGGCCAGCTGCGACCAGGTGGAACCATCCTGGGGCCGGTCCTAACAAATGACGAATGATGGCGAATACAAGAGAGACGAGAGGCCGATAGAAGTCGATCGCGCGAGGGATTTCCAGGAAGCCCCAGAAGGAATGCGTAAGTAATTGAGGGATCTGTTTCCAGGATTCCATCCAGGGATTTAGTGTGATCAGCAGGGTGTCGTCGTAGACGTAATCGAACAGAACTGTGCGGAGGTAAATCAGAGTGGTTGCATAGAGCACAATCCGAATCAGAACTTCGGGTCGCATGACCCATTCGGACCAGAGATGGAGGCGACGGGATTCAGGTACCACCGCCTGGTCGAGCGTGGGGATAGACGTGGCGCTCAAAGTCGACTCGCTTACTCGTAAGTAACTGCCGGAGTCTCATAGTCCAGTGGTTTTCAAGGATGTAGCAAGCTCAAGATGTGGCACGGGATAACGGAAGTAACAAGAATGGCGTCATCGGGAGAAATGAAGACAGCTCTCACGTGCTATTGGCGTTCTGGTGCCAATCGGCGAGCACCTGCATCGTCCGCTTGCACTCTGAACGCTCAAGAGAAATCCTGACAAATTGCGTCCGGCCTCAGTGACATAATGTGTCAGATTGGCTACCAAAATACGGGGATCACAAGTGCCCGTGGTCGCCTAGATTCTACGTAAGCTGTTGATGTTATTGAGAGATATAGCGATTCTGGTGCTTGCCACCAAAGTGGTATGCGGGTTGCGAATAAGATGGCGTCAACCAGCGGGGTTTGCCCGCTAGGAAGAACGTATTAACGGCCGTAGTGGCCATCCTAAAAGGAGCAAAATGAAGAAGCAAAAGGGTTTCTCGCTGATTGAGCTTTTGATTGTGGTCGCGATTATTCTGATTATCGCGGCTATTGCGATTCCGAACCTGCTGCGCGCCAAGATCGCCGCAAACGAGGCTTCGGCTGTTGGTTCGATGCGCACCATCGTTACTGCTGAAGTCGCTTACAACTCGGCCGGCTGGACCGTTAGCGGTAGCACCACCCAGATCGGTTTCTCGGCTAATCTTTCCGACTTGGGCGGTGGAACCTGCAATCCCCCGACCGCGACGGCGACTTGCTACATTGATCAGGTTCTCGCGTCGGCGAACAGCGCGAGCTCTCCGAAGAGCGGATACTTCTTTTCTTATTCGCCTGTAGCGGCGAGCGGTGGCGGTTCCAACATTGGTTTCACACTGAACGGCAATCCGGCCGCTCCTGGACAGACTGGTAACCGGTATTTCTTCGCGGATGCCAGCGGCGTGATCCGCTTCAATCCGAGCGCGTCGGCTACTGTGTCTGACAATCCGCTTCAGTAGTAAGCTTTGTTTTCGGCCTGACACCCAGGGGAGTCGCGGCAAGCGTCTCCCCTGACTTATTTTCCGTGAATCAATCCGCTCCCAACACCGAAAGCAGGCAGGGCTATGGCTTACCGCTACGCGTAGCAGGCTGGCTGTTTGTTTGCCTGACTTGCATTTACGCGCTTTCTTCCTCCGGAAGAATCCGCACGCCCGATGAATATATGTCGTTCTTCCAGGCACAGAGTCTGGTAGAGCGAGGTTCGACGGCAATCCCTCAAGCAGTCCAGTTCAGGGATTTCTACGGAGCATTCGATCGTCATGGGCAGCCGCGAGCTCCGTATCCTGCAGGGCAAGCGTGGCTCTCCGCACCCCTCTTGATATTAGGGAAATTCGTGCTTGCGCACCTGCCTGGAGTTCCGCAGACGCAGGAGGCGATCTTTTACATTCAAGTGTTCGGCGCAGTGCTGACCAGCGCTTTGGCGGCAGCTGCGGCCATGGCGTTCTTTTTCCTTACGCTCTCTCGGCTGGGTGTCTCGTTGAGCAATGCGTTGATTGCCACGCTTTGTGTTGGTTTTGGAACCCTAATTTTTCCGTATTCGGGATATTTCTTTTCGGAACCATTTACGGCGTTGATCATGATGGCGGCGGTGTACGTCGTCGCTTGTACTGGGTCGCCAACGAGCGGCAAGAATGCGATCGTAATCGGGCTTTTGCTTGCTCTCGCAGTGTGGATTCGCCCCACGATGGTTTTCGCCACCAGCGTATTTGTGCTTGGGATCCTGCTTCGTGAAGGGATGGCGGGCCTCAGAAGGGCAGCCATTGTTTTTGCAATTCCTGCGATCTCGGGATTGCTCTATCTGCTTTCCAACAAGATTCTCTTTGGACGAGCGTTCAATTTTGGATATCCCGACACTGAGGACCTGCTTGGCAAGCATCTCAATTCATTTCACACGCCCTTTCACGTTGGTCTCACGGGCTTTCTGTTCTCGCCTGGAAAATCGATCTTCGTTTTCATGCCGGTTCTGCTGCTGGCAATCTTTGGCATGCAGCGGCTGTGGGGTCGTGATCGAGCCGTGGGTGCGGTGAGCGGTGGATTGCCGCTCATTTACCTGTTGTTCTATATGCGATACACGCAATGGGAAGGCGGAGTGTGCCCTGGACCGAGATATCTGTTTCCTTTCTTGATCCTCACTTGTCTTGCGGCCGGAACCCTGCTGGAAACCGGGCAATCGCGCGTTCGGCGGTGGCTGCTTGTTCTGACTGTAGCTGGTTTCGCAGTGCAGGTAATTACCTATTCGACGAGCTTTCTTGAAGATCAGGCCATCGGCAGAGGCACTTACTATGATTCCCAGCTTAACTATCGAATGAGCTACAACCCGCTTGTGAGCCAAACGGAGCGGCTCGTCGAATACATAAACGGAAAACCTGCGCCGATTGGACTTGGATTTGACCGCTGGTTCGTTTTCCTGCGCAAAATGGGAGTGGCTGTATATACGGAGTTGTTGATCGCGGCCGTCCCAATGTTTCTGCTCTTCTGGAGCGTACGAAGTTTGAAGCAGCTGCTGAGGCAGGAGCAACAAGGCTGGCTTGAGTCTCGCGCTTCCGTGGCGGTGCCAATGTAGGGCGGAGGAGCAGGGGAGCTTTATCCCGAAGAGAGCGAACTACGAACTCTTATGGTTATCGCCAGAGCCCGCGTGCGCTGGCAAAATAAGTTTGACTGCGATGGTGGAGTCGGCGAAGCAGAGATCCTTCAATGCCACGCAGTTTTCCAACAAATCCTATGCTTGCCGTCGAGATCCTGGGTTTAGAGAAGACCTACGCAATTGGGTTTTGGAAAAAGAAACGAAAAGACGGACTCAAGAGTCTGCACCTTGAGATTCAGCAAGGGGAAGTCTTCGGATTTCTGGGGCCGAATGGCGCCGGGAAAACCACAACGCTCAAGCTGTTGATGGGCCTGATCTCTCCCACTGCAGGTACGGCTCGCATCCTGAACCAGCCGTGGCATGACCCTGCGGTTCGAGCGAGGATCGGATTTCTTCCTGAACAGCCGTATTTCTACGATCATCTTACTCCCATCGAACTGCTGGACTACTACGGAACGCTCTCGGGTATTTCTGCACCCGATCGGCGGCTGCGGATTCCCAAGCTTCTGGAAAGAGTTGGTCTGGCTGGGCAGGGAGGAACGCAATTGCGGAAGTTTTCCAAAGGCATGCTACAGCGCGTCGGTATAGCGCAGGCGGTGCTACATGAGCCTGAGGTGGTCTTTCTTGATGAGCCGATGTCTGGACTCGACCCGGTCGGGCGGCGCGAGGTGCGAAATTTTATTCAATCGCTTAATCGTGAAGGCAAGACGGTCTTCTTCTCTACCCACATACTCGGGGATGCCGAGGCTCTGTGCCACCGAGTTGCCGTTCTGAATAAGGGCGAACTGCGCGGAATAAGCGTGGTCGCCGACCTCACCTCTCAAAATCGCAGCCGGTTCGAAGTGGTGTGGCAGGCCACAGCCGCAATACCCGCTATGCGAGCGTTCGGCAACGAAACTCACGTTGCCGGAGAGGTTGCACGAACGATCGTCAGAGAAAGTCAGCTGCAGGCCGCGCTGGAGGCGCTTAAGAGCCAATCGGCGCAACTGATTTCCGTGAATCCGGTGGGAGGATCTCTGGAGGAATACTTCCTCCAGAAGTTGGGCGAACCGGACAAGGTACCGCGATGACGACCCGAATTCGCGCTATTGCATTCAATACGTTCAGGGAGGCGGTTCGCGACCGCGTTCTCTACAACCTTGTTTTCTTCGCTTTGCTGCTTGTCGCTACGGCCCCGTTGCTAGGGGAGATCTCAATTGGGGTTCAGCGCGTATTGCTGATCAATTTGAGTCTCAGCGCGATTTCTATTTTCGGAATTGTAATTTCGATCTTTGTGGGAATTAGCCTGGTCTCCAAGGAAATTGAAAGGCGCACCCTGTATCCAGTGCTTTCTCGTCCGGTCGGGCGCGGAGAGTTCATTTTAGGAAAGTATTGCGGGCTGGCAGGAACTCTGCTGGTCAACACCATGGCGATGACGACTGGTGTTTACGTCGCATTGCTGCTCATGACGCGAAGTTTTACGCGCGCCGATGCCAACATCCTGATCGCGATTTATTTTTTATTTTTGCAATTCATCGTGATCATCGGGCTTGCGTTGTTGTTCTCGTCTTTCTCATCGCCGCTGCTATCTGCCCTCTTCGCTCTGTCGATGTTTGTGGCGGGCAGCTTTGCTGCTGATCTCCGCGGGTTCGCCGCAATGTCGCACGGGCCTGAAGGATTGCTGGCGCGAGCTGCATCTTATGTGGTTCCCAATTTGGCATCGCTGAACGTGATTACACGAGTATCGCATGATCAGTTCATACCCGCCGCCCTTGTTGGTTACAACACGCTTTATACCCTCTTGTATGCAACCGCTACTATTACCGCTGCGGTGTTGATCTTCTCGCGCAGGGATCTGAAGTGAGTCGTCGTTCCACGATGATCGCGGCAGGCGTGCTGGTGGTGTCGATGGCGGCGAGCTTTGTCCTCGTTCGCAAGATTGAAGCTGTCTATCCTTCAGCGCCAATGGAAGACGTCCTGTTCATCTCCTCCCCGGAGTTCGTGAAGCGAGCCAGCTTGGGCTATTCCGGATTACTTGCTGACATTTACTGGATGCGCGTGGTGCAGTACTTTGGCAGGAAGCACCAGCGCGAATCGAAGGAATACAAGGCACTCGCGCCGCTGCTGGATATCGCAACCACTTTGGATCCTAATCTTGTAGTCGCGTACGAGTGGGGATCAACGTTCCTCGATCAACCGCCTCCCAGTGGCGCCGGAGATGATGAGGCTGCGGTGGCGCTCATCGGAAAAGGCATTCGCAACAATCCGAACGAATGGCGCCTCTACTTCACGCTCGCTTTTGTTCAATATCTCGGTCAGCATGACTATCTTGGAGCCGCAAAAACGTTCGAAGAGGGCTCGAAAGTTCCCGGTGCCCATCCGTGGATGAAGATCATGGCGGCCAAGATGCTCACCGATGCCGGCAATCTCGAGACTGCTCGTTACATGTGGCAGAACATTTACGACGAATCCACGGACAAGAATCTCAAGCAAAATGCCGAACTGCACCTTGCATCACTGGTTGTTGACCAGGCGGTTCCTCAATTGGAATCCCTCATCTCAGAATTCAAGGCGCGCACCGGGGACAATCCCACATCCTGGCGAGATCTGATCGCCTCCGGATTACTCCGCTCGATTCCACGCGATCCCACCGGAACCCCGTATGTGTTTCAGAGTGATGGTCATGTTGTGGTTGCCGACTGGAGAAAATTACCCTTCATTACCAGAGGGAAACCCCAATAGCCGATCCTCTCGAGCTGCGAGCGTGCCGTAAAGAAGATTTCGAGCAATTGTGGGCACTGGATCAGCGTTGTTTTCCCCGCGATATTGCTTACTCGCGAGAAGAACTGGACTATTACCTGAGGCTTAGATCGGCTATTTGTCTGGTTGCCTGGAAAGACCAACAGTTACGTGGATTCATACTCGGGCATCCGGAAGTTCGTGGATTCGGCCACGTTATCACTCTGGATGTAGATGCGACAGCACGGCGGAGTGGCTTGGGATCGAGGTTGATGCGTGCACTCGAAGCGGAGTTCGTTGCCGCGGGCTGTAGATCGATACTTCTCGAAGTGGCCGTGAACAATCGTCCGGCCCTTGTCTTCTACAAAAAGCACGGCTACTCGGTGTTGAAGACATTGCGTCGATACTATCCTGGCGATCTGGACGGTTTGCTCATGGGGAAGTCGATTGCTGTGCCAACCCCGACGGCCTCGAGTGAACCCAAGTATCCTTGAAGTTCATGGCGCACTAGTCGTTTCTCGGAGGAGCGCCAAAATGGATTCCTTTCGCCTCCGGTCCTGAATAGACGACAAGCGCAGCGAGGCTCAGGACTGCTGCGGCAAGAATTCCCATCGAGTGAGTGTAGGAAAAGCGCTCTCCCAGCAGAGGCTCGACGTAGCTGATCGTTGAAGCGCAGAGCACCCCAATCTGGTAGGCAAATCCCGGAAAGAATCCACGAAGCTCTCCCGGCGAGAGTTCGTTGATATGCGCAGGAATCACTCCCCAGGCGCCTTGCACCATGAACTGCATTGCGAATCCGCCGGCTACCAACAGCGCTGTTGTAGGCGAGAGTATCCATAGTGGGATGGCAACCAAACCAAGCAGCGCGGCTGTGATCATGGCGCGCCTGCGGCCCTTGCGGTCGGAGTAGGCGCCGAAGGCTAGTCCACCTGAAATTGCGCCGATCATCGCGATGATGCTGATGATGGCAGTTGCGTGTGGACCATATCCGCGCTGTTTGCTCAAGAATGTCGGATATAAATCCTGCGTGCCGTGGGACATGAAGTTCATCATCGTCATCAACAGGACTAGATACATGAAGCGCCGGGCATTACGCCGAACGATAGCCCAGTACGTTCCCCAATCGGTCCGCATTGAATGCCATGCTTCCGACTCCCTGACTTTGGCTCGAATAAAGAGCGAGAGGAGAGCAGGCAGGCCACCGACAAAGAAGAGTGCTCTCCACCCAAATCGCGGAAAGATCGTGAAATAGGCCACGGCTGCCAGTATGTTCCCGAGCGCATATCCCTCCTGAAGAAGACCGGAAAAGATTCCGCGCCATCGGATGGGAACCGACTCCAGAGCTAGAGAGGCTCCGACGCCCCACTCACCGCCCATGCCAATTCCATAGAGCAGTCGCAGAAAGAAGAAGACTCGATAGCTGGTGGCGAAGCCCGATAGAACCTCGATGATGGAGTAGAAGACGACGTCCAGCATCAACGGCAATCGTCTTCCGTAACGATCCGCAAGCAATCCGAAGATGATTGCTCCGACCGGTCTCATTGCGAGACTTGCGGTTAATGTCAGCGCTATATCTGGTCGGCTGCGGTGGAAGTCGCGCGCGACGTCGTTCAGGACATACGTCAGGACGAAAAAGTCGAAGGCGTCAAGAGTCCATCCCAAGAAACCGGCAATGAGCGCGTTCCGCTGGTTGGCGCGATCGGTGACGCTCTGAGTGAGCAACCCGGCTGTTTCTTCGGACATAGCTTATCTTTTGAACGCTTCTGCGATTGCCTGCTCAGCTAACGGCTGCATGACAGCATACCCAGCATCGTTCGGATGCAAGCAGTCGTATGTGAGCTCCGTCTTAAGCATGCCTGCGCTGTCCACCATCGCTGAGTAGTAGTCGAGATAAACAAATCCGTTCTTGGCCGAGTAGCTCTTGATCCATTGGTTCAATGCAATGATTTGCTGCGGAGGTCGTCGTGCCGTCTGCGGTCTCAGGGAATCGCAAACCGGCATCACCGAAGCTATTACCACGCGGATGCCGTTGACTTTGGCAAGTTCCGACATCGACGCGAGATTGTCCTCGATGTTCTGCAAAGTTTCCGGGCCTGTGTTGCCGGCTATGTCATTTGTGCCTGCGAGCGTCACGACCAATTTGGGCTTTAGGTCGATTACATCGGGCCGAAGGCGCACGAGCATTTGCGGTGTCGTTTGGCCGCTTATGCCGCGATTGATGTACGGCTTTCCGGGAAAGAATTGAGCCTTACCTTTACCCCAGCCGTCGGTAATGGAATCGCCCATGAATACGACTCGATTCTCGCCCGGCGCGGATAGCGGAGTGTTAGCGTTGGCGTCACGATAGCGGCCGAGATTCGGCCAGTCGTTGAGAGCCTGATGCGCGCGCTGAAGTTGAGAAACGAGACGCTCGAGCTCTGGATCAACAGACTGCTGCTGAGATTGTTGCTGGGATGCAGGGGACGGAGCTTGCGCCTGACATATACAAAACGCAAGACAGAATACAGCGAGAGAGCGTCCGAGAATTGTCATGGGCTGGCATAATAAATCACCAGCGCGGCTTAGACGGTCACTACCGCCATGGGGAGCGAGATCTGGATCTGGAAGCCACCCTCTTTGAGATTTCCGGCCCCGATCTTTCCGTTATGTAGCTTGATTGCTCGCTCTGCGATCGCCAGGCCTAGTCCCACTCCGCCCGTTCTACGTTCCCGGGACGTGTCGACGCGGTAGAAGGGCTTGAATACGTTGTCCAATTCAGATTCAGGTACACCGGGCCCGTGGTCACGGACAACAATCCTTACGTCATTAGTTTCGCACTTGATGGTGATATGAACCGAGGTCCCAGGCTCGGTGTAGCGAATCGCGTTTCGAACCACGTTCTCAAAGGCGCTGCGCAGGAGCTCCTGGTCTCCTTCAATCCAACATTCCTGCATGCGCTCGAGGCCGACTGAGCAGCCGCGGGATTGTGCCTCAATTTCAACGTCAGCAGCAATTTCGGCGAGCAGATCGGGAATGTGAACCATGGTGCTCGCCGGAACGGAGTCGCCAGACTCAAGCCGCGATAGCGTAAGCAGCATGCCCACTAATGCACTAAGTCTTTCAGCTTCGCGTTCAATACGGTCCAGTGCCGGCGAATGCTCTATCCCCGAGTCGCTGCGAGCGAGATCAAGAGCCAACTTTAGTCGCGTGAGAGGTGACCGTAGCTCGTGGGATACATCGCTGATGAGGCGTTGCTGTGCGCCGATGAGAACCTGAAGTCGTTCGGCCATCAGGTCAAAGTCCTGGACCAATTGTCCGACTTCATCGAGTTGCATAGAGCCTGTACCGGCACGCGCTTTAAGATCGCCTGCAGCAATCTTCTGTGCTGCAGTTCGCAAACGAGTGATGGGTCTTGTAACGTAACGCGCAAGCAAAGCGCAGATCAAACCCGAGATGACGAGTGCAAGCCCTAGTCGTTTGAAGAGATGTCCCCGGACCAGAGGTATTTCGATGCGTCGCAATTCAAGAATTGCCAAATAGTTTGCCGACTGACCACGAAGTAAACCGGTGAGCCCAAGGCGCTGATTATCAATGGCGCGGAACTCCACGCCACCTGGAGGCGGTAACGCTCCCAGGTTCAACCTCCGGTGCTTGTTGTCGCAAAGAAAATTTCCGTTGCTGTCCAAGAGGTCGAGCGGCATGCGTCCGGGCTCGACCGACTTCTTGCTCGCAAGTACTGCCTGGCAACCCCCACTCTCATAAGAGTGGATCAGGATCTCCGCATTGGAAAGAATTGCGGGAGTAAGTCCACGGTGTACGGCTGATCGAATCTCGTCTTCGGTTGGCCGTTCCGCGGTTGCGATGAATACTCCGAAGATAAGAGCTGTGCAAAGCCAGAAGAAGGCAAATATTTTGAAGAAAAGGCTGCGCATAGCTATCTGAGCTGCTTCTCCCGCGCTGGCGAAGTCACCGTCGAAACGTACATGTAGCCGGTGTTTCGAATGGTCTTAATGCGCTCCCGGCCGTTTGGAAGATTCCCGAGCTTCTTGCGCAGCTTGCTTATGTGTACATCGATACTGCGATCAAAAGGGCTCAGTTCCCGTCCCAATACGACAGAAGCGATCTCGTCCCGGCTCACCACATTGCCCGCAGATCGTAGCAGAACTTCGAGCAAATTAAACTCCACAGTAGTGGTCTCAAGGACCTTGCCGTTCAACGTGATAGTCCGAGACCCAGGATCCAGTTCCACGTCCCCTATTTGAACGGGTTGCTTTGGAGAACTCGGTACGCGCTGTTCTCTAGCGTTCCGGCGACCGATCGCGCGGATCCGCGCCAGCAACTCGCGTGCATTGAACGGCTTGGATAGATAATCATCCGCTCCGATCTCAAGGCCCACAATGCGATCGAGCTCATCGCCACGCGCGGTGAGCAGCAGCACAGGAATATCGGAGGTGGTGCGCAGCTCGCGCAACAGATCAAATCCGTTCATTCCGGGAAGCATCACATCGAGGACGATCATCTGATGACCACCCTGGCGAGCTTTCTCCAGACCTCGCGCACCGTGCTGAACGCTTTCTACTTCGAAACCCTCTTTTCGCAGATACTCCGACAGCATTTCGCAGAGTTCGGCGTCGTCATCGATGATAAGGATCTTCTCTAACATCCCAGGATCTATCCGGCTGATAAGAAATTGTGGCACGTTTCGCCCCGCCGAACCCAGCTATTTACCTTTCTTTACACCGAAACTGCATGTTTTAAGGTCAATTGCCTCATGGAAGTGGTCTTATTAGTTGAGCTGACAGCGCGCGTCGCTGCCCTTCAGTACCAAAGGCTGGGGACGAATTCAAGTTTTCTGTTAGGTCTCTCCTGGTCGTCCCTCGGCGACATGGGCGGAGATGATGGCCTGATCATCTCCGCTCGTTTTTACGCTGTCAGAAAGAGGTGCTTGATTGCATCCTGGCATCTGGGAAAAAGTATTCGACGCTCTCTTCTGGCTGCAGTTGGTCTGGATTTTTTCCGGATTCCTTCTAGTGGCATATTTCGCGTTGAAGGTCTTTCCTGCAGACAAGGAAGCTACGAATTCCCGTTCTGATTCTGGCGCGTCAGGCGCTCAAAGACCCGAATTGATCACCCTCGGAAACTATCGCTTTGAAGTTGCTTCAGATACCTCGATGCCTCGAACCAAAGTGATCGAGCTTTACCCAAATCGATCCGACCGCGATGCTGGCCTTCGGTAACCCGCGCTATTTAGCTGCCAAGCACAACATCTTCATTAATTCAGGTGTCTGAGTTACTGAACAAGAACTCTGTCGCTGCTCGTGCGACAGAAAGGCTATCCTTTGAATTGGGAGGAATTGTGAAACGATTGTTTGCCGCGCTTTTTTGGCTCTCTTCAATTTCTTTAGTGGGCGCGCTTCATGCTCAACAACAGATCGATGCCCAATTCGGAATCAACGGCATTAGCGCGCCCTCGGCCTCTAACCTCAACGCGAATACCCTTGACCACTCGCCGCAATCGCTCAGTGGAGGCGTGTATCCAAGCTTCGCCGCCGATTTCATTATTTGGCACAATCTCGGCTTCAACGGCGAAGTGGCATGGAGAGCTACGCGCGCTCTGTATCAAGACGATCCCACGTCACCATACCGCCCGATCTTCTACGATTTCAATGCAGTCTATGCCCGCAAGGCCGGCCGAGTTGGTTTTACCGCAATGGGAGGAATTGGCGCGGAGAGCGTCCGTTTTTACGGGAATTTCCAGAATTGCAATAATCTTGGGTGCACCAACTACGTGAGCAGCAATCATTTCCTGGGACACGTTGGGGGAGCATTGCGGCTCTACATGACGAAGTCGGTTTATCTGGCTCCCGAGGCCCACTTCTACTTCGTGCATAACAACATCGAATTTACGTCGGCTCACGCCACACGTTATGGCTTGAACATCGGGTATAGCTTCGGGCGCTGAGCTGTCGCTGTGAAACCGTCATTAATCCCAAGGCGCTGTCCCTCTGCTCCGCCGCCGGATCATCTGTTCAGGCATTAAATTGAGTTCGCGGAGCGGGGGACCTGTTGGTTGCCGGCAATAAATAAATCAGTTAAGCGGTTGAGTCATAAGCCAACGTTTTAAGTTGTCGCCCTCTCGCCGCTGGAAGTCAATGCAACCATCGATTTTCTCCAGACTTTGCTGGACAGCGCGCTGCGCGCCCGGCGCAGGATGAGCCGCGAAGAACTGCTTTACATCGTCGCGCATCTCCGCCGAACAGCTGTTTCCCAAAGCGGAAACGGCGCCTGCTCCACCAAAGGAGGTGACCTTCTGTGCCAAGTCTTGCCAGTGGTTCTTGAGGTACTTCCAGGCAGATTGTCGAGACGCCGGATTTGACAGCAACGCCCCAAAGAAGCGGGGATAATCCTGCTGCCTTACTCTTCCTTGATCTACCAGAGCAATCGTGCGCTCAAGCAAATCAGGTTCTCTGAAAGCTGCCAGCGCGTACAGATAGTGATTGTATTCGTCGCTGGTCTTAGCGCCGGCGAGCGCAGATGTTAGCCGATCGTAGAAGTCTTTGTCGCCGTTCTCGGCCGCAACTGTAAAGGCGCTTCCACTGATGGTTCCATCCACCGAAGTGGGGTTCTGTATGTACTGCTCCACGATTTTGCGTGCGGCGGCAATAGCATCAGGGTCTGCCGCCGAACCGAGCGTCGCCAGCAGATTCGCCCGCAAAGCTTTCTGTTCATCGGTGTCGCTCGCGCGAGCACTCCAGCCCAGCGTTTTTGCCAGCGGGGCAAATTGCGCGCGCACTGCGGCTCGGTATGGCTCCGCCTGACCAATTGGTACGAGCGAGTCGCTGATGTATTCCAAGTGCCTCGCCAGGGATCCGACGACATGCCGATTCTGGTCGCTGCGCAATCGCTGCGCGAGATCAAGAAAATCTGTAACCGCGGTTTTGCCGGTGCGGGTGAGCGCCCATGTGTCCTCAACTAGCGCAATGCGCTCCGGTACATTGAGCTGATGCTCGGCGTTGTCAGCGACCTTTTTAAGATCCTCGGGCGCATACTCCGCCCGGTAGTAGCCTTTCGCATCGCGGTTTCCAAATACCCAGTCGGCACAACTCGGAGACGGGACTGCCTGTTCATGCTGAGTCATTAGGGTGCAGTCACCGGCCGCGTTCGTGCTCGTTTTGGTGCATATCGGGATCTGCCATGTCTGGTTGCTCGCCGACTGCGGTCGCTCCGGGGAAACGAAGAAACGCTGCTGTCTTAAGTCAAGTCTCCCGGAACCATCACTGCAAGAAGTTGACAGACTGATCAAAGGGACTCCGGGCTGGAAGACAAACGTCGGCATGATCTTGTCGACGGGCTTGCCTGAGGCTTGAGCTTCGGCCTGCCAGAAATCGGCGGAGGTAGCGTTTCCATTGGCATGAGCTGCGAGGTAGGCGTTCACGCCCTTGCGAAAGGTCTCCGGCCCAACGTAGGACTCCAACATTCGCAACACGGCGCCGTTTTCGCGACATCCATGTGGCAAAGCCTTCGTTGAGCCAGATGTCGTCCCACCATGCGGCTGTAACCAGATCGCCAAACCATTGATGTGCGATCTCATGAGCGATGGTTACTGCTTGTCCGCGCTTGCGGAAAACTGAGGCGTTGTTTTCGCCGAGCAACAGCGCCGTATCGCGATAGAAAATTGACGCCGTATTCTCCATCCCGCCCCACTCGTAATCGGGAATGGCAACCATATCAAGTTTCCCAAATGGGTACTTGATGCCATACCACTGGTTGTAGAACTGGATAGAGTGAGCAGCAACATCGAGAGCGAATGCCCCATATTGCTTCTTGTCGGGCTCGGCACAAACCCGAATCGGCACATCATCGACGGTCCGAGACAAACATTGCCAGTCACCGATTGCCAAGGCCACCAGATAGGTAGACATCTTTGGTGAAGTCGAGAAGGTGATCTTGTGTCGGTTGGCGGCCGCGGGCTCGTCATTTGCAATTCGGCCATTTGAAATCGCGGTGTCATCCCTATCGGCCATGATCGTGAGATCGAAAGTCGCTTTGAAAGCCGGCTCGTCGAAGCAGGGAAACATCATGCGAGCGTACGTACCTTCGAACTGAGTGACGGCATATTGGCGATGGGAGCCCTTGCTGAGGTATAGACCGCGCAGTCCTTCTGTCAGCTTGCCGGAAAATTTAAGGTGAAACTGTGCCGGACCGATTGGGACAGGTTGAGGCAGGGAAAGCCTGACCATCTCCTGGGGCTTGTCATAGGCCACTGCAGCTTTCTGTGTTGTGTTGCCCGACTTGACTTCAGCTTCAGTGATATCCAGGTCGAGCGAATTGAGAGCGATCTCCTTGGTCGCCGTGCTCACACGCACATCGATCGTTTCTTCGCCCGAGAAGATCTTCTCGGCAATGACGGGATCGAGGGAGAGAGAGTAATGACTTGGAACAACGTTTTGCGGAAGGCGTT
>QIBC01000349.1 GCA_003225215.1 Acidobacteriota bacterium
AGTCATGCAAGATCACACAGTCAATAAATCAAAACCAAAACCCGTGCGAGGGCGCCCGGATCCACGGATTGTCACTCGTATCTCAGCGCAACTATTGGATCCACCTTGGTAGCGCGCCGCGCAGGAATCATTCCTGCAACACCCGCAACGGCTCCGAGCAGCACAATTACCATCGCCAGTGACAGCGGGTCGGTTGCTCTCAATCCAAAGAGAAAGCTGTGAAGCATCCGACTGCTGGCCAACGACAGCGGAATACCGATTGCCAAGCCGACCACCACCAGCAGCATGCCTTCGCGCAAGATGAGCTCGAGCACGTCGGTACGCTGCGCGCCTAGCGCCACGCGGATGCCGATCTCGCGGGTCTTTCCCGCAACTGTGTACGACATGATTCCGTATAAGCCCACACAAGCCAGCAATAGCGCTAGTCCGGCAAAGAACGCGGAGAGCCTGGCCAAAGCAATCTGGTTCCTCACGTTCTTCTCGATCAGTTGACCCACTGTGTATACGGAGTAGATAGGCAGTTTGGCATCGACCTTCTTGATCTGGCTGCGAACTTCGCCGAGGACCATATTGGGATCGCCGCTCGTGACGATTTCAAGAATAAAGTGCCGAGGATCGCGGCCCTGCTGAAAGGGGAAGTAGAATCTGGGAGGCGTGGCGTTGCGCAGGAACGCACTATGGTCTTTCGCGTCTTTGGAGACGCCGATTACAGTAAATGGCTTGCCCTTCTCCCCGGGATCATCGATTTCGAACTGACGTCCGACGGGATTTTCCCCGTGAAAGAAGTGTTTCATCATTGCCTCGTTGATCACGGCGACGCGGGTTGAGCTCGCGGTATCTTGCTGTCCAATCCCGCGCCCGACAAGAATACGTATCCCCAGAAGGGCAAAATAGTCGGGTGACACCGCGTCTTCACGGGCGCTATAGTCCTGACGCCTCTCCCCAGTAAAACCGGGAACGATGATCCTGTCTGACGATTCCCCTCCGCTGAATAGTCCCAGGCTCGAGTAGCTAACGCCATGAACCCAAGGAAGAGCAGCCAGTCGGTTGGTAAGCTCCTGTGCGAGCTCCTTCATCCGTTCGCCTTTGTACCCTGCGTCGAAAGCACCCGGGTGCGCGACCACCAGGTGATTGCTCTGGTAGCCAAGGTCCTGTGTCATTAGCTTTTGTAGACTGCGCACGAGAAGAGTGGCAGCGAACAGCACGAGGAGCGAGAGTGCAACCTGACCTGCCACGAGCCCCTGGCCCCAGCCAAAGCGCGAGCGTTTCCCCGAGGCCGTGGAGACATCTTTCAAGCTGGGATTCACCTGGACGCGGAGAGCGCTCAGCGCAGGAGCAAGTCCGAACAGGATTCCGGTAAGCAGACACACCGCCAGAGAAAAAGACAGCACGCGGATGTCGGGAGAGAGTGGCAGGGATTCCGCATCGGAGCCGAAGAGTCTGACCAGCAGGCGCACCCCCCATACGGACAGCACGGCTCCACAGGCGCCTCCCAGAAAAGCGAGCAGGATGCTTTCTATCAGCAACTGCTGCAGCAACCGTCTCTGGGATGCTCCGATTGCAAGACGAAGCGCGAACTCCTTATTCCTTGCCATGGCCCGAGCCAGCAGCAGGTTGGCGACGTTCACGCATGCAATCAGCAGGACTAATCCGACGATTCCCATCAGCAGAAGCAGAGGAACGCGGTAGTCTGCGCGAAACTCCGAAAGGCCTATCCCTCCGGGAACCACGTCAATCTGTGCGTTCGCGATTTCACTGAGGTCATCGGCCGTGAGCCTTGCACCGAACGGTCCTTTGAGGGCATGTTCAAATATGAGATTCACGTTGGCTTTGGCTTGAGCCAGCGAGATGCCGGGCCTAAGTCTGCCGATCAGAGAGAGCCACGAGACATGCGGGTTGTTCCTTATTCCGTCCTCACGCATGACCTTCGGTTGCATGCTGAGAGGCACAAACACGGCGAAATCGTCCCCCACAACGTCACCGCGAAATTTTGATTGCGCGACGCCCACGATGGTGAAGGGGTATCTATTGAGGCGAATCTCTTTGCCAATGATTGCCGGCGACTGCGCGAATTTTCGGCTCCAGTATCCGTAGCTGAGTACGGCAACCGGATTCGCGTTTTCCTGCGTATCGTCGCTTTCGGTGAGAAGACGTCCGGTGGCAGCGTCGACTCCCAGAACAGGAAAGTAGTTGCCACTCACGAGGCGTGCATCGACTTGCTCGTCCGAACCGCCGCCTGCCGGGCCAGAATCTACTTCAATGCGATCCTCACTCGCGGCTGCTGCTAAGCCGTTGAAAACCGTGTTGTTGTCTCGGAACTCGCGGTATAAGGGATAGGAAAAGATCTCGGTCTCTGGCGTTCCACTCCAGCGATGGCTGATCAAGGCAGGATTACCGACGACAGCAAGCTCTTGCGCCGCTTTGACGGGCAGCATCTTCAACAGGAGCGCATTCACAACCGTAAAGATCGCCGTGTTCGCGCCAATGCCCAGGGCAAGAGTCAGTACGGCGACGGTAGTAAACGCAGGCCCCTTGAGCAGCATGCGGAGTCCGTAGCGGACATCTTGGAAGAAGGATCCCATTTGATTTGCATTGTCATTTCGAGCGCGGGGAGAAATCCTGAAGTATTTCTCGTGAGTGCTAGGGATTCCTCACTTCGTTCCGAATGACACGTCAAAACACACATCCACTGCCCGCTCCCATTGAGCGTTTTTGCCAAGCAAACTCTCGGGAACTTACGCTACGCTGACGCTTTCTTCGACCACTTTTCCGTCAAACAGATGAATGGTGCGCTCAGCGTGGCGAGCGAAACGCTCGTCGTGCGTCACCATGCAGATAGTTGCGCCTTCGCGGTGGAGTTGCTGGAGCAGTTCCATCACGGCCTCACCATTTCGGGAATCGAGGTTTCCGGTAGGCTCGTCCGCCAGCAGGATCGACGGCTTGCCCGCCAGCGCGCGCGCTACCGCCACACGCTGTTGCTGACCGCCGGAGAGCTGTGAAGGATAATGTCGCATACGGTGCGACATGCCCACCTTCTCGAGCGCGCCATGAACACGCTCTTTACGTTCGGCTGCGCCCATCTTGCGATAGGTGAGCGGCAGCTCGACGTTTTCATAGACGGTGAGATCACCGATGAGGTTGAAACTTTGGAAGATGAAGCCGATCTCCTGGTTGCGAATGCGAGCGCGGTCGGCAAAGTCCAAACTCTGCACCGGCTTGCTGTTGAGAACATACGTACCGTCTGTAGGAGTGTCGAGCAGGCCAATAATCGACAGCAGCGTCGACTTTCCGCAGCCGGACGGGCCTGCCATCGAAACGTACTCGCCTTCGCGAATCTCGAGATGAATGCCGGAAAGCGCATGAGTTTCTACTTCATCGGTGTAGAAGATCTTGGTTACGTTCTCCAGCGTAATGAGCGGCCTGCCGTTCGATGCCATTTTGTCTCCTGAATGCTTTGCTTTAATCCCAAACTGAAACCTGCGAGGCGAACACGAAGGGCACGAAGTTCAATTCGAAGGTCACGAAGAACTCAACCAGAAAAGGCCATCTTGCAATGCTCTTTTGTGACCTTGGGTGTTTCCCTTCGTGACCTTCGTATTCGCTCTTCCCCTGGGCTTTATTCCAGGCGGATACGATCTACGTTGTCCCAGCGCGACATATCGGACAGGATCACTTGGTCGCCTTCGTTCAATCCGCCGAGAATCTCAACCGCATTTACTGAACTTCGTCCCAACTTGACGGTTATGCGGGTCGCGCCTTTGCCGTCGGAATCGAGCTTGAACATACTCACCGTGCTGTTTTCCTGACCGAAAGCTGGGCGTCCAACAAACTCCACATTAGCCAGACGGTCGAGGTCGATAGTTCCATCGACGCTCAGATCTGGGCGTGCGCCCGGAGGCAGCTGCCCTTCCAGCTTCACGTCAACCGTGACGGTCCCGTTAATTACCGCCGGATCGATGCGCATCACGGTTCCCTGAATCACACCGTTGTGCGTGTCCACTGAGGCTGGTTGACCGAAAGTAATGTCCTTCGACTGCGTTTCCGCGATCTTCAGTTCGGCCTTCAGATGATTCGGCTGCACCACTTTCGCCAGGTTGGCGCCGGCTGTTAGTCGCTGTCCTTCTACGACCGGAACTTCAGTAAGAACGCCATCGATGCCCGCTCGCACGTGTAGAGAGTCGAGCTGCTTCATCTTGAGCTGATACAGCGCCTTCAGCTCGTCGACCTTTGCCTGCTGCACCGCCAATTGAGACGCTACAGACTTGGTATTGATAGCAACTCTTTCTTGTTCAATTTGATTTCTTGTGGAAAGTTCGTCGGATTTGCCCTTGGAACTCTTGAGCGCTTGTCCGGAAATGACCCCTAGTTTCTGTAGTTCCTGGTCGATTTCCGCCTTCGTTTTGGCATCGTTGTAGTCGGCTCCCACTGTCGCAGCATTAGCGCGCTGCGTCATCAGGTCGCTCTGGACCTTCACTTCCAAGTTCTTATACTCGGCCTCGGCAGCCCTAAGTTGCAGCTGGGCATCCTGAGCCTCCTGCTCAGTTTGCGGATTGCTCAGGTCCATGATGACCGTGTCGGCCTTCACCTGAGTGCCCGGAAGGATGCGCCGACGCTCTACGGTGCCATCCGTAAGGGCGGGAATCCATCGAATATCGACCGGAACCAGGGTTCCGAGACCTCGCACCTGCCGCAGCATTGGTCCCCGTTTGACGGTGTCGGTCCAGATAGTGGAACGTTCAACGCTCGGAGCGGCGGGTTTTAGCCGCGATAGCCCAAGCGTAACTCCCGCAATAAAGATGATGGCAAGAGCCGAAATAATAATCCGCCGC
>QIBC01000144.1 GCA_003225215.1 Acidobacteriota bacterium
TGGAAACGCCTCTCTCGAAGCATTCGCCTATGCGCCCTGGGCGGTAGCGGTGTGTGCGCTGGTTGCGGGCTGCGTGGGTTTGCCGTCGATGAACCAGCGGTACAACGTCTCCAGCACCTGTTCACGCAGCTTCTCCGTTCCGGCGCGTTCTTCGGCCAGACGCATCAGTGCGCGGCGGCCTTCGGCGAGGTGGGTTTCAAGCTGCCGGGAGAGAGCCTTGCATTCGCGCTCGCCGGCTGGGATTGACACTGGCCCGCGCACTCCCTCTTTGGCAATCCGGTATAGGAGCTCGGCCTCATCGCGCGAGGCGCAAACATGCGCATGCCCCGGCTTCTTGCCAAAAAAGAGCGTGGCAGCTTCGAGAAAGTTTTCCGCGGCCGGCAGCCGAACCTCTCCATCCGGCAATTCCACTGTCTTTGCCGCGGACCTATTGTCTTCCAACCATGCTGGGAGAGGCTTCTGAAGTTCCATATCCAAATGCAGCCACGCGTCCAGTGCGAGTTCGAGTTGCGAGTTAGTGTTTGCGCCTTCGGGAGAGTTCTACCGTTGCAGGAAGCAAGTTTATTTTCCTTTTATTCCTGCTCTTCTTCGATTACTGCAGTCTCGGCCGGAATGGTTGGAACTGCTCGTCCGGCAAAGAAGTCTACGATGACTTTCTGTAGTTCTCGAGCACTTCTAGGGTGATCAGGCAGCGTAGCTGCCCAACTGCGGCCCGCATGCACCGTATCCCATGGTGATTTGACCTGCTTCTGCCTGCCCTTGCCCGGATCATGGTTGCCGAATCCTTCTATGACAACATTCCATACCGGCTTGAAGATCTCAATGAGGAGAGACTCACCTAATGGAATCCAAATATCATCCGCCGTAAGATATCTGCAGCAGTGGCCATCGAGAAACAACGATTCACTATCCGTGCATCTGCCAGTCGCCTAGACAAAGGCCTGCTCGCGATACCGCAAAAGTTCAGACACTGGTTTCCCTATGAAAAGGGGCAAATCGAAGTCGTCTTTGATGACGAAGACAAGGCCAGTTTGCTAACATTTCACCCTTTTGATCCAACTGTCAAAGAGAACAGGATATTCGGGCTTCGTAAGTGGTTTTCGAAGAGAGCTGTGCGTGAGGGAGATCTGATCTCCATCATCGTCGAAAATCCGAACAAGCACTTGTTCCGAATCTCCCTGGATCGGTATGTTTTGGAACGCCAGGAGCAGAGGGCACGAGAAAACCTGCGGTCTGCACAGATTGATTCCGATGTAGAAGCGGAGCTGGCGACACTCTCGCGAATAAAGAGAAAGAAACCCCGAGAAATAGCTCGTGAAGAGCTGTTACGGATTGCTGAAAGATCATCGCGGCAGCCGCGCCCGAGCGTATTTCCTAGTGCCGGCGAGCGGCACGAAGGTGTGCCGCCCCCGATTCGTGTGTTGCTCCGAGAATTGCATGATGGTAAATGCCAGCTTTGTTCTTTCACTTTCGAGAAACGAAACCGGGAACCGTATTTTGAAATACATCATCTTGATCCAAGCATCGGCCATCACCCTAGCAACCTGCTGGTCCTATGTCCGAACTGTCACGCCCAATTTGAGCACGCGACAGTAACTAACTTCACTTGGACTCATAACTGGCTAATCGGCCTAACAATTAACGGCAAGCGGCTGTCCGTTCGGCAACCGCTGGCTAATGATTCACTGCGTAGAACCCTATTAGGCTTTGCGATAGTATTTGCAATTAGCCGAATTGTGCATATTTCAAACTTTAGAATGAATCGGAATTCCTAAATTGAAATTCCACAGCCTAGTGTGACAAGAGAGGGCGTTTTTGTGATCCGAGTATATTTCGTCTTTGAGGATCCGCTTGACGACGCAGGTGTCAATCTTTCCTTCATTGATATTCCGACGCAAGATCCTCGCGAGGCTTGTCGGCGCGTCGAGGATGCTGCGAGATCTGGAGAGCTTTGGAAGCAGCTGTATCCCGATGAACAGGACCATCCCTATGACTTGATCAAAATGTCCTACCTTGATATTTCGACACTAACTGAAGAAATGGCTGCAGACACAGTTCTCGGCCTCTGAAATCCAGCCGGGGCTGTGGATACAGGTGCCTTGAACGTCGGGCCGCAGCACATCTGCCGGATCGTTCAGCCTGAGGCCGAGCTTCCAGTGACCCACACACCGCTCGTGCATCGAGACGGCGTCCCAAATCTTACGGTCAAAGAGTGCGAATTCCTCGACGTTCCAGGTGAAGAAGTAGCGGCAATTCTCCGCGGTCGCTTTGTTGAATGCGTCCAGCAAGAGGGCCGCGTCAAAGGGCGAGCGCCCCAGCGGAGTTCCCGGCAGCTTCACCTCTCCGGTGAGTAGCAGCTTGCCTTTGCCATGGGCTTTACGCGCGTAGAAGCGCAGATCCGATCGCTTGTTGCCTCCCTTGGCGAAGGTCTCGATCTCGGAACTTCCAATGGGAAGTTCCGTATGCGATTGCGTCCACTGGTCAGCCCATTTCGATACGTCAGAGCAAAAGCTGACCTCGTGCTTGCGATAGTCTTTGGAGCCCATTCGGTATATGTGTACGTCATACAACGCAGGATGAGTGCCGCGCCTCTGGCGCTCGGGGGATCATTTGTTTACCCAAACCCAACGCTGCCGCGATTGGGCTGATCCTCGGTTCTGCGCCTCCGGCGCGGGATTCCGTCTATAAATGGATTGAAACGCCTTTCTTGCAACGGTCTTCTTGAAACGCCTTCTCGATCTAATCTCCTCCATGCGACAACGCCGCCGTTCGGGGCGGCACCACCATCGTTAACCCAAATCCACAATCATGCGATTTATGCGGCGAGGAGGAGTGCCGCGCCTCCGGCGCTCGATGGTTTCGCCTAATACCAACCCAACGCTTCCGCGATTGGGCTAATCCACGGTTCTGCGCCTCCGGCGCGGGATTCTGGCTTGCGCGAAGAGCTTGAATGGAGATAGCGGAGCCAGGGAATCTGGGCCTTCGGCGATGACTTGATGGCCGAGGCCCGGCTAGCGGCAATCTGTTGACAAACCTGAGGCGAAGGACTAATGTGCGGTGCAACTTCACTGAACGATTCCGGGCCCAAGTGCTCGATTGGGATTTCTTTCATCCCCGAACGGGAAGCGCACTCCTACTTATTAAACAAAGGAGGGCCCCTTGAAAGAAAATAGGACCCCAGGGCCATTCCCACATAACCTTTCCAGGCGCGGCTTGCTTACCGGAGTTGGAGTTGCCGGAGGCGGACTGCTTCTGGGTTCAGCTTTTCCACTGACAACCTTCGCGGATGACGACGAACATGAACAGTCTTGCAATGCAGGAGAACTGTGTTCATCGCCAGATCCGATTCCACACGTTAACGAAGCGGTCCTCGCCGGATTCGGCGTGAAGGCCCACTTCTTCTTTCCCGGACCAGTTGAAGGCACGCCGGCGGCCACCGATCCGACAGGACCACATCCTGGCGGTCGCGATCCTTCTGCGATTTACGATTTCAAAGGATTCATCGGTTCGGCCGACTTGGACCTAACCGGCACCGGCACCGATCTGAACACGGGCATGAAGGCAAAGTACACCTTCCATACCGACAGCCGTTTCATGTCCGGCGTATTCCTGGGCACCGACGGGCAGAAGCATCGAGGCAACTTCGCCTTTATTTGACTCGACAGCCTTCCGGGCTCGGGTAGCCCATTGGGACTTCACTCTTACGACCTGGGCATCTCACGCGCAACTGTGTTTTGGACGGACCTGATATCGCCATCCAGCGTTAAAGTCGATTTTGATGACGCTGAGGCGGTGCTGCAAATCCGGAACTACTGTGCGCTCGATGCCTTCACTGTTGCGAATAGCCTGGATGCGAGCCATCCGATGGGTCATCCTGTCGCTGCCGTTCTCAATTTTTTCAAAATGAGTTGGAGCGGAGTGAAGCGGAAGACCTCGTTCACGTCCACCGATCCACAAGACCACTTCGCCGGAGACTTCATTGAGGATTCGGCAACCATTGAAGTGGATGTCACCACATTGCCCAGCACCGGGCATGGCTTCCACTTCGTATCCGATCCTGCGAGCACGACCGTGAGCAACTTCGCTCAGATTGGAAGAGAGCGGAACGGCGCATTCGTATAACCCTGAAAGATTTCTCTAATCTTTCAGGAAAGAATTTGTTGTGGGATTCTTCGCCGGTTCGCCGGCGAGGAATCCTGTCTCTTTCTGCTTCAGTTCGCAACTTTAATCCAGGAGCCCTTTATGAAGCTCATCCGAGTCCGCGCCGTCGCCATTTTCTTTACCCTTATTCTTGCTGCCGCTATTTCAAGCTACGCTCAGAGCCCAACCATTGTCGTTCAGTGGAACCAAGCGGTGCTGCAAGGCGTGCGCGACAGTACGCTCGGTCCGCCCATGGTGGCCCGCGCACTCGCGATCGTGCATACCTGCGCTTACGACGCCTGGGCTGCCTACGATAAGCATGCTGTCGGCACGCAGCTCGGCGGGCAATTGCGTCGTCCCACAAAGGAACACACGCTCGCGAACAAGAACAAGGCAATCAGCTTTGCAGCGTACAGAGCGGCTGTGGATCTGCTTCCGGGAGACAAGGCTACCGTCTTCGATCCCCTGATGGCTAAGCTCGGTTACGACGTCAATGACACCTCCGCCGACACCAGAACGCCCAGCGGCATTGGCAACGTGGCTTGCGCTGCCGTGCTTGCCGTCCGGCACAACGATGGCTCAAACCAGCTCGGCAATCTCACTGCCAGCGGGGTGCCATACGCCGACTACACCGGCTACGTTCCGGTGAACAAGCCGAGCACGGTTCCGGTGAGCGACCTGTCTACCGTGATCGATCCAAACCACTGGCAGCCGCTTACGTACAACAATGGGACAAAGGTCGTTACCCCGACCTTCGTCGGCGCGCAGTGGTTCAAAGTAATTCCATTTGCCCTTACGTCTCCTGATCAATTCCTGGCATTCATCTCGAGTTTCGGGCCCGCGCTTAACGGTTCAACCACATTTTTCCAGCAGGCTAAAGACGTATTGGCGCTAAGCGCCGGATTGACCGACGAGCAGAAGATGATCGCGGAATATTGGGCGAACGGTCCGCACTCGGAGTTGCCGCCCGGACACTGGGACCTCTTCGCGCAGTTCGTCTCCGCGCGCGATCACCACACTGTTGATGAGGACGTGAAGATGTTCTTCGCTCTAACCAACGCAATCTTCGATGCCGGAGTGGCGTGCTGGGACGCGAAGCGTCACTTCGACTCGGTGCGTCCGGTTACGGCGATTCCATTTCTGTTTCATGGTCAGCAGGTGCAAGCCTGGGGCGGTCCCGGAAAGGGAACCGTCACCATCGACGGATCGCAATGGATTCCCTATCAGCCAAGCACGTTCCCCACCCCTCCATTCCCGGAATATATGTCAGGCCATAGCACCTTCAGCGCAGCCGGAGCCGAGATCCTGAAGCGCTTCACCGGCAGCGACGACTTTGGCGCCTCGGTTACCTTCGCTCCCGGAAGCTCAGTGATCGAGCCGGGCCTCACGCCGCACAACGCCGTAACCCTCTCTTGGGCGACGTTCACCGACGCCGCAGACCAAGCCGGCATCTCACGCCGCTACGGAGGCATTCACTTCGAGCTCGCAGATCTCGTGGGAAGAGCCACAGGCAGGCTCGTGGCCAAGCAGGCCTGGAAGAAGTCGCTCGGCTATTTCCATCCCGAGAAAGATGACGATCGGGACCGGGACGAGGATTAGCTTGTGCCGGGCCTCCGACGCTCGAAATGCTCGTTCATTCGGACCCAACGCTTCCGCAATTGGGACCGCCGCGCGCCCCCGCGCGGGTGTTCGCGTGCATCGCGAAAACGTTAGGCTAGCTTCGACGAGGCTCAATGGCCCAAAACAGCCCCTCTTCGTGTTGCAGACCAACCCCCGCGCGAGGGCGCGCGACGGTCCTGCGAATCGATTACAAGTCGAAGGAACCGCGGCTTACGCCATACAGCTATGTATTTTGATTTTGCGGACCAAAGTGGACGGAAGAAAGGCGAACACGAAGGTCACGAAGTCAAAAGAAAAGGTCACAAAGAACTCTTCGTGACCTCATTTGTTTTCCTTCGTGCCCTTCGTGTTCGCTCCTGGTTTTGTTTTTCTCACATTGAAACTCACAAGCTTTTTTCAATCTCCGCCATGCGACAGCGCCGCCGTTCTTTCTAGTTTGTCCCACGAGAAGGCGCGGCCATCTATGGCTCGCTTGATTGTTTTGAACAGCACTACCGAAAACACCTGGCGATAGGTGAAGCGTTGGATCCAGATGTCGGCCAGGAGCCAATAGTCCTCGTGTTGGCGTGGGTCGCGGCGTTCCAGCGCGAAGGCCAACGACGACGCCAGGAAATCGATGACCAGGAAGCTGACGAAATAAATGACCAGCTTCTGGAAGGTTGCGGGATTGGCGGCGTAGGGGTGGAAGTGGCGGTCGATTAGATACCAGATTGCGCTTACTACGAACATTACGTCGATCAGCGGCGAGACCAGCGGGAGCATGATCTGGAAGATGACGATGTTGGGCAGCGCGAACCAGCCTAACGCACCGCGGCGGAGCAGGGCTCCGCGGTGCTTCCAGACTGCTTGGAGAATCCCGAAGGACCAGCGGAAGCGTTGGCGCATCAGGCCGCGGGCGCTTACTGGGGCTTCGGTGTAGGCGAGGGCGCGGTCTTCGTAAATAACGCGGAGGCCGCTGCGTAGGATGCTCATGGTCAGGTCGGCGTCTTCGGCGACGGTGTTTACGTGGTAGGCGCCGGCTTGCCGTACCACTTCGGTACGCCATGCTCCTAACGCGCCGGGAACTACCGTTACGGCGCCTAACAGGTCGAGGGCGCGGCGCTCGAAGTTTTGGCTGGTAATGTATTCGAGCGCCTGCCAGCGGGTCCAGATATTTACGCGGTTTCCCACTTTGGCATTGCCGGCTACGGCGCCTATGCTTTGGTCGGCGAAGTGAGGAATCAGGCGGCCGATCGCTTCGCGGGCGATTACGGTATCTGCGTCGATGCCAACGTAGAAGTCTTCGGTCACGTGCTGGAGGCCGTAGTTCAGCGCTTCGGCTTTTCCGGAGTTTGGCTTGGTAAGGACTACGACTCTGCCTTTCCCAATTTCATTTTGGAACTTGCTGGTGGCGATCTCGAGCGTGCGATCTTTCGAGCCATCGTCGATGACGATCACGCGCAGGTTGGGATAGCTGGACGCGAGCACCGAACGAATGGTGCGCTCGATGACCTTCTCTTCGTTGTATGCAGGAATAAGCACGGCCACCGGGGGCCGAAAAGCGGGATCGAGATTCTGCGACGACGAGCCGCGGATGCGGTCGATGGTGGCCAGCGCGCCAATAATAAGGAGGCGCCCGGTCATGAGGATGTCGCCGAGAAAAAAGATCATCTGCACGCCGATCAGGACCAGGCTGAACATCCAGAAGGCCAGGTTATCGATGCGGGCGGCCCACAGCTCGCGCGGCATGGTTAACGCGGGCATGACTTGAGCGCGCGTTTGATCGATCAGTGTCGAAACGGGAACGATGTCGTAGCCGCGGGCGCGGATGCCGTCGATGATCGGCGGCAGGGCCTTCACTGTCTGCGAGCGGTCTCCGCCCCCGTCGTGCAGAAGGATGATATTGCCCTTGTTGAGGTCCCTGAAGACGTTTTCGGCGATCTCGGCGGCGCTGTAACGCGGGCTGAGCGACCAGTCGCTGGGATCGATCTTGTCGCCGACGGTGATGTAGCCCATGTCTTGCGTGAGTTCGAGCGGCTTGACCTCGTCGGCGGTGTCGGGCTCCTGATCGATGGAATATGGCGGGCGGAAAAAGAGCGGCTTCACTCCGAGCTTGGCGGCGAAGAGCCGCTCGGTGACGTTGATCTCTTTCTCGAATCGCCACGTCGAGATTTCGCTGATGTTGGGATGCGTGAGCGTGTGATTGCCGATCTCGTGACCTTCGTCGTAGATGCGCTTCACCAGGCCGGGATCGTTCTCGGAAGGAATGCCTATGAGGAAGAAGGTCGCGGTTGCGTGCTTGCGCTTGAGTACATCGAGGATCTGCGGCGTGTAGTTTGGATCGGGGCCGTCGTCGAAGGTGATTGCGACCTTCTTCTCCTTGTATCCATAGGCTTCGAGCTGATACGGATTGGGTAGCTTGGCGAAACGCTCATCCGTCACAAGTCCCGTATCGGGATCGACGACAACCGTTCGCTTGCCGGGCGTGGGACGCTGCATGATGCGCAGGATCTCTCCCTGTCCTTCGATCGAGACATCGGGACCAGGAGGAACTTCGGCAAGTTTCGTTACGGGATCGGAGGCGCGAGGCTTGTCCCAGATTTCCCAAAGTGAACGATCTTCGGAACCGAGACGCCACAACGCGAACGTCCGGATGCCGAGATCGCGCGCAGCGCGCATTTGATTCAGCGCGGTAACGGCGTCGAGAAACCAGATCTGATGCGTAGTCCCATCATCTTCGTCGTAGGCGAAGTGCGGATTGAGCGAATCAGAATCGAGATCGATGGGAGTGTCGGATTCGGCGGAACGAATCCAGGCGTCCTGCACCGACAGATTGCACACCGTCGCGCGCGTTCCTTCAGGACACTCGACCGGCTTATTGCCCCACTCATATCCGTAATTGCCAATCGCGACGATCAGCTTGTTCTGCGGAATAATCTTCAGCGCCTTCTGAATATTGCCGACGAAGAACGCGTGGCTCGCTACCGGTCCGGCTTTGCTTTCGGACTGATGCTCGTCGTAATTCATAAGGATGAGGCCGTCGGAATTGTCGGCGAGGTACTTGTAGTTGAAGTCGTCGTCGTCGGCCGGGACGTTGATGTACATCTTCAGTCCGCGCGCGTGGAGGTCGGCGGACAGCTCGCCGATCAGGGCGTTGAAGCCGGGTTGGGCGGTGCGCGGAAAGTCCTCAAAGTCGACCGAAACGCCCTTAAATTTGGCGTCGGAAGCCAGAAAAGTGAGCAGTTGGCGCCGGAAATTCGCGCGTCCATCGGCGTTATCGAAGAAATTTCCGACGTTCTGAAGCCATTTTCCCGATGCGGGATCGAAGTTATTGACCAGCGGAAAGACCTCTGCATCGGCTTTTTCCTGGCGAATTAGCGGCATTACCTGGTCGTCAACGGAGTGAATTGACGTGCCTCGAACGACGTCAAACATCTGATTAGTGAGCGGATCAGAGCCTTGAATGCGTCCGTCAGGCGTCAAAACGTGCAGCCACTCCGGGTATAACAGGTCGATTTGACGCAGATATTCCTTCAGCGAAGAGTAACTACCCTTGTCCCAAGTGACGTAAAACGCCGCGCGTAAGCCCTCGTCCTCGTTCAATGGAACCTGCGAAGGCGGCTTTTTGGTCTTGCGATGCGATCCGCGAGCGGCTCCAGCGTGCTTATGAGTGTCGCGAACAGGCTTGTAAGTGCGCTTTAGTTCCGGCCAAATCGTCTGCGGTAACGCCTCAGAACGTAGCGCTGTGTACATAAAAACCGCAACAACGAGGCTGATTACGATGCCGGAAATGTGCATTAGAAGGCGCAGATTGCGCCAGCGCTTGAGTTGTGGATCGTAAAAAACCGGCTTGGCCATGCGGAGTTAGCTGCTAAGCTGCTGAGCTTCCAGGCTTCTGAGCGTCGTTAATAGGATAAAAATTGCGCCTGGAAGATGTCAGTTTCACTGGTCTAAAGCTTAGCAGCTTAGAAGCTTAGGAGCTTAACAGCTTGTTTTCCCGCAACAAATTGTACTTTTTGGTCCTTACTCTGCTGGGATTCGCGCTGCGCGGATACTTCCTGCATTGGCATTTCCTCTTTGAAGGCGATTCGCTCGTGTACGGCGATTTGGCCAAAAATTGGCTTTTCCACGGCGTTTATGGGCTTACGGACAGCGGTCAAGTGATGCCGGTTGACATCCGAATGCCCGGATATCCGGCGTTTTTGGCCGCAATTTTCCGCCTATTTGGCGTGGAACACTACGGCGCAGTGGTGCGTGCGCAGCTTGGAATCGACCTTGTAACGTGCTTTTTGATCGCTGCCGGTGGGCGCCGATTGTGGTCTGAGAGCGCCGGAAAGATCGCGTTTGCGCTGGCGGCGCTGTGTCCTTTCACCGCAAACTACACTGCAACGCCTCTTCCAGAGACGCTAGCGATCTTTGCAGCGACGTTTGCGCTCTTCTTTGCTCTGCGTGCGGCGCAGAAGATGCGGCGAGTTCCATCATGGGACGTCGCTCATTCGTTCGCAATCGGTGATTGGACCCTTTCAGGATTAGGAATTGTGCTCAGCATCTATCTGCGTCCGGATGGCGGAGTACTACTGGTTTCCATCGGTTTATACGTGCTTTGGCTGGCAATTACTCAGCGCGAAATGGAATTTGTGTGGATTGGCGTGCTGCTGGGAGTCGTCTCTCTGCTCCCTTTGGCGCCGTGGACGATGCGTAATTGGCGCACATTGCGCCAAATCGAGGCCTTAGCGCCGTTTTATGCTCAGCTTCCCGGAGAATACGTCCCCCGTGGCTTCAATCGCTGGAGTAAAACTTGGATGGTCGACTTCATCTCGGTCATGAATGTGTACTGGAATGTGTCGGCGGAAGGAAACGGCGAGGCAGTCAATATCAGCAACATTCCGTCGCGTGCTTTCGATAACGATGCGCAAAAGCAGCGAACGGAGCAGCTTTTTGCGCAGTATAACGACGGGTTGACACTTAGTCCCGAAATGGATCGAGACTTTGCGCAGCTTGCAGATGAGCGGATCCGCGCGCACCCATTCCGGTTTTTCGTGACGCTACCACTGGCAAGACTGGTCGATATGTGGCTGCGTCCGCGCACTGAGATGCTGAATCTGCAACTCGATTGGTGGAACTGGGAGGATGTTCCGCAGGAGTCATTTGCGTCGATAGCGCTCGCGTTACTCAATGTCTTCTACATCGCGGCCGCATTGGCTTCATTGCGCCGTAAATTGCCGGCTGGAGCGATGCTATGGCTGTTCATTGTGTCTCGCTCAGCGCTGCTGGCGACGCTTCCCAACCCCGAACCCCGCTATACGCTGGAGTGCTTTCCGGCAGTGCTGATGCTGGCGGGGGCTGGACTCGCACGACGCGAGTAAACCATGAGTCTTGATGGTTGCCTGCGAGAACTCGGGAACGCTCCGCATGCCGAAGTCCACCGATATGCAGCGCCCGGCTAATTCTTGGAACACCTGCCGCTGCTCTCCTTGCAAAATTCCCATTTTGGCCCTTTGCTCTCCCAATCTATGGTCTACGGAGCTGCCGACATCTTCAGCACGCTGTGACGATTGCGCCGGACAACCGGCCTTCACCTCCGAGCATCTTTCGAGCGACTAAGCTCTACGGGCCGTCCCGTTTTACCACTTTTCCCCTGAAGAAAGAGACACACGGCCATGAAAAAGCTGCTTTGTCGAGTGGCGGTCACGGGGTGCTTGGGTCTCGGACTGTTTCTCACCGCGCAGAATCTGACCCAAACAACTACGACAGCAATACCGAGTCCCTCGCAGACCCTAGCCTCCCTCGCAACACTCGATTTAGACACATTGATAACCGAGGACCTGGCGACGATCGATACTTCTACTACGACAACTAACTCCCCCGAGATGAAATACTACTTCGTCGGCCGTTCGTGTGGCGGGGGGAGCCCCCGCATCGTGCTGCTCGTCGATGCCGACGGTGACGGCAAGTTCAATCAGTCCTCAGGGGACTTCGCCGCAAACGGTCATGTTAATCCGCCCTCAACCGTAGGTTGCAGAATGAACCAATGGGTCTATGAAGACCTTACTGATACCGGGAATCGGTGGGAGATTACGCCCGGCGGGGCCGTACCAGATCTCCTCCTTAACAGGTTTCCGTACTTCACGTGGAACGAGCTGATTACGGCTGTCAATGCGGACTTCCCGAACCATCGTATTCTGGCCGGGTTCCTCGTTGAGGACTCCCAGAGCTTCTTCCCAGCCGATCAAGGTTGTGCTTACTACGATCTCCTGTCGATCGGACCTCATCCCCTAAGCGATCACTCGGACACAAGTAATGGGAATAAGGAACCAAACAACTGCTAGCCAACAGGAGGCGGGGCGGGCCGAGACACTCGCTCTGCCGCGATCTGGCGCGGCTCTCGCACGACGTTGCTAACGGATTTCCGGTTCTCGTGAGAGTCGCACTCTACCTGATCACATTCATCCAATACCTCTAAATATTCTTCGGTCTTTAGTCTGTATTCTCTTCGAGCAAGAATACCGGGCTTTTCTGATCGTTTAGGAGCAAGCACACCGGCGAGAGACGGACCTACTCCGCGACGGGTCGATCCGACATGCGGAATTGGGTGCGGAAGTGCTCGGAGAGTAGGCCGATTGCATCCCGATTAGCGTCGGCGTCGGTTTGCACGAGGTATTTCATGGCCTCGACAAGCAATTTCTGGCCTTCGATGTAGCGCTTATCGCTGATGCGTGGGGTGCGACGCCGCTTCGGTTCAGGAACTACAGGGAGGGTAAATAGTCTGGCCAAGCTCGGATTCCTCGAATGGGGACTGGACAATAACGGGTGTTAGGAGTCAAAAACTCCATCATCCGTTGCCAGTATAGGTGGCCATCTACTCGGATGAAAGAGACTTTCTTTGAAGTAACTGCTCGGTAACGCTCATTTTCCTTTGACCGTTTTAACGCTGCCGGAGGTGTGCAGCTTAAATACGTCGTCGGGAATTTTGCCATTGAGTTTGATGTTTGTGTAGCGGGCGATGCGGTAATCTCCGGACGGTTCGAAGAACTGCTGTTTCAACGAGATGCCGCGGGGGGCGTCAATCCAGATCACAATTTGGTTAAACATGTTCTTAACATTGGGGGCCTTCGGGGTCAGCTCCAACTTGGCGGTTTTCACGCCATCCACATCCTCGTCGCCGCCAAATTTGACGTCAAACTGCCTCGGCAGATCGTGTCCGCTGCCGCCGAAGCCGAGAACCAGGAAGCTTTGAAACTGCTCGCGATTCTTGCCCGCGTCGTATTCATTCACCTGTCCGATCTTTGGTTGATAGAGGCGAACCTTGCCATCGGCAAACAGGACATACTTCGGCTCCGGCGATAGGATGTTGGCCGCCATCTGCGTCTCACCTTTTCCGGTGCGTCGATAATAGACTTTCCCTTTTTGGGTATCGGTCTCATTCACGACTTTCTGGTACTGATCCCAAACAAAGTCGGCCTCGGCGTTACGGAATTGCCCTGCCGCTGTATCCATCTGCTTTAGTACAGTTTCAAGTCGGGAACTTGCGTCCGGCGCGACGGCGCTCTTGGTTTGCGCGAAAGCCGGGGAGAGCGCAGACATCGCAAACGTCAGAGCGAGCGCGAAGAACGCTAGATGCCGCCGTTCCATGGTCCCATGACAATGATTGCTGCTGCGATGACGCGCAATGGGCATAACTTTCCTCTTCACTTGTAACCCGAAAAAGGTGCCTTCCACTCGGAGCTAGAGACGATGCGCCCAGACGCGATAACCTGTGACCTTGCCGGAACTATCGCGCAAGGCTTCGTAGCGCGTGATCTCAATGCTGCCGGCGATGGGAGTCAGGACTTCCTTGAGAGCCTTCTGCGTATCGGATTTGGTGGCAGCAACGCCGGAAGCATTCAATTCGTACACAAAAGCATCAGGGCCGTCAGACCGCACAACAATCTCGTTGGGATGCAGCCGCAGATAATTCGGGCTGTCTTTGAAGACACTGCGTGGCGTAAGAAAGATGAAGGCAAGAATTACGGTAACCATCACGTCGTAATGAAATCCGCCGCGCGGGTGCGTCCACAGAATGTAGCTCTTGATGGTTTGAAAGGGACTCAGGAGGTCTTCCTCGACTCCGAATAGTGTAGAACCCGGCGGCTTCGGCTTGCAATCGACCGAGAGTTTGGGTTCAGCCAGTTGAGCCATCGTTAATAACTGAAAACCAAACAAAACCCGGACACGCCCCTCGACAAACCCAGCTCGCCGGACTCAAAAGCGTTGTTCCGGACCCCGGGATAAAGTGTATTTCCGATATGCATTTCTGTTTCTTCTGCTCTGGATTTTCCGTCTCTTTCGCCCAATTTCGCGTGCTAAACTGGCACTCTTAGTTCCTCACCGCCCGCGCTGTTCTGCGGGCCCGGTTGCTTCGTCTGCGGGTTGAAGACTATTTCTGTGCGTTTTCCTCTGGCCGGGAAAGCAGAACAGGATTGTGAAGCGTAAGAACGGCGGCAAGATCCTGGTGTCGATCTGCTGCGGCATAGTCGTAGGCGCTGCCATAGGGGCCATCCATTGGGCAACTGTTCCTCACGATCGTGAGCTGGTGACACACATCTTCCTAGGCGATCTGGTCGCTGCTCTGAGCACGATGATTGTGTGCCTGGCGATCCAGCTGCGGCAGGAAGAAGTGCATTTTGCCAGCGCGATGTCACGAGCCGCCATCGTTTCGGAGCTGAATCACCACGTGCGCAACGCCGTTTTTCCCTTGTGCCTTGCAGTTCAGAAATCCGGCGACAAAGACGCCTCTCAATTGGCTAACGACGCCGTAGAGCGCATCAATGTAGCGCTGAAGGAAGCGACTGCGGATGCCATTTCGGGACGCGCGAGCTATGCTGAGGAAAACGGATCGAAGAATGGGAGCTTGCTCGTACACTGATGTTTCGTATCCTCGTAGCCGACGATGAGCCTTCGATCCTCGGATTGCTCAAGACCGTTCTGGAACTCTCATCATTCCAGGCTGAGACTGTAACCTCAGCACAACAGGCGACTGCGCTCCTTCTCGAAGGCTGCTTCCACGTGGTCCTTACGGACATGAAGATGGAAACACCGACCGCCGGCTATGACGTAATTCGCACCGCGCGCCAGCTTCAACCCAGACCAGCGATCGCGATTCTCACCGCGTATCCAATTTCGCCGGCTGAGTGGAAGCCGTCGGGAGCAGACGCGCTCTTCGTGAAAGGCAGCGACCTGATCAATCTTCCCGAAAAGCTAAAGCTGCTACTCAAGCAGTGCGCGCAAAGGGAAGCGGCTGCAGAACCCGTTCTTCCCCGTTCCGTGAACCAATAAGTGCTGCAAACAGTAGAGACGCAGCATGCTGCGTCTCTACACGCACGCTGCACTCGCGGAATGCTCGGGTTGTCATTTCTTGCGCGCGACGATTTTCTCCACACCCATGTATGGCCGCAGTACCTCAGGAATTACGACGCTGCCGTCTGGTTGCTGATAATTCTCGAGAATCGCAAGCCATGTTCGACCCACCGCCAGTCCACTGCCATTAATCGTGTGCACGAACTCAGTCCTCTTCTTCCCCGCGGGACGAAAGCGAATGTTCGCGCGCCGCGATTGAAAAGCCTCAAAGTTCGAGCAGGAAGAGATCTCGCGGAACAAATTCTGGCCCGGCAGCCAAACTTCAATGTCGTAGGTTTTCGCCGATCCGAATCCCATATCGCCCGTGGAAAGCGTGACCACGCGATAATGCAATCCCAGACGCTGCAACACTACCTCGGCATCGCGCGTTAACTTCTCGTGATCGTCGTAAGAACGGTCTGGGTGCGAAAACTTCACCAATTCAACCTTCTGGAACTGATGTTGACGGATGATACCGCGCACATCTTTTCCATACGAGCCTGCTTCGCTGCGGAAGCAGGGCGTATAGCCCGTGACCGAAATGGGAAGCTGGTCTTCTTCGAGGGTCTCGTCGCGATATAGGTTCGTGAGCGGAACTTCCGCCGTGGGAATCAACCAGAGATCGTGTTCCTGCAGCTTGAACGAATCGCCGGCAAATTTCGGCAATTGTCCGGTGCCGTACATGGAAGACGAATTCACGGCGTACGGTGGCAGCACCTCGGTGTAGCCATGCTGCCCAGTGTGCAGATCCAGCATGAAGTTTGCCAATGCACGCTCGAGCTTTGCGCCCAGATCCCAGTAGACCGCGAAGCGAGCTCCGGAAAGTTTTGTGGCGCGTTCCAAATCGAGCACTCCAAGCTGCTCACCAAGCTCCCAATGTGGTTTTGGTTGAAAGTTGAACTGTGGCGGAGCTCCCCAGCGGCGCACCTCCACGTTGTCGTGCTCGCTGCGGCCCACCGGAACGCTCGCATGCGGCAGGTTGGGAATCTGCGACATAACGCCACGCATTTCTTCTTCGAGCTGCGCAGCTACTCTTTCCTGGCGCTCGCCTTCCTCGCGCAGAGACTTGGTCTCTTCCATGAGCGCAGTGGCATCTTCGCCTGTACGTTTGCGCCGTCCCACCTCTTCCGATTTTTTATTGCGCTCTGCTTTTAGAGTTTCCGCAGCGGTTATCGCCTGTCGACGGCGGGCATCAAGATCGCGAAATCCGCCGAGCAGTTCCTCGGGATTCAAGCCGCGCTGGCGCAGCTTCTCCTCCACCTGAAGCAAGTGGTCCCGAACGTAATTGAGATCGAGCATAAGAGATCTAATGTATCAAGTTTGGTCAGGAGGAAAGGATCGGGTGATCGGGTGATCGGGTGATCGGGTGATCGGGTGAAGTGAAACACCTGCGTGGCACAGCGGTCCACTCCTGTCTCTGCACTATATGGAATAGAAAATTGTCGCAGACTTCGTCGAGCTCCTATCGGAATTGCAACCTCCTTCATTTACAATTCGCTCCCAATGAGAGTCCCAGCCCGTCTCCTCGCGCTGTCGTTGATCTGTTTCCTCCTCACTTCCGCCTTCGGTTCCGCATATCAAAATCGGCCGAAGCTGATCGTGGTGATCATCATCGATCAATTCCGCGGCGATTACCTGGAGCGCTACTACGACCGCTTCGGTGAAGGCGGTTTCCGTCTTTTAATGGATCACGGCGCCAACTTCACCGACTGTCACTACGACTACGCCAACACACACACCGCTCCTGGACATGCAACCTTGTTTACGGGAGCGTACTCGGATGGACACGGCATCGGCGGCAACGAGTGGTGGGATCTGGCGCTGCATAAAGTCGTAACGTCGGTCGAAGACAGTCGTTATCAGACGCTGAAACCCGGTGGATCAAACGAGACCGGAGTCTCGCCGCATAATTTGCTCGCCGACACAATTGGGGACGAGCTGCGCCTCGCTACCGCCGGCAAGTCGCGTGTCTTCGGAATTTCACTCAAAGACCGCGCCGCGGTTCTCCCTGCCGGCTACTCCGGCAACGCCGCATATTGGATCGATCACGAAGATGGCGCCTGGATCAGTTCGAGCTACTACATGAAGTCGTTGCCGCCATGGCTTGTGGCCTTCGAAGCGAGCGGCCCCACCAAGAAATATCTCAATCAGGAATGGAAGGGATTAGATGGTTCCGTTCTTGACAGCACTGCGCCTGCTACGAACGCTGCCGGACAACCACTTGGATTCTACGATCTGGTCGGTAAGACTCCATTTGCTAATGACTATGAGTTTGATTTTGCCAAGGAACTCATCCGGCAGGAGAAACTGGGTAATGGATCTACTACGGATTTTCTCAGCATCAGCCTCTCGGCGAACGACCTGCTCGGACATCGTGTGGGGCCTGGCAGTCCCAAAATGGCAGCGATGGCTCTGGCGCTCGATCGTCAACTCGCTGACTTTTTTGCTTTCCTTAAGCAACAAGTGGGCCTCGAAAATGTTTGGATCGCTCTGTCGGCCGATCACGGCATCGCGCCTCTCGTTGAAAGCGCCCAGACAATGCACGTCCCCGCCGCGCGGCTCAACTCGGCAAGCATGGCTCAGCAAATCAATCTCAAATTGGCAGAGCAGTTTCCGCAAATGACCGGAGGACCGCGCTGTCTGCGCCCTGAAGATGCAAGGCTCTCGCATCGGGAGAGCACGCCGGATTTCGTTGCGTGGATGAGCTGGCCGATTGCCTATCTTTGCAAAGACGATTTCGACGCGCTGAAGATCGACGAGGCGCAAGCCGAGCAAATCGTCGGCAAGGTCTTCAAACAGGTGGGCTCCTTGCCGGCATTCTATACTCGCACTCAGCTGACTGAGGGTGAGGTTCCGCAGACCTCTTATGGGAAACAGTACCTGCATAGCCGCGCAGAATATGGCGGATGGTACGTATTAGGCGAGTTGCCGCCTTTCGCTGTAGGCAATGCCACCGGCACTGACCACTCGACACCCTACAGCTACGACACACATGTTCCGCTAGCGTTCTATGGTTCCCCCTTCAAGCCCGGCACCTATCGTTCACCTGCGGAGCCAGTGGATATGGTTGCGACCTTCAGGACGCTGCTCGGCATCGTGCGGCCAACGCATCCGATTGGGAGAGTGTTGACAGAAGCGCTGACTGGTTCTCGGTAATCACCAACACTGTCATCCTGGGGCCCGATGCTGGCCGAAGGATGACAGGTACAAATATGCGTCCGCGTAGACATGTTCCCCCGTGCCCAACGCGAATCAGATTTCCTCCGTGTCTCCGTGTCTCCGTGGTTAAATCGTCTCTAGAATGAGCTCTCCCGCACAGCCGCGCAGCGGCCCCGATCTCAGCATCAGTTTCTGCGGCCTCAATTTCAAAAACCCTATCATCGCTGCCAGTGGAACCTTCGGGTACGGCGTTGAATTCGAAGACATCGTTGCCCTCGACAACCTCGGCGGCTTTGTCGTCAAGGGACTCTCCCGCGAGCCGATGGCCGGCAATCCTCCTCCCCGCATGTTCGAAACCGCCGCAGGCATGCTGAACGCAATCGGCCTGCAGAACATCGGAGCCGAGGGATTTCTTCGCGAGAAACTTCCTATTCTGGCACGCAAGAAGAATCTGATCATCATTGCCAATGTCTTCGGTTATGCGCGTGAAGACTACGAAGCGGTGATCCGCATCCTGAATGAAGGCGAAAACATCGCGGCTTATGAACTCAACGTCTCCTGTCCCAACACGAAGCAAGGCGGTATCAGCTTTGGCAGCGATATCCATGCGCTGGAGGAACTGGTGGCGGCCTGCAAGCGGCTGTCGCGGCGTCCATTGATCGTCAAGCTGTCACCCAACGTGACCAGCATTCCTCTAATGGCCAAGGTAGCCGAGGATGCCGGAGCCGATGCGCTCTCGCTGATCAATACCTTTGTAGCGCTGGCGATCGATCCTGAAACGCGCAAGCCGCGAATCTCAAACATCACCGCTGGCCTATCTGGTCCGGCGATCAAGCCAATCGCTCTGCGCATGGTCTATGAGGCCTCCAAAGCCGTGAATATCCCAGTAATCGGCATGGGCGGAATTGCCACCGGAAGCGACGTAGTCGAGTTCCTGCTCGCGGGCGCAGCCGCAGTGCAAGTCGGTACCGCAAGCTACTTCGATCCGTGCGCAACCGAGCACATCATCGATCAGCTCTATCGCTGGTGCATCGAGCATCGGTTGAGAGATGTGAAGGAGCTGATTGGAGCACTGAAAGTGGAAGGGTAAGGAAATCGGGTGATCGGGTGAAGTAAAACCCGGCTTTCTTCATCCTTCGGCAGTCCTCTGCTTCAGAAATCTTCGAAGCACTGTCATCCTGAGCCTCTTTTGGCGAGGGATCTCCCGGAATGCCTCGAACATGATTGCCGTTGGTACGGCTTTTTCACCTGAACCCCGGGTTCCTGGCCAAAATGCCACGATGAGGCATGTACGTCGGAAGCATTCCGGGAGATCCTTCGCCAAAGAGGCTCAGGATGACAGTGCTTCGAAGTAATCGTTTCGATGAGAGAGTCTTGGCTGTTACTTCACCCGATCCGGCGAGAGTGCTTTAATCTGCTTTGCTATAATTAATGGTTCCGAGCGGGAGTAACTCAGCGGTAGAGTGCGACCTTGCCAAGGTCGAAGTCGCGGGTTCAAATCCCGTCTCCCGCTCCAACTTCGTCAAGTGTTTGTGTCGACCCTCGCTGTTGGCGGGGGTTTTCGGTGTCTGAACGCCGCTTCAGAGACACCCAGGGCGCGGTACCCAAGTGGTAAGGGAGAGGTCTGCAAAACCTTTATGCGTCGGTTCGATTCCGACCCGCGCCTCCAGTCTTTTCTTCTAACTGCCTGCGATTCGTTCGACTTAAGCGAGATTTCGATCTCGCTCTCGTTCGTCCTCATTCGGGCTAAATCGGGCTGATTCGTGCTCAGGGGCGGACAAAAAGCGGACAAACTTGTGGTCTTGGTCCGAGCAGCTACCAAGAGCCGAACCGGCATCACGACAAGCCCAAAATGAAGATGTCCACTCCAAACGCTAGACATGAGGCTCTCCTTCGAAATCGGATGCAGTAGGGGTCACGAGTTTTGCATGAGGAGCGGGTCTCGAGTTTTGCGGCCTTTGTATTGAAAAAGGCGCGTGGCTGCGCGCCTTTTCATTGGTCATTGTCTGAGATTATTTCGCAGGAGATGCGGCTGAGCGAGCGAAATAGATATCGCGGTTGATGCGCACCAGTCCCGCGGTCGCTGGATCGCTTCGCGTCCAGATCACGCCAAGGGTTCCGTCCGGATTGAACCAACTCCCCATGAGATCGCCTGGCGCTTCACTCGTGGCTGATGCCACGGGATTCGTCGGATCGATCGAGGTCAGGGAAGGTTTTGCACCCGGCGTCCAAATGGCGCCGTAGACAAACCAGGGCGAGGTATTGTTGGGGCGATAGTAGATTCCCACTCCGAGCCGCTTTCCATCTCGCGAAATCGACAGGGAGCCATAGCGATAGCGCCCGTACATCGGCGTGATGTCGCTCACCGTCCAGGTCACTCCATGATTCGTCGAGTGATAGAGCTTCAGTAGATTGTTCACAGGATTGCAGGTAGTGCTGCCGGTAGCATCGGTGGAACATTGCAGCGTGCCCGCGTCGACGTACAGAGCCCAAATCGAGCCGTCAGGCGCGACGTTCACGGTTGGCCAGCTGTTGCTGCTATCGAGTGCTTTGTAGTGATCGATGAGGTAACGGCTAAAGCTCTTGCCGTCGTCGGCTGAAACATACGCATAGATATTGCCAGTGGCATCAGGCCCCGTGGTTAGATCGTTGCCGCCACCATCATTGTTGCAGACTGCATACACGTAGAGCGAGTTAGAAATGTGATCCGCGGCGGGACGGCACCAGCCGGAGTCTTTTAACGTGTATCCGGAACTGTTGAATGTCTCGGCTCCATCGTAAGACTGGTATACCGTGTAACGGCCAGGTCCGAACCCGCTGCCTGTGCGCTGTCCCAGGGGATAAGTGACCTTGTCGCCTTCGTTGCCGAAGTAAAAGACGTGTCCGTTGCCGTGCGCGATGATCCAGGGACGGTCGTCAACAAACTGCGCCGCCGGAACGAGCGGACGCGTCGTCTCCAGGGTCACATTTCCCAAGCCGCTCGAGTGCCAGCGCGTGAAGGTGTCGTCGGTAACGTTAGTGTCGACGAAGTATAAGTGGTCGGCGTCGTCGAGTGTCATGTCTCCTTCATCCCCGAACTCGTGCTGCTCGATGCTCAGCGGAGTGAGACCCTGGATGTCGCTAAAGCTCTGGCCTTTGTTGGTTGAGATCCAGGTCCACGACATGCTGCGTGTGTAGGTCGGAGCGTTGGGATCGGGACCCAGCACCAGTTGCCAGTTCTCTTTGTGGGCGGTAGCGAAAATGTTTCCGAATTGGTCGACGTACACGGCAGGCTCATATCCTTTGCCAGGATAGGGCGTGACCTGGATTGGCGGTCCGAATGCTGTTGCGGCGAACGCTGTCGAAAAAACGCAGAGAAGGAGCAACGCCATCACGATTGGCCCAAGGGTGCGCACTTCGAAAAGCTTCATTGGGAGATCCTTTCTAGGAGTGAGATCGGGCTGGAGAAGAACGGCCAGCGATATAAAGCCCCGCGAGAAGATGCATTCAGGTAAGGCGAGGATGTCTGGCAGATAGCGATCATGGGACGTGTAGAATGTGCGGGAATTTATGGATACGAATGAAATTGTGGATGCACTGAAAGCGGAGCGCGAGAGGCTTAGTCGCGCGATTGGGGTTCTTGAAGGCGGTTCGCGAGGATCTGGCGGGCGCGGCTCGGCTGCTGGTGCGCCAAATAGCCGCAGGAGACGCGGCACATGACCGCGGAAGCAAAGGCGAGGATTGCGGCTGCTCAGCGGAAGAGACTGAAAGCGCAGACGAAAGTGAGGTTTCGTGAACTGGAAGGAGCGCTTGGGTGGGGTCCTCTTGGGTCTCGTCGTTTTCTTAGGCGGACTGGAAGCGGTCAGGAGAAACGTCCCCTGGAGGGATGGTCGTGGTGGCACTTTCTTTGCTTCCCATTTTTGCGCATACGGCGTCTTGATAATGGCGCTTTCGATCCTTCTTCCCAGCAGAAGCTTCTTCTATCGCCACATTTATCCGCGCACTAGCAAGAAAGGCATGCCACGTAGCCATAGACATGGGCGAAGGTGAAGCCCGCGAAGAAGAAACAAATTGCGCAGTCGCTTATAGCGTCCTATCCACAAGGTTGCATGCGTTCGAATGCTCGCTGTTGCTGGTGCATCGTTAGCCGTACATACATTA
>QIBC01000145.1 GCA_003225215.1 Acidobacteriota bacterium
TGCGATTCCCAATTCAGGAAACGGTTTTACGGGAGTTGGACGCGCTACTCTTGCCGTCGGCATGCCGGGCGACGCGACCGTGTATGCCTTGGGAGGCATTACCGGCAACGAAAACGCACAAAAGGACGTATTCAAATCTACTGACGGTGGATTTACTTGGGCAGCCCTGAACGTCACGGCTCAGCAGCCTACAAACTTCAATGCCAACCAATGCACTGTAAGTATTGCCGCTGGATGCCATGCGAACATGGACGTTCTTCACGCGCAGGCCTTGTACAACCAGCTGCTGCTCGTGGATCCAAACAATCCGGGGACGTTCTACATTGCCGGCAATCTCAGCAGCGCCAAAACCACTAACGACGGAGTTAGCTGGACGCTAACGTCAGACTGGCTCTACGGAGAAACCGCCCTCCAGGGGACTCCATTCCCTTCGCCGTCATACGCACACGCCGATTTCCACACAGCTACGTACGCGATGTTAAGCGGCATTCCAACTCTCTTATTTGGCAATGATGGCGGTCTGTTTGTCAGCACCGATGGCGGTTCTACCTGGTCGGCGAGCAAGAACACCGGATTGGAAACGTTTCTCCTTTACGACATTACCGCCAGCCCCAAGCTTCCGAACGCGGTAATTGTCGGCGCGCAGGACAACGGAACGCGCGTGCGCAAGGGCAATAGCAAGACCTTTAATCAGAGCATCGGCGGCGACGGCTTTGGTACAGGCTGGAGCAACGATTCTCAAGTTTCGTTCGTATATGGGACTGCTTCTGGAGGCTCGTATCGCCGCAGCGTGCTGCAGCACATCCCCGAGACGATTCAGGATTGGGAATCTTTCGCCCTCCCTAGCCAGACCAACGACGCTGGCCAGTTTGCCACGCCGATCGAGCTGCCGTCTGCGGCTGCCGATCCGAGCGGCAGGGCCGTTTTCACATTCACTACATTCCGTGCGTTCCAGCTAACAAGCGGGGCGACCACCTTCACCTCACGAACCATCGCTCAGTTGCCAAACGGCGCCGCTACTCCTAGCAGTGGTTTGGCAGCCTTCGCCGGCCGGGCGTTCCGTGGCCAGGCGCATGCGCTGGGTGTGAGCCCAGTCGATCTAAACCACGTGGCGATCGCCATGAACGGCGGCGGTCTCGCCATCAGCACAGATGCGACTGCCTCCCCTAACCATTGGACGGTCGCTGAGCTACTGACCGGGGCACTCGTGGCGCCGAGCGGCGGTCGTACCTGGGTTGGCTTTAATGCGAGCGTGGTATGGGCGGATAACAGCACACTCTACGTATCGTCCGAGTCATCCGGAGTCAATGCGATCCGCATCGCGAAGAGCGTCGATGGCGGCGCAAGTTGGTCAGCCGCCGACGGTTCCGGTGGCGGAAATCCTCTTCCCGACGGTCGCGTGAATCGCGTCGTAATTGATCCGCGCGACGCAACCAAGCAAACGCTCTTTGCCGCCAGCGACCTTGGCGTCTTCAAATCCACCGATGGCGGCGCGAACTGGTCCCCATATGGGAATGGCCTGCCGAACGTTCGTGTCTCCGACATCTACATGCCGCCCGACGGCAGCCAGCTCATGGCCGCAACCTATGGACGCGGCGTATGGAGCGCGCCCTCTCTCACTTACGTGAGTTCGACGCTTACCGCCGTCAATGCGGGCGCCACCGGGATGCTCAACATCACCCTGCACAACGGCTCCGGTGCCACTTTGAACGCGATCAGTGCGACGGCCGGCCTGGCGACTCCAAATGCGAACGTCACTTTCCCGAGCGGCGCTTCCATGAGCTTCCCAGCCGCTGCCCCGAATAGTGACGTAACTTTACCGGCGTGGCAACCGATGCGCCCGACTTCTATCAGTGGCAACGACGTGAGATAGGTCCCGCCGAGCACCGCTGGTCCATCAGCAACTCGAGGCAGGTGAGCGATCAGACGCTGGTTTCACCGGTGATGCACGTAGGCACGGGTCCCTTTGTCTTCTCTTATGAGCAGCGCCATTTCCTCGAGACCGGCTTTGACGGCATGGTGCTCGAGATCAGTGTCGATGGCGGTGGCTGGCAAGACGTGGGAGCAGCGAATCTGACGCCACAATATGGCTCATTCAGTTCTACCAACGTATTCAATCCTGCACCGCTTGCTACGCCGGATGACAACCCCCTCACTGGACGGCGCGCTTATACCGGGCGTAGTGCAAACTATCCATCGTTCACTCCTGTAACGGCAAATCTAGGCACACAGTACGCGAACAAGAATGTAAGGCTGCGCTTCCGTGTGGGCACGGATACGTCCGGTTTTGGGACAGGCGTCGAGATCCGTAACATTGCCGCAAGTGGAATCACGAACACGCCCTTCACGGCCACGGTTCCGCACTGCCCAGGCGACCTCTGCGCCACCACCGCGACGATCGTTTCGAGCAAGAGCCCGGCCCACTACAACGACGCAGTCACTTTGTCCGTGTTCGTTTCCGGCGCAACTAGCGGAACGGTCACGATCAAAGACGGCGCGACAGTTCTTGCAGTTCCAACTCTTGATTTGGCTGGCAGCGCCACCTTCACCGTCGACCCGTTTACGGCCGCAGCGTTTGGCACACACTCATACAGTGTTGAGTTCTTGGGCGATGCCACGCATGCGCCGAGTACCGGCACTCTCAGCTTGGATGTGACTCCAGCCCCGGTAACAGTCACCGCCAATAACGCGACCAAAGTCTATGGGAATACAGTGACCTTCGCCGGAACAGAATTCGTAGCCACTGGGCTTCTGAATGGCGACACTATCGGCAGCGTCACTTTGACAAGCGCCGGCGCAGCCGCAACCGCGGGTGTGGGCGGCAGTCCTTATGCCGTCGTTCCGAGCTTGTCCGTCTTCACCGTAGGCGATTCGGCGAATTACGCGATTACATACGCGCCCGGAACCCTGACCGTAAATCAAGCTCCAATCACGCCGACGGCCGTAACTGTCGCGAGTAGGGCGTACGACGGCACAACTGCCGGAACGGTATCTACCTGCACACTCAGTCCCATTTTGAACGGCGATGATGTCACCTGCACCGGCACAGCCGCGTTCAGCGACAAGAATGTAGGAGCCGCGAAGACGGTGGCCGTGAACGGCCTCGTTCTGGGAGGCACAACCGCCGGCAACTACACGCTAACTTCGACGACGGGCACCACCACCGCCGATATCACGGCACGGGCGCTGACCATTGCCGCGACGAGCGTGAACAGAGCGTACGACGGCACCACAGCGGCGACGGTTACCTTGTCAGACGACCGAGTTGGAGGCGATGTATTCACCGACAGCTTTACCGCTGCCGCCTTCGCAGACAAGAACGTGGGTACAGCGAAGCCGATCTCCGTAACCGGGATTTCCATCACCGGCACGGATGCCGGGAACTACACTTTCAACACAACCGCAACTGCGACGGCTGACATCACCGCGCGCGCGCTGACCATTACGGCGACGGGCGTAAACAAGGTGTACAACGGCACCTCGGCGGCTGTTGTCACATTGGCTGACGATCGAGTTGGCGGCGACAGCTTCACCGACAGCTTCACCACGGCCATCTTCGCGGACAAGAACGCGGGCACGGCGAAGCCAATTTCCGTAACCGGGATTTTGATCTCTGGCACAGATTCCGGCAATTACACCTTCAACACAACGGCGAGCGCATCGGCGGACATTACGCCACGGCCACTGACGATTGCGGCAACAGGCGTGAACAAGGTCTACAACGGAACGACGGCAGCCACCGTCACGTTGGGCGACGACCGGGTTGGCGGCGATATCTTTACCGACAGCTTCGCCACTGCCAGCTTCGTGGATAAAAACGCGGGTACCGCGAAGCCGATTTCCGTAACCGGGATTTCGATCTCGGGCACGGACTCCGGGAATTACACATTCAACGCGACTGCGAGCACATCGGCGGATATCACCTCACGGGCGCTAACCATCACCGCGACGGGTGCGAACAAGGTGTACAACCAAACGGCGGCGGCCGCCGTCACGTTGGCGGACGACCGAGTTGGAGGCGACGTATTCAGCGACAGCTTCACCACGGCCACGTTCACAGACAAGAATGTCGGAACGGCGAAGCCGATATCTGTAACCGGAATTTCGATCTCAGGCACAGACGCCGGCAACTACACGTTCAATACGACGGCAAGCGCATCGGCGGACATCACGCCACGTGCGCTGCTGGTATCGGCCATAGCGAACAACAAGACGTATGACACGCTAACCACCGCGAGCGTCACTCTCTCCGACAATCATCTCGCAGGCGACGTAGTGACCGACAACTTTGCCGCCGCGAACTTCTCCAATAACAACATACGCATCGGCAAGACGATAACCGTTATGGGAATCTTCCTGTCCGGCGCCGATGCCGGCAACTACTCGCCGAACAGCACTGCGAGTACCACGGCCAACATCACGGCTGCTGCGCTGACCGTTACGGCAACAGGCGTCAACAGGACTTACAACACCACCAATGTCGCGACCGTCACCCTCTCTGACAATCATCTCGGGAGCGACGCGGTGACCGACATTTTCACCACTGCGTTCTTCACCGACAAGAACGTCGGCACTGGGAAGCTCGTCTCGGTGAACGGAATCTCGATTTCCGGCACTGATGCGGGTAATTACAGCCTGCAGAACACGACAGCTACCACTACCGCGAACATCGGTGCAGCGACGCTGACTGTGTCGGCGGCGGCAACAGATAAGGTCTATGACACGACGACTGCTGCAAGCGTCGTGCTCTCTGACAATCACCTGGGAAGCGATTCAGTGACGGAAAGCTTTGCTGCCGCTAACTTCGCGACCAAGAGTGCGGGTAACGGCAAAACTGTAACCGTAACTGGAATTTTGATCTCTGGTTCCGATGCCGGAAACTACGTTGCCAACGGAACAGCTACTACGACGGCGAACATTACTCCCGCCGCGCTCACAGTAACTGCAGCGGGTATCAACAAAGTCTATGACGCCACGATAGCCGCGACAGTGAACCTCTCTGACAATCGACTCGGCAGCGATTCTGTGACCGACACTGTCGGCAGCGCCGTTTTCGCAACCAAAGCTGTTGGGAATGGAAAGACAATTTCTGTGACCGGGATCTCGATTTCTGGCACGGACGCAGGAAACTACAGCCTGCAGAACACCACAGCAACCGCGACCGCCAATATCTCGGCTGCTTCGCTGACGGTAACGGCAGCGGCAGCTGACAAGGTGTACGACGGCACCAATGTAGCCGGCGTGACTTTGTCCGACAATCACATCGGTGGCGATACCGTGACGGACAGCTTTACCAGCTCCACTTTCCCCGACAAGAACGCTGGAGCCGGCAGAGTGGTCTCGGTGGCGGGAATCTCGATTTCCGGCAGCGATGCCGGCAATTACATTCTGACAAATACGACCGCGACTTCTTCGGCCAACATTGCACAGCGTCCGCTCACGGTGACGGCCGTTGCGAATACCAAGACGTATGACGGGACCACGACTGCTGTAGCATCGCCCAGTCTGACCGGCTCGCTGGCCTCTGGCGATACAGGTACCTTCTCAGAGTCTTACTCCAGCAAGACGGCAGGCAACGCAAAGACGCTGGTTGCAGCTGTCGTAATCAACGACGGCAACTCTGGAAACAACTATGCGTTGACGCGGGTCGATGCAAATTCGGGCGTCATTAATCCTCTGAATATCACCGGCAGCATTAGCACGAATTCGAAGGTGTATGACGCTTCCACGATCGCCGTCGCCACCTGCACTCCAGTTGGGGTTATACCTCCTGACTCGGTCGCCTGTGCATTAACGGGAGCCACCTTCGATACCAAGAACGTGGGCACCGGAAAAACTGTCACGGCGACAGGCCTTATCTTGAGTGGAACCGATTCCGCGAACTACACCATTACAAGTACCGCGACCACCATGACGGCCGGCATTACACCAGCACACCTCACGGTCACGGCAGATCCGCAGGCGCGAGTTTATGGCGGCACGAATCCGGGTCTCACCGCAACCATTAGTGGCTTCGTCGTCGGCGAGAATCTTGCTAACAGCGGCGTGACTGGGCAAGCGAGCTGCACAACCCTTGCTGGCACTAGCAGCACGGTTGCCGGAGGACCGTACACCATTACATGCACGAACGGAACTCTAGCGGCTGGAAACTATGATTTCCCAGGCGGGAACTTTGTGACTGGGAACCTCACGCTGACCAAGGCGCCGCTAACCGTCGCAGCGAATGACAAGACGCGCACCTATGGATCCGTGAACCCGACTCTCGATGGAACCCTCGTAGGAGTCGTTGCTGGTGACAACATCACCGACAGCTTCTCTACAACCGCACTGGCGACGACTCCCATCGGAGGAGTGCCGATCACGGCGGCGCTCAACGATCCGGCGGGTAGGCTGCCCAATTACTCCGTCACTAACAACTCGGGCACGCTGACGATTACCCGCGCTCACCTCACGGTGATGGCGGTCAATCAGGCGCGACTCTATGGCGGGGCCAATCCCACCACGTCGTTCAATCTGACCGGTTTCCAGAATGGCGAGAATCAAATCTCCGCTAACGTTACCGGCTCGGCGACGGTGACTGACGCAACTACGCCCACCACAGGGGTTGGGACGTATCCGATCACAGTTACGGATGCCGGCAATCTCTCGGCGCCTAACTATGACTTCCTGATGTCGAACTTCGTCAATGGGAACCTGACCATCACTCAAGCCCACCTCGCGGTGACGGCCGATGCGCAGACGCGTGTTTACGGCGCGGCGAATCCGACTTTGACTGCGACGATCAGCGGTTTCGCCAATGGTGAAACGTTAGCCACGAGCGGGGTTACGGGAATCGCTCACTGCACGACCCCGGCAGGCGCAACAAGCACGGTTGGGAATCCATACACGATTACCTGCACGCAGAACACTCTGGCGGCGGGCAACTACGACTTCCCCGCAGGAAACTTCAGCACCAGTGTGCTCACGCTCACGCAAGCGCCGTTGATGATTACGGCGAATTCTTCCGCGAAGATTTACGGTCAGACTCCGGTGTTTGTCGGAAACGAGTTCACGACTGTGGGTCTGTTGAATGCCGACACGGTTACAAGTGTGGGCCTCGCCAGCTCGGGAACCTCTGCACTCGCTCCGGTTGGTTCTTACAACATCGTGGCGAATTCGCCCTCTGGAAGTGGCTTGAGCAATTACGCGATCAGCTTTTCGCCAGGAACACTTGTGGTGGGAAAAGCGACGCCGAGCGTAGCCATCTTTGCCGGTCAAAACAACGTAACCGGAACCACGGCGACATTCACCTTCAACGCTAACGCCAAGAGTTTGACAGCAGCGGTAACGGGAGTGCCTGGTGAGACGGCAAGTCTCACGATCAGCAGCATCACCTACACAGGTAGCACCCAGGCGCCCACCAACGCTGGTTCTTATCCTGTTGTAGCCACCTTCAACGGCAACAACAACTACGTGTCCGCTTCTGCAAGCGGAACGCTGGTTGTAGCGCCGGCTAGAAGCAGGAGCTCGGTCATCATTCCTTCGAATGTCGGAACCGGGAATGCTGCGAAGTTCACGTTCGTAGCGACGGTCGTATCGCTATCCGGAGGAGGCACGCCGGGTGGAACTGTGACCTTCATGGATAACGGCGCTCCGCTGGCTGCGGGTGACGGTGGGCAATCGTCCAAAATGAATATCGATGCTAATGGCAGAGCCTCGTTTACCACGTCGGCAAGCCAGTTAGCCGCGGGACAGGTCCATAGCATCACCGCGGTCTACAACCGTGAAGATCCGAACTTTACGGATACCACCGCGCAAGTTGCGGCGGGTGTGACGATCGGGGCGACGCTGACGGTATCTCCGGGAGCGGCGATTGCGCCGCAGGTGTTGGCACTCAGCATCCCGAGCGGAACTTCGTTCTCGTCTCCGAAGTGCAGCATTGTGTCGGATTTCGGAGCTACTGTGGCAAACACAAGCTGCGGCGCCACGCTGAATGGATCCTCCCTCACCATGCAGCTTGCAACCAACAGTTTCGGCGCATCGCAGCCGGCTCCGTCGCAGGCGATGCTGCGGATGCGCATGCTCAACACTTTCGGGATGGTCTTGCCGGCGGTGTTCTTCCTGCCGCTCGCGGTTTCGGCCTCGACGCGTAAGAAACTGCTGCGGCGCAAGGCTCCGGTGCTGATCGGACTGGCGCTCCTTCTCACGCTGGTAATGATCTCAGTGGGATGCGGCGGCGGTGGATTCAACAACCCGGTGCCATTACAGCCTGGCTCCGGCAACAGCACGTCAACGCCTCCAGGCAGCTACACAGCGCAGGCTACGGCCGTCGACCAAAACGGGACTGTTACTGCCCTGGCGAGCATTCCGTTGAAGGTAACGTTCTGATGTCAACGGTAAACGAATCGAAGAAGTGGGAAGCGATGGCTTCCGGATGTTGGAGGGATTCTCAAATGTCGAAGCGAAATCGCGTTGTTTTCCTTAGTGCTCTCGTTTGTCTGGCGGGGGCGGTCGCGGTGGCGCAAACCGCAAGTTCGGTTCCCCCTTGCCCGGGGTACAATCCGGCCAACAACACCAATCTGGCTTGCGAGCTGGCTACAGGATTCCGGGCGCCCGCTAACATCACGGTGAACAACACTCAGGCGGCGCAGGGGCAGAGCTTTAATCCGGTGGTCTTGTCGGCTACGCTGGCGACGCAGTTGAGCAGTCTGCCGGTGGCTACCGCTGTTTCCGGAACGGGAATTACCTTTATTAACGGTATTCCCACTTTCAGCAACGAGAGCCTGGGCACGATTCTCACGCAGCGCGGCGATACCATCGGCAGGCACCGCTTCTTTGTGTCGTTCAATTACCAGAGATTCGGTTTTGGCAGCATCGATGGAGCGCGCTTCAAAGAGCTCGACACCGTGAACCAGGTAACTTATCCCAATGTGGGAACGTCGTATGTGGTCGGCAAAAACAATATCGACTTCAACGTGGACCAGTACACCGCTCTGGCTACCTTTGGTCTGACCAGCAGGATCGATCTCACCCTGATTGTACCTTTCTCTACCGTCAACCTGTCGCTGGTATCGAGCGCCAACCAATTCAACGTCAGTTGCGGGGATCAGACAAAGTGTAACCCTCCGAATTCGCTGCTCTCGAGTTTCTCACTGGGAACCATCAATCTGCCCGGCTCAAAGAGCGGTCCGGGGGATGTGACCATCAGCTTAAAGGGCAACGTGTTCAAGAAGGAAAACGGATTGAGCATGGGCGTGGGTACGGAGCTCCGGATGAACACCGGAGACGAGACCAACTACCTGGGCACCGGCGCCTACGGCGTGAAGCCGTACATGATTCTTTCCCATCGTGGGAAGCGATTCACTCCCAATATGAATATCGGATACCAGTGGAACTCCACCTCGAGTTTGTATACGGACAAGAACGGGCAGCATCTGAATCTGCCTTCGAGTTTCCTGTATTCCGGTGGCGCCGACTTCCGCGTTCTGCCGCGCTTCACGCTGGTAGGCGAGTTTATCGGCCAGTATGTGATCAACGGTCCGAGGCTGCAGCAATCCACGGTGCAGATTCCGGGGCAGGGAACATTCAAATCCATCGTTGTTACCGACGCTACCGGCAACCAGATCACTTCGTCTTACGCGATCGATAATGCAGGCTTTGGCTTTAAGATCAATCTTTACAAGGGTTTCCTGGTCACGGCCAGCGCATTGTTCAAGTTGGACGATGCCGGCCTGCGCGCGAAATGGGTACCGCTGGTGGGCGTCTCCTACCGGTTCTAAAGTGGCTCCTTAGCACTCAGTGCGGGCCGCCTTCGGGCGGCCCTTTTTTTAACCTGGGTTGTATGAACCTGGGTTTTGTGGACCTGGGGTTTGGCCCTGGGTCTTATGGAGCTGCGTTTTATGGACCGGCGGCCGCCCCCGGCCGGGTGTTTGTTTCCGACTGCCAGGATTTGTGAGGCTGACTCTGACGGGTGTCAGTACCGGTGGCGGTAGCCGCTGGGTCAGTCCCGCCCGTGCCCCAATCCTCGAGGGATACACATTCACGCACCCAGCGGCTACCGCCGCCGGTACTCCGAGGACACCTAGACCCGCGCGAGCACGCACCCCGGCGGCTACCGCCGCCAGATCCACACCGAAAACCCGCGCGAGGGCGCGTGGCGGTCCTTACGTCTCCGCACTTCTCTGCCTGATTTTTTGTTGCTCACAAATCGATTATCGGGTTATCTAAGTAGTAGGACGGTTTAGCGGGCGGTTGATTAAACCGGAGCGATGGAGTCGGCTGTTATCGAGGTAGTTAACTTATGTGGGCGGAGCGGGAGAGAGGCTTGCTGAGCCAATCGGTTACAGAATTCCCTGCTATTTCCCTGCTAATTCCCTGCCGGTTTGCAATTCGCCGCTATTCATGCTGGTTTCGCAGCAAGAAATTTTTATGCCGGGAAAAATTCCCTGCTATTTTCCCTGCGCAGGGAATTTGCCGGGGAGCCGTTCCGTTTACCGGGGAGTAATCCGGCCTTCGAGAGGCGAGTCGGAGGGTTGCGATGATTGGTGAGCAGCGAGGCTGGTTGGGATTTGCTGGCGGCGCGGAGGACTCAATGGCTTGCGACTCCCGAATCCAGGAGATCGGCGCCGGCATTCCGACCCGCGCATTGATCCTCTCCTTTATCTTGCACACCGGGCTTCTTGTCTGGCTATGCCGGCAGCCGGAGCCGATGATTATCCAGCGCGCTGCCATAATGGCCGGCGATAATGGCAGCTCGCTCGGCGTAGTCTATCTGCCGACGGATTCCTCTCTTCGCCTTCCTGTAAATGAAGAATCGAATAGCCTTAAGTATGCTGCCGCGCGGAAACGATCGCTCAAACGGCGGCCTGTGGCTCCGCATCAGACCGACGAGCATCCGACCGACGCTAAGGTGCAGGCTCCTTCTATTGGCTCTCCGAACGGAGACGCGATCAAGGGATCGTTGCTGGGTTGGAGCGCGCGGCCTGCTCTACCGTTGAACTTTCCGGATCCGCATGTGCAGCCTTCGGAACTTCCTCCAGGTGTGACCGGCGACGTAATCGTTGAAGTTACGATCGATGCCGCGGGAAATATCACCAGCAAGAAAGTTCTGCAGTCGATTGGCTATGGCATTGACGAGAAAGTCCTCGCGGTTCTCCAGAATTGGCGGTTCGCGCCGGCAACGATCCTGGGCAGGCCGGTAGCTTCACGGCAGGATGTTCATTTCCATTTTCCCGGCTAAGCGATTGATTCGCGACAATCTGCCGGTTCCAATCTGCAGCAATCCCAGGCATTCTTCGTAGTTCGCTGCGCCACGTTCTAAGGCACCACGCTTGCCGGTCTACGAACAATCCTCGACTGCGGCTTAGGTTTCACGCCCTATATATCCAGAGTAGATGCCTCCATAGGATGCCGCCCAGTCCCGGCAATCCGGCAGGAGTCATCATGAGTTTTTCCTCGTGGGCAGGCAAGAAATCTCATTTTCGCAGCACCCTCTTTTTCCTTTTATACGCAGTCATAGTTGCATTGCTGGTCGGCTGTGGAGGCACGGGAACGCAAAACTCGCTCAGCAGTTCGACAACTGCGACGCCGAGCCAAACGTCAACACCAGGTTCTCCGGCGCCCAC
>QIBC01000350.1 GCA_003225215.1 Acidobacteriota bacterium
CAAACAGAGACGCAACATGCTGCGTCTCTACCGGTGGACAAGAGAGATCTACCCACTGCTCCGCGGCCCGCAGCTCGCGGGCTCTTGCTTCTCATCGAAGGCTCGTATCTCGTCTCTTACATCTCCGCGCTGCACTATCTGATCTGGGTGCGAATGCTGGCCCGCTTCAGCTTTGGGCTGGCGCAGTCATTCACCATCGCTTCGCTCATCATTGTATGGTGCGCTTTGGGGCTGCCAGTGCGCTTTTATCTGTGCTTTGCGTTGGTCTTCGACTATCACTTGCTAGGACAGAAGTTTCGCAGGCTGTTTCCTTTCTTGCTCTTGATCGACGAAGTCTGGTCGTTGATGACAATCTTCCTTATTCCCAAAATCGGACTCGGATTCGGATTCCCACTGTTTGTGCTCGCGGTGTACTCGCCGTTCGCGCAGCGGACGCTCCTTCGCATGGCCTATCCCGAAGAAAAACAGGATTAACCACAGAGGACACAGAGGTCACGGAGGACAAAAACCAAAAAGGGTTTTCCTCTGTGCCCCGCAGTGTCCTCTGTGGTGAATTACATGCGTATGGCTTCCATAGCGATCTCGGATGGCGCTTCTTTTCCGAACTCGCCTTCCCACTTTGCGATCACCACGCTGGCCAGGCAGTTGCCAATCACGTTCACGGAAGTGCGGGCCATGTCCATGAGCGCGTCGATGCCGAGGATGATATAGACGGGCCATACCGGCAGATTGAATCCACCGAGCGTGGCCATCAGGATTACCAGGCTTGCGCGGGGTACGCCGGCTACTCCTTTACTCGTCAGCATGAGCGTTACAACGAGGAGTACTTGCTCGACGAGCGAGAGGGGATGTCCCGCCGCCTGTGACACGAAGATCGCCGCGAGCGATAAATAGAGCGTGCTGCCATCGAGGTTGAAGCTGTAGCCGGTGGGAATGACGAATGCGACGATCTGCCGCGGGACTCCGATTGCCTCCATGGCTTCCATCGCACGCGGCAATGCCGCTTCCGATGTGCTGGTTGCAAACGCGATAGTCGCCGGTTCGGCGACAGCGCGTACAAAGCGACGGAGAGGCACGCGGGCAATCAACGCGACCGGCAGCAACACGAAGAGAAGAAATGCGATCAATGCCACATAAAGCGTTGCCAGCAGCCTGAGCAGATTCGAGAGCACGCCAACTCCAAGCTGCCCAATGGTGTAAGCAATCGCCGCACCAACAGCCGGAGCCGCCAGGTACATCACGATGTTCGTGAACTTAAACATCGTCTCCGAAAGGCTCTCGAAAAATAGCAACAACGGGCGTCGCTTCATTTCGGGAAGCATTCCCAGGGCGAGGCCGAAGATCAGCGCGAAAACGACAACCTGGAGCACTTGTCCTTCAGCAACCGATTTTGCGATGTTCTCTGGAAAGACGTGCAGGATGAGATCGCTCGCAGTCTGCTTTTGTGGAGTCGTTGGCGTTACGACCTGATCGGCGGGAGCCCGCACTCCCATGCCGGCTTTGCTGATGTTTATCGCTGTCAGTCCGATAATCAATGCCAGCGTCGTGACAATTTCAAAGTAGACCAGCGCCTTTAACCCCATGCGCCCCACCTGCTTCAGATCGGAGTGGCCAGCGATTCCCACAACTAATGTGCTGAATATCAGAGGAGCGATGATGGCTTTAATCAGCCGTAAAAAAATTTGAGTTACTATCTGAAACTTAACTGCATGCTGTGGAAGCTCGTGGCCAAAAATGCCGCCGATAACCATGCAAGCGAAGATCCAGGTCATCAGTGAACGGCGGAGGAACGCATAAACCAGCAATGCTCCAACCAGAGCCCAGCGAGTGCCGCGCAGCAATGCTTCGGGCAGCGGATGCGCACGCGATATCAGAACGAAAGTGAGAGCAAGCGCGGCAAAGGCCAGCACAATTGCCAGCCAGATGCCTTGCCTAGAACGAGTTTGCGGCGCGATGGGCATTGAGGAGAAAAGGTATCACGAAGACGTTTGCAGCTCGTCGCAGGGCCGAAAAGACTGGGCCGTGACGAGGTATTCCGGTGTCATCCTTACAGAGCTAAAACACAGGGACATCCTCCCGCATGAACCTTCGTAATTGATGTTCTTGAGTCAATCCCACCCTTCCCCTCACGACTCTGTCATAACTAGCGTGTCCCACCCGGCAAAAGACGCCACTCGGAAACGATCGAGAGGAGAAGACAATACAAGCTAACCCATGAAAAACAGACTCATTGCTTTTGCAATCACAGGCCTGCTCACGGCCAGCGCGTTTGGCGTAAGCACCCCCACCCCAGATACAACCAAGAAACCACTGACAATCCAGCAACGTAAGCACAACCAGCAGAGACGCATTCACCAGGGTGCAAAGAGCGGCCAGCTTACCCGCCACGAAGCCAAGCACCTTGAGAAGAAAGAGCATGCTCTGAACAAAGAAGAGCGTGAGATGCGCAAGGAGAACGGCGGCAAGTTGACCGCGAAGGACCGCAAGAAACTCAACAAGCAGCAGAACCACTTGTCAAAGCAGATTTACAAAGACAAGCACAACGCTAAGAAGCGCGGATAACTCACTCACCTGATGCATCATGGTAGGGACGCAGCATGCTGCGTCTCTCTAGAACGCGCGATATCAGATTGCTGTCAGCGCCTGATTCAGGTCCGCGATGATGTCTTCGACATCCTCGATTCCTACCGAGATGCGCACCATGCCGTCGGTCAAGCCGATTTCTGCGCGTCCTTTTTCGCCGAGCGCGGCGTGCGTCATGGTTCCAGGAACCCCGCGACTTCCCTGCCGCTGCGATCGTGCTGTTCCATCCGGACGGCGAGCGTTTTCACACCGCGCAAGACTAGCCAGCATTCGAACGGCGACAGGATTCCTCCAGTGCACTTCTGCACAAACGCAAAGGTCTCTTTGTGTTTGGGCTTAGTGCAGACGAGCACGCCTCCGAGACCGTCGCTGTGTCCATTGAGAAACTTCGTTGTGGAGTGCATCACGATGTCGGCGCCCAGCGGGATCGGCTTCTGGAAGTATGGCGACATGAAGGTATTGTCCACTGATAGCTCAGCGCCGTGCGCGTGCGCGATCTTCGCAATCGCCGCTATGTCGGTAACGGTCATCAGCGGATTCGTGGGCGTCTCGATGTGTACAAGTTTCGTATTGCGACGAATCGCTTTTTCTACGGCTTTCGAGTTTGACGTATCCACATACGTAAATTCCAAACCATAATTCACCAATACTTGATTGAAAAGCCTAGGCACACCGCCATAAACATTCGAGCCACAAACGATGTGGTCACCCGTCTTCATCATCGTGAGCATGGCGGTAATCGCCGCCATTCCGCTGGCAAACACATGCGCGGAAGATCCGCCTTCAAGCGCTGCGAGATTTTCTTCCAGCCGCGTGCGTGTGGGATTGGAGACGCGTGCGTATTCGTATCCTTTGTTTTTGCCGATTTCTTCCTGAACGTAGGTAGAAGTCGCGAAGATCGGCACCGTGACGGCGCCGGTGGAAGGATCGGGCTCTTGTCCAACGTGGATGGCGCGGGTAGCGAATCCGCGGTTGGGATTCTGGTTTTTACTCATTGAATTTCAGGATAACAGGCAACAGGATTTCACCACGGAGACACAGAGGACACGGGGAGGGTGCGCAGTACCGGCGGCGGAAGCCGCTGGGTCCGTCCATAGCAGATCAACTGGGTTTGGGGAGAGCGGGGACTTTTGACAGTCACTCACCCAGCGGCTACCGCCGCCGGTACTGCACAACCTGGCGCGCTCAAATTCCGCCGTCGAAGATGTTCTTCGAGAGATAACGCTCGGCGGCGTCGGGGATTACGGTAACAACGCGCTTGCCTTGGCCGAGCTGCCTGGCAATTTCCATTGCTGCGAACACGTTCGCTCCTGAGCTTGACCCCCCAAGAACACCCTCTTTCCGAGCGAGTTCGCGTACCGTCGCAAAGGCATCATCGTCGGAGACCATGATGATGGCGTCGCAAACTTTCCGGTCGAACGTTTTGGGAATGAAGCTGACGCCGATGCCTTCCACTTTGTGGGGACCGGGCGGATTGCCCTGCAGGATGGACCCCTGCGTCTCAACGGCGACGGTCTGAACTCTCGGATTCTTCTGCTTCATAAAACGCGCCACGCCAGAAAAAGTTCCGCCGGTGCCGATGCCGATCACGATGGCGTCGATCTTTCCCTGCATCTGGTCGTAGATCTCCTGTGCTGTTGTTTCATAATGGAACTCAGGATTTGCCTGGTTTTCGAATTGCAGGGCTATGAAGGAGTCTGGAGTCCTTGCGGCGATCTCGCGGGCTTTCGCGATCGCGCCCTGCATGCCTTCGGCGTCGGGCGTGCGAATCACATCGGCGCCAAGCGCTGCCATCACTTTCATCTTCTCTTCGGAGAAGCGCTCGGGCACACAGACGATCACACGATATCCCTTATTCACGCCGATGAGTGCGAGCCCAATGCCAGTGTTTCCGGCAGTGGCTTCGATGATCGTGCTGCCTGGACGCAGCCGTCCTTCGCGTTCGGCGCGCGAGATCATGCCAATGGCGGCGCGGTCTTTCACGCTGCCTCCCGGATTCAGGTATTCAAGTTTTGCGTAAACATCGGCGCTCCCGGATGGAATCATCCGCCGCAGGTGCAGCATTGGGGTTTCGCCGACGAGCTCGGTAATACTCTCTGCGACACGCAGGTGGACGGCCTCAGTGATGCTCATCTGGCTTCATCTTAGCGCAACCCCAAAGGCGAACACGAAGGGCACGAAGGCAAAAAAAGAAGGTCATAAAACGTGAGATTTTATATTGAAGACTTGCG
>QIBC01000351.1 GCA_003225215.1 Acidobacteriota bacterium
TCGCCTCTAGACCTAACGAGCCAAATCCCTATGTCTATTCGTTCTCTTTCGAGCTGCAGCGTGAATTTGCGCGACGCGATGTGATGAAGGTCGGATACTACGGAAGCCGAAGCCGTAATCTTGTGCGAACGATTGACATCAATCGCATCGTGCCTGGCGACACGTTTGACGGGAATAACGACGAAACGGTGAATAAGAGCGCCAACGGCATAGCCTGCGGTTCGTCGAATCCAGCCTGCCCCGCTCCGTTCAATGTTGGTAACAACCGTTTCAACCAAATCTTCACCCCGCTGCCGGACGTGAATGCCAGCTACGATGCGTTGATCACTAGCTACACTCACCAGTTCAGTGCCGGCTTGAGTTTTTCGGGATCGTATACATGGAGCCACTCGATCGATACGGCGTCGAACGACATTGGTTCCCAACAGTTCGAGCCGGGTAACCAGATATTGAACAAAGGAAGCTCTGATTTCGACGTTCGACATTACTTCCAGCTTGCTGCCGTGTGGGACCTCCCGATCTTCCGAGGCCGTCACGATTTGCTGGGCAGCGTTCTCGGGGGCTGGAGTCTGAGCACAATCGCGACTAGGCACAGCGGCTATCCATTTACCGCGGCCCTCGGCAGTTGCGACACTAACAATGACCGCAACGGTAACGCTACTTGCCCGGATTATCCTTCTGCCTACTTTGGTGGGGTAATCCAGGATCCCTCGAAGCAGCAGTTCATTAACGGCATCTTCCCGAGTCCGAAGACGGAATTCGACGTAACGACCCGAGGACCGGGATGCCGTTGCCGCAACATCTTCCTGGGCCCCGGTTACTCAGACATTGATCTGTCGCTGGCAAAGAGTTTCCTCTTGCCCAAGATGCCTGTGTTGGGGGAGCAAGCAAGACTTGTGTTTAGAGGTGATGCGTTCAACGCATTTAACATCTTGAACCTGTCCAACTTCGGGGTGGCAACGGCGCCCACCGACATCGCAAATACCGGTCAGTTCGGCAAGGCTCAAACTGCCTATGAGGGCCGCGTCATTCAGCTTCAAGCTCGGATTCAGTTCTAACGTCCTTCCACGGCGGCTACGTAAGTCGCCGCCGTGCTTCTCGCTAATGATCAAACGTCTCGCGATCACACTACCGCTTGTACTCTCGATCCTGTTCGCGCATGCCATCTCGGCGCAGACGCAGCCCTCTGGCTCGTCTAGCGAGGTCGTCCATGTCGATCTCGCAGCTCCCACGACTCCATTTCCGCATTTCTGGGAGCAGATGTTCGGCTCGGGACGCGCGAATCTTACGCTGCGTGATTCCTATCGTCGCGATCTGGACTGGACGCGCGAGATCACGGCGCTCAAGTATGTCCGGTTCCATGCCATTTTTCACGATGAGAATGGCGTGTATGACGAAGATGCGCAGGGTAATCCGATCTACAACTTCTCTTATGTTGATCAGATCTACGACGGGCTGCTGGCGCATGGAGTGAAGCCGTTTGTCGAGCTTGGCTTCATGCCGAAGAAGTTGGCGGCAAATCCTGTCCTGCACGCCTTCTGGTATAAGCCCTCTCCCGCGCCTCCGAAGGATTATTCGAAATGGGACGCGCTGATAACGGCTTTCGTGCAGCACCTGGTCGAACGCTACGGACTTGATGAAGTAGCGCAGTGGTACTTCGAAGTCTGGAACGAGCCCAACATCGATTTCTGGTCAGGAGAGCCGAAGCAGGCGACATACTTTGACCTGTACGATCACACTGCGCGCGCGGTAAAGGCGGTGAATCCGCGACTGCGCATCGGCGGTCCGGCAACGGCGCAGGCGGCGTGGGCTGAGCCTTTTATTCAGCACGTCGCACAAAATAATGTCCCTGCTGATTTCTTCTCTACGCACGTCTATGCCAACGATCGCTCAGAAGACGTTTTCGCTACCCACGAGACGATTGGGCGCGACCAGATGGTTTGTCGTGCGGTGAAGAAGGTGCACGATCAGATCAAAGCATCGGCGCGGCCGAGCCTGCCTTTGATCTGGAGCGAATACAACGCCAGTTATAAGAATGAGCCTGAGATCACCGATCAGGTATTCATGGCTCCGTGGCTGGCCGATACCATTCGCCAGTGCGATGGACTGGTTGACATCATGTCGTACTGGACCTTCTCTGATGTCTTCGAGGAGCAAGGAGTATTGAAGACGCCTTTCTACGGTGGTTTCGGAATCGTCGCTGCCGGAGGCTTGCCGAAGCCCGCTTTTAACGCATTCAAGGTCTTGCACTGGCTTGGTGAACAACGCCTGGCGGTGGATTCCAATATGGCACTCGCGACTTTGAAAGCAGGATCGCCGGTGCTGGCGGCGTGGAATCTGGTCTTGCCTGGAGCTACAGGCGCCGCGAAGACCGTGACCTTTCAGTTCTCTGGACTCAGTGGGCGGCACATTGCGGTGATCCATCGCGTGGACTCTACGCACGGATCTTTGCTGGATGCATACGCGCAGATGGGAAGTCCGAAGTATCCGACGCGATCTCAGATCGTGACGCTGCAGCGGGCTGCGGCGCTGCCTGAGCCTGAGCGGCGGCAGATTGCGGACAATCAGTTGACGCTGGACTTGCCGGCGCAGAGTTTGATTGTGGTGGAGGTAAAGTAGTCATCGGAAGTTGAGACCACTGTGGCACAGCCGCCCTCGGCTGTGTGGGTTTGTGTCCTCAACGCTTCTTTCTTTTTACTCTCGTTGCTCGATTAAGCGCGGTCAGTAATCGTCGTGCATTTTTGTGTGAGCGAAGCAGGTGCAAGGTTTCAAGAAGGCCTGAGAGGTCCTTTGCAGGCAACAGAGCCACGTCTTTCGTACCTCGATGCTTCACGATCACGATCCTCTGGCCATTGCCAACCAAGTCAAGAAAGGATGCGAGATGTGTCCGTAGCTTCGTGTATGTTGTCGTTATAGCCATACCTTACTAAAAGCACAGCCGAGGGCGGCTGTGCCACACTTCCAGAGAAAAGCTTTTTCTAAAGAGAAGCCTCTTTAAATCCTACCGCTTTCATCGCCCTAACAATCTCCTCATTGCGCATGAATACCCTCCACACGCCTTCATTGCGTAGATTCTCAGCCATCAGCAACATGATTCCCTGATCGATGCCGAGAATCTCCGGATCGTACCATCCTGTTTTGGGATTGAAGGCGTCTACGAATCCATAACGCGTCCATGCTTTAGGGTAGCGATTGAGGATTGTCTTGAGCACGAGCTTGCAATCGTCGGGCAGGAACACCAGCGACCCGCCGGTGGCGCAAGGAACGATGCTGCCGTCGATCGGGCCCATTGGT
>QIBC01000352.1 GCA_003225215.1 Acidobacteriota bacterium
AGGGCGTCCATGGCCTCATAACAGGACCAGCAATCGGCTGCGGATCCCCTCAAGCTCGCCGGGACAGGGGTTGACCATGATTCGCTGTCGCGCCAAATCGCTGCTCGTTTCCCTTGCGGTGATTTTTCTGTCCAGCGTTCTGTCCGCGGCGACTCCCGCCGAGCCGGCCACGAGCGAGTACCAACCTGCTTCGGCGAATACCAATTTCGATCCGGGCGTGATTCCCAATTCGGCGGTCGCCGAAAGCGAAAACTGTACGCGGCTTGCGGAACTCGAAGAGCAATTCGAACACGGCTTCTCCGCCCAGGATCTTCAGAGGATTCAGGGACCCGAACAGGGTCCGCCTTTGGGTGTTTCGGGAAAATTCCGGTTAGCCGTGGCAAATGTGTCGGATCCATTTGCCATCATTACCACCGCGCTTGACTCCGAATTCGGAGACGCGACCGACGGCCACTCCAAATTGCGGACAGGAATGGCTGGATTTGGACAGCGCTTTGGCGCGTCCATGGCTGGACAGGCGACCAGCGAAATGTTTTCGACTTTCCTGATTTCCAGCATCTTTCATCAGGACCCGCACTACCACCGCGATCCCGCAGCTCCCACGCACACGCGTATTGGAAAAGCCCTGGCGTATGTTTTGGTCACTCGTTCCGATTCGGGAAAGCGGATGTTCAACTTTGCCGAGGTTCTTGGCACAACCTCTTCTTCGATCGTAGAAGGCAGCTTTCATCCGGAGTGGGAGAAGGGCGCAGGAGCAGCCGCTGGCCGCATAGCTATCAGCATCGGCTCTGATGCCGCCTGGAACCTGATGACAGAGTTTCTCCCGGATGTTGCCCGCCACCTGAATCCACGTTGGATGCTGTTGCGCCGCCTCGCGGACCGCGCCTCAGAACAGAACTAACGGCTACTCCACGAAAAATCATAGGCTGTTCGCAAGGATAAGGATACTGTGGGACGTGTCTACTGCCGCAGCCAATGGAACCCCGCAACGATCAGAACAATCGGTAGCACTACCAGAGCCGCAGCGCACCCGAGCAGCAGAAGAAAGAAAAGCCAATCCCTGGCGACCAGGCCTTTGCGCGTGCCTCCACGATAGCGCGCAAGAAGGTTGTAATTCATGCGGTTCGACTTCCAAATCATGTCGAAGAAGTCGCCGACTATGGGGATGGTTCCCACCAGCGTGTCAATACCGATATTCGCCACCATCCGCATCATCGTCACCCGCGGTAGTCCGCGCTGCCAGGCCGCAAAGACGATCAGAAAGGAGAGCAAACCGGAGATGATGTCGCCAAGACCGGGCACGAGTCCCACAATGGGATCCAGTCCAAAGCGGATCTTGGTGCCGGGGATGTGAAAGATGTCGTCCAGAACTCCGGCGAGGTGATCGAGTTGCTCGTCGGTGAGTCCCCGCGCCGGCGGGCGGCGTGGGGGAAGAATTTCTGGCTCAATTCCCGGCATATGGCGTCTAGCCCAATGGTAATTGTTATTCTCCTGCCATGCCGAGAGCGATCAAAGCCCACGCCCTGCTGGTGCTCATTACGTTTATCTGGGGCGCAACCTTCGTCATAGTCAAGAACGCCGTCGAGCATGATGCCACGCCGCTGACCTTCAATTTTGTGCGCATGACGATGGCAGCCATCGCCCTTGGACTTTTCTTTCATCGGGATATCCGGCGCATTTCGCGGCTGGCGCTGATCGCCGGCGCCGTTACGGGTGTCTTTCTTTGGCTCGGCTATGAGTTCCAGACCACCGGTCTTCGCCTGACCACAGCGTCGAAGTCTGCGTTTATTACCGGCCTTTCAGTGATCCTGGTGCCGCTCCTACTCATGGTGTTCTGGGGACGCAAGACAACCACATGGACAGCACTGGGAGTGCTTGCTGCATTCGCGGGTCTTTTTCTGCTCAGCGTGCCGGCAAGCGAAAGCGGACTCGGAAACTGGGGAAGCGTCAATCGTGGCGACCTGCTCACGCTCGGATGCGCCTTGAGCTTTGCCTTTCAGATCATCTTTCTGGGTCGGGCCACCGAGCGGCATCCGTTTGAGCAGATAGGATTTCTCCAGATCGCAACCGCTGCGTTGCTTATGGGCCTTACCGCTCCGTTGCTCGAGAAGCCCCATATCACCTGGTCGCCGCGGGTAATCTGGGCGCTCGTGCTTACCAGTTTGCTGGCCACGGCAGCGGCGTTCACCATTCAGGCGTGGGCACAGCAGTTCACCTCGCCCACACAGACCGCGCTGATTCTCTCTCTCGAACCTGTCTTCGCGTGGATTACTTCTTACGTCGTGCTCGGGGAGCGTCTCGGCCTTCGGGCTGGAATTGGCGCTGTGCTGATCCTGGCAGGGGTCCTAATCTCGGAGCTGCTGGGTTCGAGTTCTCCGATCAGCGCTTCAGCCGACGCGTGACTGGCACGGCTGGGATCGCCGCAGAGACGCAGCATGCTGCGTCTCTACCACGACGCCAGAGTCAGCGGCCGCCTTCAGATTCGCGCGAAGATTGCGCGCAGGTATGCGGCGTTGAGCGGCAGGTCTCGAGTTGTCGATGGAATATCGTCAAATCACAATTGCCGATGAGCGATCTCCGATCCACTGCGTATGGCAGCTTCGCGGCAATTGTGTCGATCCTCAGCGCATCGTGAGCGACGCAAGATGCGAAATCATTACGCATCTCGCTCTCCACTTTCTTCAGAGCTAGCGGAAGCGGACTTTGCTTGCTAGATGCACTTACCCGAATCCTTCGGAGCGGGCATCCACAGCCAATTGGCAGCGCCGGTATCGTCTCGCGGTTCAAGGCTCCATTCTGCGCGATTAATCTTGCGGACTACCACCTCGTTGCTGCCTTCTTTGTCCACCTTCCAGCCCGTGATCTCCAGCTTGTCGCCTTTTGTGAACGTCCAGGTCAGGGCGTCGATGAACCATTTTGGTCCGACGCGAAGCTCAAAGGTTTTTTCATTCGCCTTGACGGTGACAAACACCCCGGGAGCTTTGCAGGTGCCACCGAGGCTCCGCTGCTGGATGTCGTCCACCACGCCGCTAATCTTGATGCGCGACGCCTCATCGTATTTGACCTTGGCCGGAGCAGGCGCAGGAGCGCTCTGCGCCCAGGACAAACAGGCCGCCCAGAGAACACAAGCCGGCAGGACACAGTTCCATTTCATCTCGTACCTCCTCTGACGAGGCGGCCGTCTATACGTGCAGATTTGAGCGGAAGTATATCCCCAAAACGTCCTCACGGATGTGCGCTGTCACGAAAAGAGAACCGGAGGCTCCGCCCGACCAGTCGCTCTCGAACCCACTCACGTCAGCATCCTGAGCGGAGGAGGGTTCCCGCGCGTTTCCGGAGGACCCGTCGAGCGCCGCTGTTGCGCTCGATGGGACGGGCGCGGGAGACCGGAGTCGAGGATCTTGTGTTTGCTGTTGCTGTTCTGTTTTGCCTTTGACTGTTCACTTCCCCCGATGGCCCGACCACCGATCACCCGATGATTGATCACTGCCCACTACAGCAGGTTTTGTCCCCTGTTCCCTCTAAGCTGTTCCCTCGTCCCAAGATTCGTGGCCGATTGATCGCAAACCAGCCCCGACTCCCGAGCGCTTCCTTATAATCGCCGCATCGTTTTTCTAGCGGGAGAACGCCGATGCCGCAATATCACGTTGCACAAATCAACATAGGTCGAATTGTTGCTCCTCTAGACGATCCTCAGATGGCGGGCTTCGTCTCGCGCCTCGACGAACTCAATGCGCTTGCCGATCGCGCTCCGGGATTCGTATGGCGCCTGCAAACCTCCGAGGGAAACGCGACCTATTTCCGCCCCTACGACGACGATCGCATTCTCATGAACATGTCGGTATGGGAAAGTGTCGAAGCGTTGCGGGATTACGTGTATCGCACCGTGCACTCCGAACTGCTGCGGCAGCGGCACGAGTGGTTCGCGAAGTTCGCCGGAACGTATCTGGCGCTGTGGTGGGTTCCAGCCGGACACATTCCCGGCATCGACGAAGCCAAGAAGCGGCTCGCCCATCTCGAAGCTCATGGCCCAACCCAGTTTGCGTTCACCTTCAAGAGCGTTTTTCCCCCGGATGAGTCCTTTCAGAGAGCGATCGACTGGTCGTCGTTTCAGCCGTGTCCCGCAACCTGAATTCTCAACTGCCCATGAAGACGCGGAACCGTCGGCGATAGCCGATGGGTGATTTTTTGTGTTGTATCGGTCCAGCGCGTTCTCTATCCAGAGTGCTCAGCAAGCGCAGGCTAGGACATTGCCGCCGCCACGTGCGGCTCCCTGGCGCCCATGATCGCGAGCCAGAGCATGGTCGCGACCTCACCCAACGTAAAAGGTTGGCTAAGCGTGAAGACCTTGTCCTCGTACCCTGGGAACAAAAAGAACAAGGAAAATAACAGGGCATTTTTCGAATTGGCTCGGAAATCGTCGAATTCTGCCCAAAATCTGCAAATTTCGCTCAAAACCAGGGAATTAACAGGGACCGCGGTCGATTTCCGCGAAACCCCTACATTCTTCTCGCTTTAGTGCTCATCCTCGGGGATATTCCCAAAAATATCAGGGATTTTGCAGGGATTATTTGTTCCATAATGGAACCGGTGCCAGAACGGATATTTGTCTGGGTGATTTTGCCGGCGGGGGTGCGACATCCTCGCCGGGTTGCGAAGGTGGGATTCGATGACTGCGATGTGTGTCCCACCCTTTAGCAAAATCAGGCCAAAGGGTGGGGCACCCACCGACATTCCTATCCTCTTCCAGTGACCTAGTGCGTCTTGGGTTCCAGCGCGTTGCAAAGTCTGAGCGCCAGGTTGTAACGGTCGAGGTGCTTGACAAAAAGGTACGTGCTGTTTTGTATGCCAGTGCAGATAGCGCTGAGAGGCGTCTGAACGGCTGGAGCCCGGACACTGGGGTCATTCGAGTAAATTGTGCCTTCAGAGAGCGCCGGGCGGATTGGGGCGAAGAGGTTGATACCCCCAACGGTGGCCAGGACGTCATGGCAGTTGGCGCAACCGGTCTGAGGGTCAGCGTTGTTTGTTTGAACCCCAGCGTTCGTGAGAGAAACCAGGGTCGGCAAGGTGATATCCCCCATCTTCTGGAGTTTCTGGGAGTCCACAACCACGCCGGAATCCTCGCCGACTTCGATGTGATTGATGACACTACTAGAGGGGGAGGCGCCTAGCGTGCACAAGCTAAAGGACGGCCGGAACCGCAGAGTCTGACTGCCACCAGGACCCTGGCAACTGAAAATCACCCGCGGAAGCCTGGTGCCATCCACCAGTGTGCACGCTGGTTGCGCGCTTTCCTGACTGAGCGTTACGGTGGTGTAGCAGCTCGAAGGAAGACACGCCGCCGCGTCAGCGACTGTCGCGTTTGGGGTTGCGATCGAGTTTAGACAACCGACAAACGAGTCAATATCTTGAGACTGGGCGTGAGCCGGAGCAGCGGAAATAACCCCAAACACCGCGAAAACGATGAGGGGTGTGATCGATGAGAGGAAGAGGTGGGCGGCGGCGCGCATCAACTGCTTCACGCAGAATGTGTGCAATGTTTGCTGGAACATACGTCCTCCTTGCGCATAGCGTTTGGTTTCTATCGTCAAACTTTTGTTCTGGTCCTTATCGATGGCTGACATCTCCTTGCGCTTCTCTGTTCGGATAAACCAACCACTTGCGCCAGCGGCCCGACCCAACTCAATTCCCGACGCCAGTGCGTCTGCCCCGGTAGCCGTCTCCTGCTAAGACCCTTTGCGACGCCGGTCACGGGACTTCACTCGACTACGTCTCTAAAAACCCACGCGGCTGCAGAATGCAACCGAGTTCGCGAGGAGAATGAGGTTGTCCGAACTTCAACACGTCGTCGGGATTGCGGCTCTGGTCGAAAGCACGCCGGGAAGTGCTCATTGACTCGTCTGTGTCCTGCTAAAGCGTCTGACACTCCTCCTATTGCGTTCTCCTCATTTGAATCTGCGGGCCAGAAATAGTTCTGAATTGGGGCTAGCGTACGGCGCACACGCCGATGCGTCTGTTCCCAACGGAACATTGAATAATTTTTTTTATGATCGGGAGTGCAGCGGAGCTCGGATCACGGCGGGTGGCCCATCCCTTCCCATTGTGGCCTTCGCATCGGACTCCGGGGAAACTGGGCGCCCCATCGTTGCCGGGGTTGCGAGGGTAGGATTTGAGGATGTCTGGAACTCCGTTTTTGGATTCTGCGTTTATGAGATACGAAGCAATCACTGCATCGAACTCGCCTTTCCCT
>QIBC01000353.1 GCA_003225215.1 Acidobacteriota bacterium
CACACGAAACGATTCGTGTTTGCCGGCGAGCACCTCATCAACGGCCGCCCGGTCGGTAAGCTCCATTCGCAGGATTAGACCAGCTTTGAGAGGAAGGGGTTAGGGCAGATTTGTTTCGTCTGGCAGGTCAGCCATAAATATGGCAGAATGTTGGCATGCGTACTACGGTTGACATTCCCGATCCTGTGTACCGCCAGCTGAAGAGCAAGGCAGCCAGCGAGGGCCGCTCCGTAAAGGAGATCATCCTCAGAGGAGTCGAACACGAATTAGGCGCTACAGTTAAGAAAAGGAAGCATCACGTAGTCGTTCCTATCATTAAGTCCAAGCGACCAGGCAAACTGGAACTCGATAATGCCAAGATCTTCGACCTCATTCCTTTTCCCTGACGTAAATGTTTGGGTTGCGCTGACGTATCAACACCACAGGCATCACGAGACGGCGGCGGGCTGGCTGGCTAGTCTCGACGACGACGATCGTCTGCATTTCTGTCGCTTTACTCAACTAAGCTTGCTGCGACTTCTGACAACCGAAGCGGTAATGGGAACGGAGGACGTTTTGACTCAAGTCGAAGCGTGGAAAGCTTACGATCAATGGCTAGCGGACGATCGAGTGTCCCTTTTGGCAGAGCCTCTAAGCCTGGACCAGCCGTTCAGGAACCTTACGAGACAGAGTCATTCGGCGCCGAAAGACTGGGCAGATGCTTACCTCGCCGCGTTCGCGTCGATTGCGGATCTGCAACTTGTGAGCTTCGACCAGGGCTTTCGCGGGAAAGTGAAAAATCTGCAACTGCTCTCAGTCTAGGCGGACTAAAGACAGACGAAGAAGCGATAGTGCTGGGGTCAATAGGCCGGCCAAGGCGTAGGCTAGTGCTCCACAGAGAAAGGTCACGTTCAATCCGAAGTGCAGTGCAATCACCATCGCCAGCACCGATCCCAGAACGCTGGCGGAGGCGTTCATCGCCCAAGCCCACTCGGTGAGTCCAGTCCCAATTGAGGATTCGTCGAGTAAGCGCAATCCTGTCGGAAAGGGCATGCCCATCACGAAGCCCAGCGGCACGATTAGTGCTCCGCTAACGAGCAGCTTCACCGCGAAGTTTAGTCCGATCAGCGATCTCAGGATGACAGGCAGCAGTCCCAGGTACGCGACGACGGCAATGACAATGATCAGCAGGACAGGTTTGAGCGCGCGCGGGCCAGCCGTCAGGCGTCGCGCCGTGAGGCTTCCAGTGCCGCTCGCGAGCAACATAAGGAAGATAACAACTGTGAGTGCATAGGTGGGATGACCCAAGAAGAGTACGAAGCGCTGAATGAGCGTGATCTCCACGAGAATGTAACCGAGTCCGACGGCGATGAAGTAACTGAGTGGCAGAACCCTGGGATGTGACGCTTGGGGTTCATATGCAAGTGGAATTACCAGGAAGGCGAGAACCGCCACTATCGAGATGAGCAGAACCATCCCTAGAATCACAATGCCGAGATTCACGCGCCAATCCATTCCGCCGCGCGTGCCGCGCAAATCCGCAATGGCGTTGGCCGTTTTCAGGGTGAAGAAGAAAAACGGAGAGGAGTCGAAGACGGGCGCGACGTTGTATTGGTAGCTTGCTGCGAACCCGTGCGGATCGTTCGACGCGATGAGACGGGTGAAGGCATTTTCCGCATTGGCATCGCCGGGAAGATACAGGTTTACCAGCTTGGGATGTGAAAGAAGGTGGCTGCGAACAGCGGCGATCTCATCCGAAGTAAAGGCTGATTTTTTGGCGAGCACGATTACCGGACGGCCGTCCTGATCGAGCGGCCCGTCGGAGGTCACGATGAAGTTGTCGCGGGGATTTATTACGCCCAACTCATGCAGCGCTTCGGTCGCTTGCGACACAACCCGCAGGGCTTCCCGAGGTTGGCGGAACTCCCAGCGTGTGATCGCGATCATTCCATCTGAACGCAGGTGGTCGAAGTACTCGCGGAATGCCTCAACCGTGTACAGATTATTCTCGCTGAGCGCGTACGCGCCTGCCGCGGTCGATGCCCAGGTGTCGACCAGCGTCATCTGCACAACGTCATAATGATCGCGGCTGCTGCGCAGATACGATCGGCCGTCAGCGACGTGAATGTGGACGCCTGATCGCTCGTACAGATGATGAGCGTAATCGGCATATCGATCGCGCATGATCGTGTTCGCAATCAGCGGATTGATCTCGATGCCGGTGACGTTCCTGCTGCCATTGGCGACGGCGCGCAGGACGTCGACTCCACCGCCTGGACCAATAATGGCGAAGTCGCCGCGCGGCCGCAGCACGTTCGCAAGCGATGGAGCCGCGTTCATCAGGTCGGACTTCCAGTTGAATGGCGAAGACTGCTTCCACGTTCCCGGATCGGAACCCACGGGCACGTCCCGGTCCCAGAGCGAGGGATCGACATTCATGATTGCGGTGGAGGCGTCGGCATCGATCACGATGTATTTCGCGAGCCCTACCTGGTCGACTTCGACACGCGACAGCGCGTTCCAGCGGGCAAACTGCACCCAGGAAGCATCGCGGCGCAATCCCTTGGCATAAATAATGTCGATCAGCTTGCCGCTGTGGTTAGCCGCGATCAAGACGACATATGCGACTGCAATGATGGCTGCGATTGTCTTTTGCCGCTGGGTGATACTGCAAAGAGCCGCAGCAACGGCCATCAGAACAGCGGCGCAGAGTACGGCGTTGGGCGCGCCGAGAACATTGAGTATCGGGACGAGCATCAGACAGGCGAGGGCGCCGCCAATGAGATCGAATCCGTAGAGACGCGCGATCTGCGCGGTCTCGCGCGCAAAGACTATCGAAAAGAGCAGCCCAGTAATAAAGAAAGGAACGGCTGCCACCAGATAAATCAGCGTCAGCTTCTCGAAGTTGCGCAGCTCCAGGTTCAACGAGACCGCAGAATGCAGCACCACTTCAAGAACCGCGAGCAGCGCAACTAACGATCGCAATGATCAGTGGGAGGCGAAGGCTGGTTGTCGGTGTAGTCGTCGGTTCTGGTTGAGCGACCAGGGTCGAATGGGGCACCAGGTGAATCTAACAGAAGCAGCGAAGCGCTAATTCATCGTTGCAAAATGCGAGTCGATTTCCAGTAGATATACAATTCTCACATGGCAACCAGCGCCCACCTGACTTTACGATTGACGCCCGGTTTGATAGAAGAACTCGATAAACTTGCGCGATCAAAACGCCGCAGTCCCTCCAATCTTGCGGCGGAGGTCATTCGTGAATATGTCGACGTCAATCGCTGGCAAGTCGAACATATCAAGAAGGCGATAGAGAAAGCGGATAGGAATGAATTTGCCGGCGACAAGGAAGTTGGCGCACTCTTTCGGAAACTAACCCGCCGTCGTGCGCGTTAAGTGGCTTTCACAAGCGCTTGCCGATCTGCTAGCGCTCGAACAGTATGTGAGGCGAGATAGCCCTGCTGCTGCGATCCGTGTTGTCCGTCAAATCCGAAAAGCAACGATGCAGCTACGAAGATTCCCTGCCTCTGGGCGCCGAGGTCGCGTAGCTCGCACGCGCGAGTTAGTTGTCCCGAAGACTCCATACCTCATCGTGTATCGAATCAAGTCAAATACGATCCAAGTACTTAGCGTGCTACATGGCACACGCGCCTGGCCCGAGGAATTCTTCGAATGAGATCTTTTCGATCCCTATTATCCACATGATGACTATTGTTACTTTCTGCTGGGGTAACGAAGAAACCAAGGAACGAGAGTGAGATTTACTGCGTAACATGATGGCAGGAGATGTGTGATGTTCAGTCTGTTCGCATTCTTCTGCGCAGTCGTGCTCTACTTTGCGCCGGCGATCGTCGCTCATCATAGGCACCACCAGAGTTCCGGATCGATCTTTCTGGTGAACCTGTTGCTGGGCTGGTCGATCATTGGATGGATCGCGTGCTTCGCGTGGGCGTGTAGCGGCAACACGCGCCGGCAAGTGGTCATACTCCCTCCTGAGCGTTACCGCTGAGTCTGAGAATGTACTTTGGGCCCGGGCTTCACGATGTCGGAACCTGGCGCTGGTGAAAGCGGATACATGCGGCCTTGCTTCAGTCGGAACTTTTCTCCTCTCCAAGTGACAGTGTCCCCGCCATAACTACAAAGCCAAATGGCTACTGCCAGCAGGTCACGCAGAGGCAAAAGCCACAAGTCCCGAAGCACCTGCCAATCTTGTAACGTTCCAGTCCCAATGCTGTAAGCTACCGCCAGCCGTGCAAGCAGAGCCGCCGCAAGCAGCGTCCATGACCACCAACTTCCAGAAGCAACGGCAACGAGGAAAATTGCCCACGGCAGACCGAACGTTAGACCGACTCCAGCATATCCGGAAGGGCGCGACACTCGCATCGTCCGGGCCCAGCGCAGTTGATGTTCCCAAAATTGCCTGAAGGAGTAAGCGGGGACCGAGGTCTCGACCACCTCATGCGAGAGCGCGACTTTGAAGCCGGCATGCGCGATGCGCTTGCCCAGTTGATAATCGTCGGCCAGATAGTCCACCACAGCATGGAAGCCCCCGATCTTTTCGAGGACTGCGCGGCTCATGGCCAGTGTGGAGCCGAGGCCAAACCTGAGGCCGTTGTCGAGAAAGCGCGCCGTCAGTACTCCGGGAGCGAAATCGGTAGCGATGCCCAGTGCCTCCATTCTTGAGCCGAGTGTGTGAGCTGGATTACCCCGGTACAGGCAGGTAACCATTCCTATTTCGGGATCGTCGAAGTTTGCCATCACCGCCTGGAGATAGCGGGGCGCAACTTTGATGTCGCCGTCGTTTACCAGAATGTGCCCGTATTTCGCCTGGCGCAGAAGATGGATTAGATTGCTGACTTTGCGATTTGAACCAAATACTTCGGTGCAAACTACAAGGGTAAGTTCGCGATTCGGGAATTCCACCATAAGCTTGCGGACGAGCGGAATCGCCTCATCACTTGCGTCGTTGACGCCGAACAAAGTCTCGTAATTCCCATATTCCTGTTCGCAGTGGCTGCGGAGTGCAGCATATGTCTGACTATCCGCTCCTTTCAACGGTTTCAAAATCGAAACCGGAGGCATGGAGGCCAGCGCGAGCTTTGGTTCGTTCTGCCGGCCAAAGTCGCGATCACTCCACGCGGCAATCAGATAGAAAGCAACCCCGCACAGAGTCAGCAGTGCGAGCGCGGCGTCGATAGCGAGGTGCTGCATGGGAGCAAGTAGCGCAGCTTCGATTATCGCAGGTACCATTTGCCGGATAGACGATGATGAACTTCGGACCAGAGCTTCCTATTGAGTCAGGATTTCTCGCGGCTGGAGAGTGGATCCGCGAGGGGCAGCGCGTCAGCATTCACTCACCTTATGAGGATCAGGAGATTGGCGTTACATGGCTTGCGAGTCGCAAGCATCTGGAACATGCGATCGTGTCTGCTGTGCAAGCCTGCACTCAGGTGAGAGAACTTCCGTCGTTCAAGCGCAAGGATGTTCTGTTGAAGACTGGAGACGCGATCCGAGCGCACGCAGATACCTTCGTGCAGTTGATGGTGCTCGAAGCCGGCAAGCCGGTAAAGGCAGCGCGGGCAGAGGTTGATCGCGCGGTCCTGACGTTTACGACCGCGGCCGAAGAATCGGTAAGAATTTACGGGGAGTATCTGCCGCTCGACTTTATTCCTGCGGCTGAGGATCGTTGGGGAATCGTCCGGCGATTTCCTGTGGGGAACGCAGGGCTCCTAATTTCCGACGATCGGATCAAGCTGCTCAGCTTTACCGGCAGCGCCGCCGTCGGATGGCAGCTTAAGCGGAATGCCGGCAAGAAACGTGTTCTGCTCGAACTCGGTGGAAATGCCGCTGCAATCGTTCACCACGATGCAGAGATCGAGCAGGCCGTCGCGCGTTGTGTTTCTGGAGCTTTCACGTATGCCGGGCAGAGTTGTATTTCGGTTCAGCGCATTCTTGTGCACGCCAGCATCTTCGATCAGTTCACGGCGCAGATGGTGGATGCCACCGACCGGCTGAAAGTGGGCGACCCCGCGGACGACGGAACCGACGTTGGTCCGATGATTCGCGCTTCCGATGTGCGGCGAGTGGAGCAGTGGATTCAAGAAGCTGTGTCTGTTGGAGCGAAGGTGCATTGCGGGGGCACAGCAAAGGGTTCGATTCTGGAGCCCACGCTACTCTCGGGCACTACTCCTCAAATGAAGGTCAACTGCGAGGAACTCTTTGGACCGGTGGCGACCGAAGGATTCTGGGCTCGGGCGCGAGGGAATTCGTTACGCGATGGAAGAGATGACGGAGAGGAAGCTGTTGGTTTTGTCAGGGCTTTCGGATTCGTAAACACCGAAGAGCGTCGAACACGAAGGTCACGAGGGCAAAATCGTGAGGTCACGAAGAGATGACGGACCTGCGGCCGCCCTCGGCCGGGTGTTTGCAGACCAGCCCAAAATCAAGGCATTAATCTGATTCACCGAAGAAATTTCCGCTTCGGGGAAACAAAACCCGCGCGAGGGCGCGCGTCGGTCCTGCTATCTCGAATTGTGACCTTGATGTTTTGCCTTCGTGACCTTCGTGTTCGCCTTTCCTCGGAAAAACTTTTTACAAACGCTTTTCAGAAAATTCTCGCCTGTTATAATCGTCCGTTTATTCCAGAGTGTTGTAACTGTTCGCAAGTTCAACTGGTGCACTCCTATTGGCTGACGTCAGTCTTGCGCGGCCCAACCGTGCCCCTTACATGAGAGTCAGGACACGTTTCGATGCCACAA
>QIBC01000146.1 GCA_003225215.1 Acidobacteriota bacterium
GATTCTCTGGCAGAGCGGCAAGAACGCTGTTTGACATGCTCACGAAGGCGGAGGCTTCTGCTTCGCGCTTGGTCGGCTGTTTTTCCGAAACATCGACCATCGTTGCACGCCCGCTGTGATCGTAATGTGAAAGTTTGCGGCGCATTATGGCAGTTTCATATCAATGTAGACGATTCAGTGCTGGGCGCGGCTCCGGTAGAGACGCAGCATGCTGCGTCTTCACGACAGAGCACGGATGAGCTTTGCTCTCTGCGTTCCCAGACGGCATCCCAGAGACGCAGCATGCTGCGTCTCTACCATTTCTCGAGAGGTAATACTGTCATCCATTCTCCCGGATTGAAATGTTCACCAACCGGCGGAATCACGAGCAGACAATCGGCGCGTGCGAAGGCTGCCAGGTCTCCCGACCCCTGCCATTTCACAAGCTCGACCTCTGCATCATTCCAGTTTCCCGACATCGTCGCCGGAAGAAATCGGGTGAGCCCTGTTTTGGTGCGAATCTCTTTCCGCAATCGTGCTTTTGTTCCTGGCAGCGCGGACTGCGCTGTATCCCCGGATAGCGCCCGAATCAGCGTACTGGCAAACAGTTCGAAGGTGACCATCGTAGAAATCGGATTACCGGGCAATCCGAAGAAGCAGGTCCAACTCCCGTGCGAGCCAGAGCGGGCGCGTCCGAATACCAGCGGCTTTCCCGGTTGAATCTGGACCCCGGTAAACAGGAATTCCGCAGAGAAATCCGAGAGAACGTCTTCTACCAGGTCGTACTCACCGGCAGAGACGCCACCGCTCAGCAGCAGCAAATCGCTCTCGAGTCCTTGCGCCATCAATTCGCGCAAGCGTCCAGGTTCATCCGGCGCGATAGGGAGCTGGATCGGCTCTGCTCCCGCAGCAATCACCTGTGCGGCCAGCGAAAAACTGTTGGAGTTGCGAATCTGATTGTCGGCCGGCAATGAATCGATCGGAACGACTTCGTCGCCGGTCGAGAGAATCGCAATTCGCGGACGAGAGTACACGTTCAGTTTCGATCTACCCACCGCTGCAGCCAGGGCGATCTGCGGATGCGAAATCCGGGTTCCCCGGTTCAGTAACGGAGTACCGGAACGAGCTTCGCTGCCACGGGGAACAACATTCTCCCCGCTTGCGACCGATCGCAGCAGCCGAACCGAGTCACCATTGCGTTGCGTGTGTTCGACCATGATTACTGCATCGGCTCCGTTGGGAACCGGAGCGCCGGTCATGATTGAAATCGCCTGCCCTCGTTCAAGCTGCGAGAAGCCAATCGGTAGTTCGCCACCGGCGCGCACTTGTCCGACGACTTTGAGCTCGGCAGGAACTGCGCGCGTATCTCCTGTCCGTACGGCGTATCCGTCGCGAGTGGCGCGAGGAAAAGGAGGGAAGTCGCGATCTGCAACGATCTCTTCTGCCAGGGTGCGGCCTAGCGAACTAAGAAGCGCTAGCTGTTCGCCCTTGCGCGGCAGTTGACGCAGCAGCTCTGCTTGAGCAGAGACGCGCTCACGCGCTTCTTCAAAGCTGAGGACTCGCTCAATTCGGATATGGGCTTGGCTTGCCGGCATCAACCAAAAAGGGCGGCCATGCGGCCGCCCTGAATATTGTAGGCGTGTGGACTACTTCTTCGTGGATTTATAACCAGTAGAGATCTTCGCGCCCAGGGTCTCGAGCATCTGCTTAGCGCCATCGGCATACGGGCCCGTGGGCTGCAACTCCAGATACTTATTGAAGTCGTCCGCAGTTCCCGGAGGCGCAATCATCTTTCCTTGCTTATCCACGGTCGCCTTCTGCAACGAGTTGATCGCGCGTTGATAGTAGGCCTCCGCGTGATTCGGGTCGGCCTGAATCGCTTTCGTAAAGGCGGTATTGGCGTCGTCCGTCTTTCCCGTATTGGTCAGCACGGCGCCTTCGTTGTAATAGAACTGCGAAGCGCGCGTGGGATCCTGCTCGGCGGCTTTGTTGTAGGCGTCGATTGACTCGGGAATCTTGTTGGTGCGAGCGTAGGCCTGGCCGAGATTGTTGTAGTACGAGGCCTGCATCTGCTTAGCGTTGGGGCGGGTCTGCGTTGCACCAACCTGGATGGCTTTGTTGTACGCGTCGATCGCCTCCGGGTATTTCTTAGCACCCAGCAGGGCGTCACCGTAGATCCCATACACCTGATCGTGCTGGTTATTGTCGGCCTCTGCTGCCTGTTGCATCACCTGGACGGCAGCATCGTAGTTCTTCGCATTCATGTCCGCCTGGGCTTCCTTAATTTGGGTGTTGAGATTGCCAATCTTTGCGTTCTCCTTCTGGATCTCGGCGTTTTTCTTGTTGGTCTCTTCAATCTGCTTTTTCTCCTCTTCGGTCAGCTTGCGCTGCTGTGCTGGCTGCTGCCCGCTTGGCGGCGCAGCCGGCGCAGCCTCCTGCCCTGCCGCAGCTGCGGGAGCTGGAGTGAGATCGATATCGAGCTGATTTACGTCGAGATTGAGTGAGACCTGGAACTTGGTGGTGTACACGACCTTTCCATCTTTGCTGACGTCGACGTCGTACTTCCCGGGAGAAACACCGATACTGAAGAACTCGCCTTTTTTGTCGGTCTTGAGGTTGTACTTGCGGCCAGTCTCGGAATCCTTCAATTGCACGGCCAAGCCAGGCATGCCGCCATTCGCGTCTTTTACGGAGCCTTTGATAGTGGCGGTCTGCGCCAACGCGCTGATTGCGCTAAGCAACATGAAGATGAAAGCAATCGCACCTGTTTTGAGTTTCATACAATTCCTCCTCACCCATCGATAACGACGAATCCATGGTGCAGCGCCTGCCTGCAGCCTGCTTCAGCGCCACTTCCCGTAACACAAGTTAAATCCAACCGAGTAGAACCTTCAAGGGCAGGGCAGAATCCTGATGATCGGTACCGGCGGCGGTAGCCGCTGGGTACGTGATCTGGCATGCTCTCGATATAGGCATGGAGGTGACTGACCCAGCGGCTACCGCCGCCGGTACCGATCACCCGATTCCCTTAGACCCCCTTCAACATGGGCTCCCAGATGAACTTATGAATCTGGAGACCGAGGCGCACATTGAGGCCGTCGGCGAGGATCCATTCCACAAGTTCTCTGGGATCGAGCAGACAGTTGCGGGCATCGCGTTCGGGACCGGCATCCTTGCGAAAGGCGGGAGAGAATAGAACATCTCGTACGCGGGATTCGAACCCATGTTCGCGGACGAAGTCGCGAGCGAACTCGTAATCGCCCCGGTCGGCGATCACAAACTTCACTTCATCGTTCTTAGTCAATGCGTCGAGGTTCTCCATTCGGAAGCTGCCGCCTTCTCCGGAGGCCGGACACTTTACATCTACGATCTTGTGGACTGATTTGGGAACGTTGGCTAACGGACGCTCTCCGCTGGTTTCAATCAAGACCTCGTAGCCATAAGCCAGGAGGCTTTCCATCAGCGGCACGACCTCCCGTTCCTGAAGCATGGGCTCGCCGCCGGTGATCTCGAGGAGCTTTACCGGAGCAAGCCTTTTCACCTCAGCCATCACTTCTTCGAGAGACATTTTGCGGCCGCCCGTAAAGGTGTACTCGCTGTCGCACCAGCTGCAGCGCAGATTGCAGCCGGCCAGCCGTACGAAAATGCACGGCAGGCCTGCGAAGGAAGACTCCCCCTGAACGGATTTGTAGATTTCGACGATGTACATTAGGCGCTGATTACCACAGAGGACACAGAGAACACGGAGGGAACCGATGCTTTGATCCTTTCTTCCTCCGTGTTCTCCGTGTCCTCTGTGGTTAATTATTCCGAATATCTAGCCGTTGTGGTATCGGTTTCCCAGATCGTTACTTCCTTCACGCTGACCCGGCCCGAGGTTGAGCTCTTCAGATTAACGTTGGTTTCATCGAAGAAAAATTTCGCAAGGTTTTCGGCCGAGGGATTCAGCGTAGTGAAGGGAACGACATCGTTGATCATGCGATGATCCAGGCGCTCGATGACAGGCTTCATCACCAGCTTCAGCTCTTTGAAATCGAGCAGCAGACCGGCCTGATCGAGTTCCGGCCCTTGCAGCGTAATGCGGACCTTGTAGTTGTGGCCGTGCGGATTCTCGCACTTACCGCGGTAGTTGCGCAGGTAATGTCCGGCTGCAAAGCTGTCTTCAACAGTAACTTCGTACATGCTTCCTCAGGTTTGTCCTCGCAGAGAGAAATACAGGAACTCAGATTTTCCGGCGATTTGAGACGTTCGCGAGCCGTCAGAGGACTTGCTTCTATTGTATCGCGATGGTTGTGCGCGGGGCCTTGGGGCATGCCTGAATTACCACAGAGGACACGGAGGAAAATCAATGCCTCTATCCTCCTTTCCTCCGTGCTCTCTGTGGTTAATTATTAGTATTCCTATCGCTCGCTGGCGTCCGAGGCGCGCAGACTGTAATAGATCCCAAGCACTCCGCAGATGGCAGACAGCAGGAAGAGAAAGATGCTGCGCGTGATCCATATGCTGTGGAGTAATTCGGCGTCTGCAAAAGCACGCTGCGGCTTCGGCAGCATCGCGATACTAATCTGCGCGCCCCAGCGCAAACCCACGACCGCTGAAACGAAGAGGGCGATACACGCGGTCCAGAGGAGGCGAACTCGCGTCAAGAAGTTCACTGCAAGGATTGTAGCGATGACTCGAAGCTGTCATGACTTCGTTGTGCCACAGGTGTTTAGTTCTTTCGCGAGAAAAACTCCTCGACGTCTTCAAGCCCATTCGCCACTCCATACTTCGGAAGACTCTCGAGGAAGACCCGCCCATAGCGCTGGCGATGAATGCGGTTGTCCAGCAGCACGAGGACGCCGCGATCGTGAAGCGAACGAATTAGACGCCCGAAGCCCTGCTTGAGCGTGATCACCGCTCCGGGAACCTGGTATTCCATGAATGCATTGCCACCATCGGCGGCGATCGCGGCTACACGAGCTGCGACTACGGGATCGTTCGGAACCGCAAACGGTAGCCGGTCGATGATCACGCAACTGAGCTGCTCGCCTTGTACGTCCACCCCCTGCCAGAACGATGACGTCGCGAACAGAATTGCATTGGCCGTAGTACGGAATTCTTCGAGCAAAGCACTCCGAGGGGCCGAGCCCTGGATGAGCATCGGATATTCGACCTCGCCGAGGAGCCGGTCGTAGATGTCGTGCATCTGCGCGTAGCTGGTGAACAGGCAGAAGGCGCGCCCCTGCGTGATTTCAAGTACGCGGCGAATCACCTGGGCAGCGCGCGAAGCAAATTGGTCGCTGCGCGGATCGGGCAAGTCTGGCGGGACATAGAGCACGGCTTGGCTGGAATAGTCGAAATGGGAGGGAACGATCAACGAACGTGCATGATCCAATCCCACGCGCCGCTGGATGTATTCGAATCCGTTGCTTACCGCCAATGTGGCCGAAGTGAGAACCGCAGTATCGAGGTTTTCGAATAATGTCTGACGCAGAAGTTGAGAAACGTCGATGGGAGTTGCCTGCAGGGAGACGATGCGTGAGCCTGATCGACCGCGTCCCAGTCCACCGCGACGTTCAATCCAGAAGACAGTGTTGCGATCCTTCGATTCCAAAATGAAAGAGAGCTGAACCTTCAGCTCTTCCGCACGCCGCATGTACTGAAACAGTTCTTCCGGCTTTTCCTTGATACCTTCGAGTTCAGCCATGAGGCGCGTGAGCGCATTCATCACGGAGATGTATTCATCTCCGTTCTCTTCAAGAAATCCCTCGCGGTTGATAAAGGCAAAGCGGCCTTCGCCAGGCGGAATCAGCCCGAAGAAAAATTGCGAACGCTCGCGCAGATTGCCGCAGGCCAGCGACACCGATACCGGCAGCGTCTTGCGTTGACGCAGCGTGGTTTCCACGTCGCGTGCCAACTCGTCCAGACGCAGGTTGCTGACCGACACTCCGAAATAGCTGCCGGCTACTTCTTCGAGCTCATGCGCTTCGTCGAAGATCGCAATCCCGGCCTCTGGCAGCACGCCGGCATCCGGAGCTTGTTCGGCCGCGCGCTTGATCGCGAGATCGGCGAAGAAGAGATGGTGATTGACGATCACGATGTCGCTTTCCAGGGCGCGGCGGCGCATCTCGGTGATAAAGCAACGATCGAACTGTGGGCATTTCTGACCTGTGCAAGCGTCGGAGCGGGCGTCGATCTTGTGCCACAGAGCGCTCGATTCGGGCAGGCCGGCGATTTCCGCGCGGTCGCCGGTATCGGTGTGCTGTTCCCATTCGGCAATCGCGCGGTACTGCTCGACCTCGGCAAACTCCCGCAAGATCGGCTGATTCTTGAGGTCGTAGAGTTTCTGCCGGCACAGATAATTGTTGCGTCCCTTCATGTAACAAACGCGCAGTTTGCCTTCGCTCGCCGCGCCGGGAAACAATACTTGTTCCAGAAAGGGAACGTCCTTGTAAAAGAGCTGTTCCTGCAGGTTTTTCGTTCCGGTCGAGACGATTACGCGTTTTCCGGAGCGGATGGCCGGCAATAAGTACGCGAGCGTCTTGCCGGTGCCGGTACCGGCTTCAACGAGCAAATGCCTCTTATCGGCGATTGCCTGCTCGACGGCTTCGGCCATCTGAAGCTGTCCGCGGCGAAATTCGTATGCAGGATGCGAGCGGGAGAGCGCTCCGCCGGGCGCAAAAAACGAATACAGCGAGCCTGTAACTCGGGCAGGCTGCGAAGCGGTCGCATTTTGAGGGACGGAAGACAAGGGACCCAGCCGCGCACGGGCAGCGCGGAACGAGTCTTTATAATAGCTTGAGTTGTTGCGAAACTTTGCTAAGTGATTTCGCGATCGAATGATTTCGTAAGCGCAATCGGAGATCGAATCCACATCCGGGTAAAGCGGGCCAAATCCACTAAACTCGCCAACTGAGCCTTCCTTGCCAAAGAGTTCTGCCAATCTCGCTACGCGCCCCAAGACTGCGACGGTCCGCAAGTTGCCGGTCCTCGCCATTGTGGGCCGTCCTAACGTGGGGAAAAGCACGCTCTTCAATCGTCTGATCGGAAGCCGCAGGTCCATCGTCGGAGATGAACCTGGAATTACGCGCGATCGCTTATATGGGAAAGCGCGCTGGAATGGACGCGAGGTCGAAGTAATCGACACCGGCGGGATCATTCCTGATGAAAAAGAGCTGATACCGGCAGAGATCTATCGTCAGGCGCGAGTCGCCCTAGAACAGGCAGATGTGATCGCGATGGTGGTGGATGGCCGCACAGAACTGGCATCGCCGGATATCGATCTGGCGCGACTGCTCATCCGCAGCGGTAAGCCGGTATTGCTGGCAGTAAACAAGATCGATACTCCCAAGATTGAATCCGTAGTAGAAGATTTTCGGCGGCTCGGCATCAAGGATGTCTTTCCCGTTTCGGCAGAGCATGGTAACGGTCTGGGCGAGTTGCTCGACGCTGTACTCGAGAGACTGCCTCCCGGAACTGATACAGAAGTTGCTCCCGAAAATACAGTGGCACAGTCCTCGGATGTGCTTAATCAGGCCGAAACACAGGCGGAGGCGCCTGTGCGACAGGAGCAGACGGAAACTAAGATCGCAATCATCGGTCGTCCGAATGTGGGAAAGTCGACGCTGCTGAACCAGCTCACCGGAACGTCGCGCGCGATTGTTTCCCCAATCGCCGGCACCACGCGCGATGCAGTGGATGAGCTAGTCGAACGCGACCAGCAGCGCTATCGCTTCATTGACACTGCGGGCATCCGCCGTAAAGGCAAAACCAAACTGATGGCGGAAAAGCTTTCGGTTGTGATGGCGCGCAAGCACCTTGAAGCGGCCGACGTTGCTCTACTGGTGATTGATGCCACCGAAGGCGTCACCGCACTCGATGCAACTATCGGCGGATATGCCCACGAGAGCGGTCGCTCAGTCGTGATTGTCATAAACAAATGGGACCTGGTGGGGTCACGACGACAGGATGGAAAACCGGCTGCAGATCAGGATCTCTTCGAGAAGCAACTTCGTTCGGTGCTGAAATATCTGAGCTACGCTCCCGTGCTGTTCATTTCGGCGACGAGTGGCAAGAATGTGGACCGTGTCTTCTCCGCCGTAGAGCGCGTCGCTCAAGAGCGCCGCAAGCGAATCTCAACTGGAGAGATGAATCGTTTCTTGAAGACCGTGGATTTCGAACGCGCCTCTTCCCCGGGCTACGGAATCCGCATTCAGTACATGACTCAGGCTGCAGTTTCTCCGCCGACATTCATTGTTTTTACCAATCGTGCGGGGAAACTCCATTTCTCATATCAGCGTTTCCTCGAGAATCAAATTCGGCGAGCCTTTGGGTTTGAAGGAACGCCGATTTGGATCAAAACGAGAGGGAAAGAGAAGAAGTAGTGTTTTTTTATTGTCATTCCGAACGCATGGTGTTGGCGTGAGGATCCCTATGGATTCCAAGTTTTCCGCTTGTGCATAGATTTTCGTGTGGAATAGGGATTCCTCTCTCCTGCTCATGCGAACCTTACGCGTGAGCATCCGCTCGGAATGACAATCTTCAGACTATGTCCACGATCGACGAAGTCCTTCAAGCGAACGAGAAATATGCGCAGAAGCATGCGTCTCGTCATCTTTCGCCACGCCCCACGCGACGGCTTGCTGTGGTTACATGCATGGATACTCGTTTAACCAAGGCAACGCTGGGGCTCGATGACGGCGATGCGCACATTATCCGCAATGCCGGTGGAATTGTTACCGAAGATGCGTTGCGCTCGCTTCTCGTCTCTCACTATCTGCTCGGAACAGAAGAGTTCATGGTGATCAATCACACCGACTGTGGGCTCATGCGCTCTACAGAAGAAGAGCTGCGAAGCATGATCGAGCGCCATGCCGGCACGGCCAGCGTGTCTCCGGAACGTTTCTACGCATTCAAAAAGCCCGAAGAAAATGTCCGCAAGCAGCTCGAGAAGCTGAAGTCGCACCCGTGGGTCAAGAAAGAGATCATTGTGCGTGGCTTTGTGTACGACGTGGACAGCGGACGATTGAAGGAAGTGTTGACGTGAGAAGTCAGCGATTAGCGGAAAGCAATTAGCGATTAGCAACTGCACGACTTGGCTAATTGCTTATCGCTTATTGCTGCTTTGTTGAAACGCCTTCCGCATCCGTTCCCAGGTGACATCGAGCGCCTCCGGGAGCACCCTTGTCTCGCCGACGACGGTCATGAAGTTTGCATCGGCGATCCAGCGCGGAAGCACATGCATATGGACGTGCCCAGCGATTCCCGCTCCGGCTGCGGCTCCGATATTCATTCCTAAATTGATACCGTCTGGGCTGTATAAGCTGCGCAAGATCGTCTCCGTGAGCTGGCACAAGTCCACTATCTCGTGCGCCGCCTCTCGAGGAAGTTTCCTGAGTTCGTCGAGATGGTCGTACGGGATTACCATCACATGTCCCGAGGTGTAGGGAAAGGCATTCAGGCAGATATAGCAGTGTGTTCCGCGGTAGACGATCCAGGCCTTGCGGTCATCCGTTTCATCCTTCGTATGACAGAAAACGCATCC
>QIBC01000147.1 GCA_003225215.1 Acidobacteriota bacterium
GCATCCTCAGGTGGACCGATCAGAATCGGAATGTCGTTTGATTCCCTGCAGTTCGAGCGCTGGCAGCATGACCGCGCTGCGTTCGTCGCAAGGGCGAAGGAATTGAGCGCAGACGGCGCGGTCGCCTTGGACATGTTGGGACGAAAACGGAGCGCGTAAGGACAACCTGTGAATCTTCTGGGGATCGACGTCGGCACCGGTGGCACCCGCGCGTTGCTCATCGACAAAGGCGGGCGAGTCCTTGCTTCTGCCACAGCTGAACATCGTCACTTCGCCTCTCCCCAGACCGGCTGGGCCGAGCAGGAGCCGCAGGATTGGTGGCGCGCTTGTTGCGAGGCTGTTCGGAAAGTTGTTTCCCAATGTGGAACCCCTGCGTCGAATATCGCAGCCGTCAGCTTTTCGGGCCAGATGCATGGCGCGGTGCTGCTTGACGCGAGCGGCAATTCACTGCGGCCATCATTGATATGGTGCGATCAACGCACCGCAGAAGAAGCCGCCGAAATTACGCAACGCATTGGCGCCGAACGGCTCATCCAGCTAACCTGCAATCCCGCTCTCACCAACTTCACGCTGACGAAACTTCTTTGGGTGCGCAAGCACGAGCCGCAAGTGTTCGAAAAGTTCCGCATGCTGCAGCTTCCTAAAGACTACGTGCGCTTCCGTCTGACGGGTGAATACGCGATGGATATGGCCGACGCCTCCGGCACGCTCTTGCTGGATGTGGCGAATCGCCGTTGGTCCGCAGAGGTGGCGAGCGCAACCGGCATCGGCATGGCAGTGCTGCCAAGACTCTTCGAATCATCGGAAGTGTGCGGCGCGGTCTCGAAAGAGGGAGCTGAACAGACTGGCCTCGCCTCTGGCACCCCGGTTGTCACTGGCGCTGGAGATCAGGCGGCCGGGGCTGTGGGGCTTGGCGTAGTGGCTCCGGGAACCGTGCACGCGACTATTGGGACCTCAGGCGTTGTGTTTGCCTCTACTGCGAGTCCCATAATGGATCCACACGGAAGGTTGCATACCTTTTGCCATGCTGTGCCCAATCGGTGGCACGTAATGGGAGTGACTCAAGCTGCCGGCCTCTCACTGCGGTGGTTTCGCGATCAGTTTGGCCCCAACTCCGCCGGCGATCGCGATCCCTACGACGTTCTCGCAGACGAAGCCGCCTCAGTTGGTCCGGGATCAGGTGGTGTTCTGTGGGCTCCTTACCTGATGGGTGAACGGACACCACATCTCGATCCGGATGCCCGGGCCGCCCTGGTAGGTCTCGCGGCTAATCATCGCCGAGCTCACGTAGTAAGAGCGATCATGGAGGGAGTCGCTTTCAGTCTGCGCGATTCGTTCGCAATCTTCGAGGAGTTACAAGTACCGGTGACCAACATCCGTCTCGGAGGTGGAGGAGCGCGTTCGCCTCTGTGGCGGCAGATTCAAGCTGATGTGTATGCGCACAGCGTAGAGATTGTCGAGGCTGAAGAAGGAGCCGCTTACGGTGCTGCGCTTCTGGCGGGCGTTGGAGCCAAAGTATGGAGCACCGTTGACGACGCCTGCCGCAATGTTGTTCGCGTTAAGACAATTGTCGAGCCAAATCGGGAGTCTGCGCAGATTATGCGGCGGCAGTACTCGACTTATCGTCGTGTGTACCCTGCGCTGCGACAAATCCGGGATTCATATTCGAGTCAAACAGCCTAGCGACTTTTGAGGAGCCTTCATGTCCAGTAGTGACTACCAGCCGAAGCCCGAGCACAAATTTTCTTTTGGATTGTGGACAGTGGGCAACCGCGGCCGCGATCCCTTTGGCGAGGCTGTGCGCCCCACGATTCCACCGAACGACATCGTCGCTCTCCTGGCGGAGGTTGGAGCATGGGGCGTGAATCTTCATGATAACGATCTCGTCCCGATCGACGCATCTCCGTCCGAACGCGATCGTATCGTGCGCGAATTCAAGTCGGCTTGCAAGCGCCATGGCATCGTGGTGCCAATGGCCACGGTGAATCTCTTTTACGATCCCGTATTTCGTGATGGCGCGTTCACGGCTAACAATCGTGACGTACGCGCGTACGCGGTGCAAAAGACCATGCGCGCGATGGAGCTCGGGGCCGAACTCGGAGCGAAGATCTTCGTGCTCTGGGGTGGACGTGAAGGCACGGAGACCGATGCTTGCCGACGTCCCGACCATGCGGTGAAGAACCTGCGCGAATCCGTCAACTATCTTTGCGAGTACAACATCGATAAGAAGTATGGTTTCAAGTTTGCGCTCGAAGCCAAACCCAACGAACCGCGTGGCGATATCTATATGCCGACGACGGGCGCGTACCTCGGATTCATCACTACCCTCGATCATCCCGAAATGGTCGGGGTAAATCCTGAGGTTGCCCACGAGCACATGGCGGGATTGAACTTCGTTCATGCAGTGGCGCAGGCCTGGGAGGCGGGAAAGCTGTTTCATATCGATCTGAACGATCAATATCCGGGCCGCTACGATCAAGATCTACGCTTCGGATCGGCAACGCCGAAAGCGATGTTTTGGCTGGTCAAATTTCTTGAGGATGTTGGATATGACGGTCCAAGGCATTTCGACGCTCATGCTTATCGCACCGAAGATGTCGCCGGAGTAAAAGATTTTGCTCGTGGGTGCATGCGCACGTATCTTATCCTGAAAGAGAAGGCCAAGCGCTGGAACGCTGATAAAGAGATTCGCGAGATTCTGGCAGAAGTAAACGGCTCTCCTACAGGTCATGTCGGAAAGTATTCGAGTCAAAATGCGAAATCTCTGCTGAACAGGTCGTTCGATCGCGCGGCACTTTCCCAAAAAGGACTGCAATACGAGCGGCTTGATCAGCTTACGATCGACGTCTTACTGGGAGTGCGTTGAGCGGCGGAGCATCAGAGTTGCAAGCTGCATGGTAGAGACGCAGCATGCTACGTCTCCACGAAACGGTATGGCTCAGCGCAGTGCTGCGAAAACAATCAAGCCAAGTCCGGCGAGAGTACTGATAAACGATGAGAGCCAGAACACGGGCAAGGTGGTCAGCAGCGTCACGGAGCAGAGAACAAGACTGATCTCCAGCATAACCTCAGCAACATCAAAGTACGTGGCGCGGCGAGCTGCAGCGTCCGTCTGTTCTTCAAAATGTTCAGCCTTCTGCCGGATCTTCTCGGCGTCTTCCGATTCCTTTTTGCCGTTCTCCGCCAATTGATTGGCAATATCCTTGCCCTCCGATGAGAGCTTCGCCAATCGTGAATCGGCTTCATACATGTGCGAACGCGAATTCTTGGCCTGGTAGTACCCCCATTGATCGGCCGCCCGAGTTTGTAACACAACTTCTTCTGTATGCGTTCGATGGGCAAGCATCGTCGCCAGGGCAAGAAACACCGCGACTACGGCCATGGTTACACCAATGCGCTTCTCACCCTGAACCTCTGCGCGTTCCTCCGCTTCCTTGAGCTCACCGGGCTCCATTCACCGTCCTCCACGTTCAGCGTTCATGAAACATTGTCAATACTGCTGAGCCCCGACGACAAGCTAGCTTCCACCCAATACCAACGGCAGACCATTCTTCTGATTTCCGACGATCACGACCTTCGCGTTCGGGGAGGCTGCGAATTTCTCAGTCGCTTCGATTCCTTTCCATTCCAGCAGTCCGGGCGTGATTCCCTGGGCCACAATCGTCTGGAAGTCCTTAATGCCTTGGGCCTCTATGCGCTTTCGGTCGGCTTCCTGTTTCTCTTTTTGCAGCTTGAACTGCATAGCGAGAGATTCCTGTTCGGAGGCCTGCTTCAGCTCGATCGAACGCTTGAGTGATTCCGGAAGCTGAATGTCCCTGAGAAGAATCTTCTCTACGACAATCCCTCTGGCCGCAAGCTGGGAAGCAAGGTTCGATTCGATTTCTTTTGCTACTTGCTCTCTTTCGCCGGTGTAGAGAGCATTTGCTCCGTGGGAGGAGGTGGCTTCTCGCATCGCCGACCGCAGCGTGGGCTCCACAATCTTTAGCTGATAGTCCGCCCCCAGCTTTTGATACACGTCCGCCGCCCGATCCTTATCGAGATGGAAGAGCAAGGACGACTCCAGCGTCATGATGAGCCCCTCGCTGGATGGGACTGACGCGCTCTCCTTTTGCTCCTGCGTCCTCACCGAGAGCTGATTGGAAGATTTAAGCGGATCGATCAGGTGAATGCCTTCCGGCAACACGTCGCCAGTCACGCGACCGAACTTTGTCAGAACACCTACATTCCCAGTGTCTACTTTCGTGATTGAACATGCTCCCATAAAAAAGAGCAGCACCAGGACAAAAACCGTTACCAGTACCCGTGACAGACCTCCTACGTTCATCTGCTTTGACATTCCATACTCCGGCATATTCATTTTCCTCTCCATTTGTCATGCTGTTTGCGCACTATAGCACGATTGCATGATAGCATGATGGCATGAAGTCTCGATCTCGGAACAGTGAACTCAAAACTGTCGGCAAAAGCGGACAAATATCTCTAGGGAAGAACTATGCGGGAAAGACGCTGCGGCTCGACCGGCTGGCGGATGGACGGATCGTCCTGACCGCCGTGGCGATGGTTCCCGAGAGCCAGCTCTGGATCCTCGCGGAACCACACCGTTCCAGGATCGAACGCGGATTGGCTTGGGCTGCGCAATCCAGTCCAAAGGAAACCGATCTTGAGGCGTTGCTGAAAACAGCAACGAAGACGAAGGCGGAACGTTCGCGTGGTCGCCGCCCATAACCGCGTTCGTCTCGATCTAAACGGCCCGGAGTTTCAAGAAGTTCTATGTCAGCTTGAGCCGTCGGAATGGAAGCAAGTGGCTGCATCGCTTCGCCGTCTGCGTGGACTCGATTGGTCCGAGTTGTACCGTCATACCGCTTTTCATTGGGAAGCAATCGAACATCTGAAGGCGCCTAATGCAGGCAAAGTGTCCTCGCTTCGATTGAGTCTGCGCGTTCGCGCCCTTGCCTTCCGCGATGGCGACTTTTTGAGATTTCTCTCGCTTCACTCCGATCATGACTCTGCATATAAGAAGTGACTTCGGTCGCAAGCTGCGGGGCAAGTTTTATGGAATGATTTCTGCACCTGACCGGTCGGATTCCATCCGACCGTGCGCATCCAAAAAACCCAATCGGCCCACAATGGGAACGAGAAATCCTGCTCGACTGCAGCCGCACGCTAGGTTTTCAATCCGAGACACCGGCAGAAACTGGCGCGGACCGCAATATGTCAGGAGATACGCGCTGGCACAAGGTTCTGTCCAATGAGAGGGCTTAAACGAGGAGGCGGAAAGCGCCGCGCTTCATGATCCTGCGATGGGCGCTCGACACGAGAAAGACGGCCGTCTCTCAGCAAATGCTCAGATGCTTCCGGCCAGCTTGGAATCTCAGCGCTCGCCAACTCGCAATGCGCATATGAAGCTTCGTCACACCAGCGCGCAAGGCGCGGCATGACAGCGGCATGCGCCCCTGAACCGCGGAACGCCTTCATCGCCTTCTCACTTTCCCAAACAGTCAAAGTCCAGAAGGTGCGACGGACATCAACAAGGAGTCTTCCACCTAGAAATCCGGGCGCCCGCATTACTTGACGTTCAGTAAGAAAATTTCTCCAGAGAAACGATGGGACAAATTTGAGTGATCGCACTCGCAGACGTGTGACAGAGGCAAACATCAATTCATTCTAGAGGCAGCCCGCAGACAACGTGGATTCAGCGACGCTTACGTCAAGCGTATCGGCAGTTTTCGAATCCGCTGCCCGGTTGCTGCAAAGAGGGCGTTTGCTATAGCCGGAGCGATCGGCGGGACGCCAGGTTCTCCGCAGCCGGTCGGGCGGTTGTCGTTCGTAAGAACGTAAACCTCGGTGTCAGGCGCATCGAACATACGTGCGATCGGATAGTCGTCGAAATTGCCCTGCTCGACTGCGCCGTCCTTCACCGTAATCTCTCCGTACAAAGCCGCAGAAAGACCATAGATGATCCCGCCTTCCATCTGGGCCTTCACGCCGTCGGGATTTACCGCGCGTCCGCAGTCCACGACGCAAGTTACACGGTGCACTTGAAGGTTTCCGTTATTCACTGATACCTCGGCAACCTGCGCCACGTAAGTATCGAAGGAATAGTGCGCAGCGAATCCACGCGAGCGACCTTTGGGCGCCGCCGTTCCCCAAGCCGCACGATTGGCCGCCTCCTGCATCACAGCACGCATGCGGCGCGGATCAAACTCCGGTTCTTTGCTTTTGGGATTGACTTCGCGGTCCGGCAGTAAAGCCAGGCGGAACTGCAGTGGATCCTGCTTGGCAGCGTGCGCGAGTTCATCGACGAAGCTCTGCACCACGAATCCGTTGAATGAATTTGCTACGGAGCGCCACCATGCTCGTGGCACGCTCGTAGCCGCCGCCGCGTACTCCAGCGTCACATTTGGGATGGTATAGGGTAAATCGATCGCTCCCTCAATCTCCTGGCCTTCCGACTTGCCGCCCCAGAAGTCGCGGATGGATGTCGAGACCAGCCGATGATGCCACGCCACGAGACGATTGTTTTCGTCGAGCGCTCCCGCCAGCTTGTGATAGTTCGCCGGACGATAGAAGTCGAAACGCATATCATCTTCACGCGTCCAAACGACTTGTACTGGTTTGCCGACCGCCTTCGAAACCAGCGCAGCTTCGACGGCAAAATCCAGTTGATAGCGTCGGCCGAAGCCGCCGCCGCTCAACACCGTGTGGCCGACAATCGATTTCGGTGAGAGCCCGGTTGCCTGCGCTACGGCTCCCGCGATCCACTCCGGAGACTGCGTCGGCGCCCAAATTTCTGCACCGTCGGAGCGCACGTGCACCGTACAATTCATTGGCTCCATCGTCGCATGCGCGAGAAAAGGCATCTCGTACTCTGCCTCAAGCTTTCTCGACGATTTCGCGATCACATCGGAGGCGTTGCCTTCGTTGCGCAGGACTTTTCCTGGCTGATTAGCGAGTGCAATCATGCGCTGACGCAGTGCATCGCTCGTATCTTCCGGTTTAGCCCCATCCCAGTTCACGACCAGGGCATCGCGTCCACGCATCGCGGCCCATGTGTTCTCTGCGACTACCGCTACGCCAGCACGCGAGTGCGCATTCGAAACTTCGGGAATCGCAATCACATCGATCACTCCGGGAATCGCCTTCGCTTTGGCGGCATCGAAGCCCTTGAGCTTCCCTCCGTAGTAGGGACAGCGCGCAATCACCGCTCTCATCATTCCAGGCACGCGAACATCGAGTCCGAATTGAGCAGAACCATCGCATTTCGATGGAATTTCGACGCGAGGTACAGGTGTGCCGATGTAAGCAAAATCCTTCGAGTCCTTCAGCGGCACAGTTTTCAAATCGGGAATCGGCAACTTGGCAGCAGTCTCAGCCAGCTCACCGTAAGTCGCCTTCTGCGACCCGGAATAGACCACGCCTTTCGCCGTGCGGCAGCTTTCGCGCGACACGTTCCAACGCTGCGCAGCTGCAGCGATGAGCATCTGCCTCGCAGCCGCGCCGGCCTGGCGCATGGGAGTAAATTGTCCCGCGGTGCTGCCGCTGCCGCCGGTGCCCATGTCGTACACCGCAGGATCGGTATCGGCGTGCACGACATGCACGAGATTCCAATCGACATCGGCCTCATCGGCAAGAACCATGGGCAGCGTGGTCATGATTCCCTGGCCTATCTCACACTTCGCGAGCATGAGTGTGACGCTGTTGTCTGGCGCAATTTTGAGCCAGGCATTCAGCGGATTTGCTTGGGCTTTCGTTTGCTTTTGGCATGAAATTTCCAATGGCAGAGAAAATCCAATCACCAGGGCGGTGCCACCGCGGATGAAGTTGCGACGAGTTACCACGTTGGCGCTCATGCCAGTTCTCCTTTCGCGACGCGCGCGACATCGGCTCGCGAGATCTCAGCAGCCCGATGAATCGCGCGGCGGATGCGAACGTAAGTTCCACATCGGCACAGATTGCCCGAGAGCGCCTCGTTGATGTCATCGTCGGTCGGCTGCGGCTTGCGCGCGAGCAGCTCGGCGGCAGCCATAATGAATCCAGACTGACAGTAACCGCATTGCGGCACCTGCTCCGCGATCCACGCCTGCTGCACCGCGGAGAGGTGGTTGCGATCCGGTGACAGGCCCTCAATTGTCGTAACGCGCTTGCCCTGGACCGTTGACAGCGGAGTAATGCAAGAGCGCGTCGCGCGTCCGTTCACGTGCACAGTGCATGCCGAGCAGAATCCACGGCCACAACCGAACTTCGTACCCGTAAGATTCAGATTGTCGCGAAGAACCCAGAGAAGAGGAGTCTGAGGATCGGCGTCGACGCTTTGCGCCTTGCCGTTTACGTTGAGAGCGATAGGAGACACGTGTACCTCCTGGCCGGCCACTATGAATGACGCAGCGAGAGGATATTCGTCGCAGACCACTTGTGCAAATCTCGGGACAAAAAATGCGATTTACGGGACGCAGGTCCTCAGAATTGGCCGCGCTCCTCGATCAGCAGGTCCGAGCCGGGCAAAATGCGATCACGAAAAATTTCCTTGCGTATCGCGGCGAAGTCGGGCAGCGGACGTCTTTTTTGGTCACCGTTTCGGCAATGTGCGAGGGACAATGCGCGCAATTACGAGATCGCGTTCGCGAAGCTTGGCAGTTTTTCCGGTTCGAAGCCAGGCTTTGAGCTTGCGTGTGTCACGCAGTTGTCGGAGGCTAATGCTTCGGCATGCTGAATATCGTGACAAACAGTGAAGCACATTTCAAACGAAACTTCGAATTGTGTGCTATGCGACGATACTCTCAATTGCGGTAACAAGAAAAACGCCCGATCCGCTTACGCGAACCGGGCACAAGTCACACCCAGAAATCCCTAAAACGTCAATCGCATTCCCAGCTGGATTTGCCGTGGCGGTCCAGCCGTAGTCGGATGTCCATAGTCACCGCTGGAGATATTGGTGTTGTTGACTAGCTCTGAGGTTTGCGAACTGAAGCGGAAGTTTGTGTGGTTGAAGGCGTTCACCAGATCAGCGCGGAATTGCAGCTTCACATCCTCTCTGCCCAAGCCAAATTCCTTGCGCAGCGAGAAATCCCACTTGTATAGACCCGGTCCGCGCACCAGGCCGGCGCCGCTGTTGCCTAACCGCCCGTCAGGAGCAGGAGCAAATGCAGCGCTGTTAAACCATTGCGTCGCGTTGGGACCGTCGATCTGAACTGGCCCGCCAAGATAATCGGCACGGCGTCGCGAGGACGACGGCAAAGTCAAACCTGCAAAGGTGCTATTGCCGGTCACGGTGAAAGGACCGCCACTCTGCACCTGAGTTAGTCCGCCGAGCTCCCAACCTCCTAGCGTCTCTCCCAGAAAACCGCTCTCGCTGCGGAAGAACGGCAGACGATAGTTAAAGGTAGCGACAAAAATGTGGCGATGATCGAAGAGAGCAGGACCATAGTTCAAAAAGCGCATGGTGGCATCTTCAGTATTGTCGCTGGAACCGCTGTTGCGAACGTCTTCATTGCCGCCGCCGCTGTCGGTCAGATTTTTCGACAACGTGTAACTACCAGTCAGCGTGAGGTCTCCCTTGCGCTTCGTCGCATAAATCTGCAACGCGTTGTAGTTGGAGATGGCATCGCTTAAGAACATGTTGATCGTCGAATAGCCCTTGTATGGCCTGAGGGTATCCAGAGCCGTGGCCTTTTGGGCTGTTGGGAGAGTCTGATTGGCCAGCATGGTCGAGATGCTTGGCATATTAATGTCAGGTTTGCGCATCAAGTGTCGCGCCTGATTGCCCACGTATGCGACCTCAAGGAAGACGTCGGACGGCAATTCGCGTTGCACACTCAGGCTGTAGGTCATGCTGTAGGCCTGTTTCAAATGCGGATCGATCGCCGAGATGCTCAATCCCCCGGCC
>QIBC01000354.1 GCA_003225215.1 Acidobacteriota bacterium
ATCGTCGAGAATCCTGTTCTGGAGGAACTCGAATCCAATATTCCGCTAATCGATCAAGTTGCAGGCCGCGAAGCTGATCGCGAGCGCGCGGAAGCTCCTGAACAGCCACCGCTTACGGCGGGAGAGCAGGCTGGTGAGAAAAAAGATCCGTTCGATGAGATCGATTTCGGCACTTACTTCAAGGACTACCTCGATCCTGGATTCCGCAGTCCACAGGACTTTGAAAGCTCCGATCGTCCTTCGTTTGAGAATTTTCTCTCCAAGCCAGGCAATTTGACCGATCACCTGATGTGGCAGCTCGGAGCAATGAGTGTGAGTCCGGAAGTTCGCGCTGCGGCCGAACTCGTCATTGGCAACTTGAACGATGACGGTTATCTTGTCGCCTCCGATGAAGAGCTGATGGCTGCTTCCCGCGGCGAAAGCATTGAACTTGAGACGTCCGGATCCGAGATTGCTCCGCCGGCACCGACGGTCAACGGAACAGGCTCTGCCGCTCCTGCTGCGCTTGATACTGAGGACGACGACCCCTTCGTTGAAGAAGCCGCGGAAATTCTGGTTGGGAGCTACGTCGGCGCCAAGCCAATGGCGACGGCTGCATCGTCGGCACTCAAACCTTCGGTCGCACCAAATTCGGCATCGGTAAACCGCGTCGAGCGCGCGAAACCCGTCGAAGCTCCTTTCACGATTGAAGATCTGCGCGAGGGAATCGACCTTATACGCCAAATGGATCCGGTCGGAGTCGCTGCTCGTGATCTTCGCGAGTGCCTGCTTCTGCAATTGCGCGATCTAGAGCATCAGGTAAACAATCGCGTTCTGAACGGTGATTCCGAGGTCCAAAACCAGCACCTCGCACAGATTCAAACAACAACCGCGATTGTTGAAACCCAACTGCGCAACGTACAAAACCGGCAGTACAAGGATATTGCGCGCGCCATTCAACGACCGCTGGAGTCAGTGATGGATGCGCTGAACTTCATCAAGACACTGGATCCCAAACCGGGTCAGCGCTACAACCAGGTAGAGCCGCGACTGATCGAGCCCGACGTTGCCTTCGTGAAACAGGGCGATGAGTACTTCGTGCTGATGAACGAAGACGACGTTCCTGTGCTTCGTCTGAATCCCGGCTACAAAAAGTTGCTCAACCGTGATGCCGCCGAAAAAGATGTTCGCAATTATGTGAAAGAGCGGTATAAATCTGCTATTCAGCTCATGAAGAACATCGAGCAACGCAAGCAGACGATCCTGAAGACCTGCTACGCGATCATCGGACGCCAGCGCGAGTTCCTCGACCTTGGCATCGACCAGCTAAAACCAATGATGATCAAGGAAGTGGCCGAGGAAATTGGCGTGCATCCTTCCACCGTGAGCCGAGCGGTTGCCAACAAGTATGTGCACACGCCGCAGGGTGTCTACGAGCTGCGCTACTTCTTCAGCGAAAGCGTGAATGGCCCCGAAGGCGGCGGCACATCGCTGATGATCCTGAAGCGGCGGGTGAAGAAGCTGATCGAAGAAGAAGATGCGCGTCGTCCGCTCACCGACGAGCAGATCACGCGCATTCTGCAATCGCAAGGAATCAACGTGACACGGCGCACCGTAGCCAAGTATCGTGAGGATATGAAAATTCCCAGCACGCATCAGAGACGCGTGAAGGATTAGACTGGCGATTTTGACGGTTGCAGAACTGGTAGAGACGCAGCATGCTGCGTCTGTCGATGCAAGCAGGAAAGACGAAACTGACTGTTTGTCCGTGCACAAAGTGGAGACGCAGCGTGCTGCGCATCTCTACGAGAGGAGGAACTGGAACCTACAGACACATGTAACAGAGCGCAGCAAAGCCTTTCGATCCACGAGGACCAACGTATTCAGGAGGGAGTTAATGAACGTCGAGTACACCGGAAGGCAGTATGAAGTCACTCCCGCGGTGCGCAAGCAGGTGGAACACGGCTTGGGCAAACTGGAAAAGCTCTTCGGCAGCACGTTCGATTCACACGTCATCCTCACCCTCGAGAAACACCGGCATATCGCCGAAATCACTATCAAAGTTCGCAATCATCCGATCGTCGGCATCGCTGAATCTACCGACATGTCTGTCGCGGTTGGCGAGGCGCTCGACAAGATCGACCGCCAGGCGATCAAGTACAAGACGCGCTGGCGTTCAAAAAAGCGTCACGCGCGCAAGACGCAGTGGTCTCCGGCCTTACCCAAGCAGCAGGCACAGCAAATGGCCGTCGGGAGTAATGTCGCGACTGCTGTTCCCGTCGTTGTTCATTCATTCCCGGCCGTAGCCAAGCTGACTGAGACGCATGTCGTGAAATCAGCCGACTCGGTAGCGATGCGTCCAATGACGCTTGAGGAAGCAGTCAAAGAAGCCGAATTTCGCGATCGTGACGTATTTGTCTTCCGGGATCCCGAAGGTCGCGTGAAGGTGCTGCACCGCAAGAAAGACGGAAAAATGGAGCTGATTGAAGCACCGTAGGCAATCAGGTGATCGAGCCATCGGGTGATCGGGTGAAGTGAACCCAAATCTTGTGATTTCGCGAGTTCGTGATTTGGTGATTTGAACTCACGAACTCGTGAAATCACAAGTCACCCGATTCTTACTTCGCCCGATCACCCGATTCCGAGGTGCTACGATTCGACATGGCGACTGCCGTGAAAGCCTTGTCTGGCAAGGCGACGACTTCCAGTAATTCCCGCCCTCGATCCCCTAAGAAAAAGCGGGGACCTACCGAATTAGTGCTCATCACCGGAATGAGCGGGTCGGGAAAGGGGTCTGTCCTCAAAGCATTTGAAGATCTTGGCTACTATTGCGTCGACAATCTTCCCCTGGAGCTCATCCAACGCTTTGCTGACCTAGCACGGCAATCTCCAGAAATCGAGCGCACTGCCCTGGTGGTTGATATTCGCGAAGGCGGGACCCTGAACCGGCTTCCGCAAATTCTGAAGCAGGTAAAGAAAACCATCAACACGCAGGTCTTGTTTCTGGAAGCATCGGACGATTCGCTGGTTCGCCGCTTCAGCGAGACGCGCCGCCCGCACCCATTGGGAAAAAGTTCGTCAGTTGCGAACGCGATCAGTACTGAGCGCGAGCGCCTCGACTTTTTGCGCAATCTTGCCGACGTCATTATTGACACGTCAAAGTTCAACGTGCATGAACTTCGGTCTCACATCATCGACAAGTTCCAGGAAGGAACTAACGACCATAGCATTCTGGTTTCATGCGTCAGTTTCGGTTT
>QIBC01000355.1 GCA_003225215.1 Acidobacteriota bacterium
CAAAATCTGAGTACGACGCGAATCGCAAAAGAGACTATGGTGGAGTTGTTGCACAAGGAAACCGACTTCGCGGAGATGTTTATCGCCTACCTGCTCTCCCGCAACATCCGCATTGAAGAGGATCTTGTTGATCAACTGTTCAATTCCAGCGAAAAAAGACTGGCCCGGCTGCTCCTATTGCTCGCCCATCACGGGAAAGAGTCGAGACCTGAAACCGTGATTCCCAACATGAGCCAAGAGACCCTGGCCGAGATGATTGGTACAACTCGTTCGCGCGTGAGCTACTTCATGAATAAATTCAGAAAGCTCGGCTTTATTGAGTACAACGGCAGCTTGCACGTGAATAGCGCGCTACTCACCGTGGTTCTTCGCGACTAGCGGTCTATGTTGAGCCATGACGGGATACTCTCTTGCTTTTCAGCTCCTGAGCGCCACATTCAACTAGTTCGGCCCGGCGGCGCTGAAGAAGACGCTTCGCCTCGTGCCGGGCGGCTTCGATCCGCAGCGCCTCAGTTCTGACCACCCGAGCCATTTCATCCAGTAGAGTTGATTTCTTCACAGTGTCCACAAGGTATTACGTTGCCCCGCTTGTGTATGAGCAATTTCGCACATTTATTAGTCTTTCAGAAGGAATCTTGGAAACGTAGGCCGTATTTTTGAACTCTTCCACTGTCTCACCTAAAGCATATGGTCCCAACAACCACAGGCGTGCTTAGAATACCGCACCACACATGTCTGCCTGAGCTGTTCTGTACAGTTGCGGGTCTGAGCGCGGAGTGTAATCAAAATGAATACATAGATAAACAACTGAGTGCGACTCCCGAGCGAATTCCATCGGGAAACGAGAATCGCCGAAGCGCGCGACATGTCAGCAGCAGAAGCTTCAGCACGAGATCGAGCGCCTGGTAGACGTCTGCGAGCAACTCGACTTACTGGCCGATCAGCACCCGTTAGTATGAGAATCGCTGCTCGGCATCGCCGGAAGTCTGCGCCAGAGTGTCAGGGTTGCTGGGTGTATTACTGATAAGCAAAATGTCAGACTGAGACTCGAGAAATCAGGGTGGGAATTGGCTATCTTAAATCCAGTTTCCAAAGAGGAAGCGCAACGCTATCTCCGTCGCAAGGCGTCTATAGTCCACGTGGCGGACGTGTGTCACGTAGAACTTTTAGAAGCAATGCAGCTCATGCTGGTCGCATTCATTCTTGGAAGCGCCGCATTGTTCGGGTTCTTGCAGATAACAATGTCTCGCTAGAAGTTCCGCCACCCCGGAACGAGTCCGCCCATCCTTGCAGGTAATGGAAGCAAGTCAGGGCTTGTTCGGATCTTCTTCGTAGTACTTGGTCTCGGCTTCAAGCTCCTCCGCGATACTCTCGCATAAGTCTCCAACCGGTCTTCGATGGAATCATAATTCCGCCTGGCTGAAGGCACAAGACTAGCCTGTTGCGCTTCCCATGAAGCGAACCACTCTTAAGTTCTTTTTTTTGGGAGAAGCCACGGAAAGCGAAAAGTCGATGATGTATCTCACTTCACTAAGGCAGAAGATGCAAGGCGTTTCCATCACTGTCGCGGTGACTTCTGAGGACACGTTCAGGGGAAATGACCTTAGACACTCCGTACACGTCAACACGATGTAAGGTATTCCTCTCGAGTCTTTGCCGTTTCGGGGAACCCACACCGGAGCGGATTGCCTGGTATGGGCAACGGCCCGCGAAGCAGAAGTGCGAAACAGGTCGGCGACAAGAGTTAAAAGAGAGCGCGGGTTGTGGGTGCCTTTGGCGTAAAAAGCGTCTGCAATCACTCCGCCTGGGATCGCATCGGCAGCCTCATAAGCTCCACTCATGGCAATAACCAACACCTTTGGAAAGCGACGGCGGATCACCGATAGAAACTCGAAGCCGGACATCCGCGGCATGTTAAGGTCCGAAATAATGAGCTCAGGTACTCTGTTCTTCATCTGCAGGAGAGCATCGAAACCATCCTCTGCGGTCGAGATTTCATATCCTTTGGCAGCCAACAACATTGCCACTGTCGCGCGATTATTTTGATCGTCATCAACTATGAGGATTGGATTTGTTGGAGTGTTGGGCATCGGGGGATTCTCCTCACCGCAAATTACTTAGGCAATGCGGCAAAGAGAGTCTCCCATTTGCCGATTTCGAAATCTGTTTAATTTTGGACAACTCACAAGAGTTCATCTTTGCAAACGCGCTACTCTGGCTAGTCGTGAAGAACGACATTCAAGAGGGAGCTGTGAATTTGCAGAGTGCCGTTGTACTCAATAAATCCGAGCTTGCGGAAGCGATTCATGAAAAAACTGACTCGGGATCGGGTTGTGCCGATCATCTCGGCTAGTATCTCCTGGCTGACCTTGGGAATCACTGTCTCCGGCTTACCTTCCTTGCCGAAGTTAGCCAGCAGGAGAAGCGCCCGCGCCAGACGTTTTTCGCTGGAGTTGAAAAGCTGATCGACCAAGTCTGCCTGGATCCTGGTATTCCGCGCAAGGAGGTAAACGACAAAGATGTCAGAAAAGAAATGTTCCTCGTGGATCACGCGCATCATCTCCTTCCGCTCGATTCGCAGCACCGTGCATGCTGTCATCGCGGTGGCCGATGCCATACGCGTCGATCGAACGCCGGCTATGCAGTCTTCCCCAACGAAGTCACCCGGACCAAAGAGTGAGATGGTCGCTTCTTTGCCCTCGCGCGAAAGCACCGAGAGCTTGGCTCTTCCCTTCTGGATATAAAAGACCGCTTCGCCTACCTCGCCTTGGGAAAAGATTTTCTTGTTCTTCGGGACTTCAACGATTTCCCTGCCGATGCCCGCCTGGGACAGAAACACCTCGGGTTGAAATTGCTGCAGCTTCCTGGGAACTTCAATGATCGCCCCGCCGATGCCCGCTTGGGAGAGAAAAACCTCGGGCCGAACCTGCTGCAGTCTCGGTGATTTCATACAGGCTTACTCTTTTCTGCGCATGCCGATGACAAACGGCAGACGCGAGGGTCCCTGGAAAAGACTGGTGATGGATCTAGAACCTTGCGAGTCCAGGCTTCGTAAATTCAAACTTTCGATAAACAGCCGGTGTTTGCCATATTTTTGGTGGAATCATGCTTCGAAGGAGCACG
>QIBC01000148.1 GCA_003225215.1 Acidobacteriota bacterium
CGACAGGTGTTCACTGAAGCCGTGCTGATTTCCCTGATCGGAGGGGCTGTCGGATTGTGGGGCAGTATCTTGCTGTTGCGCGGTTTGAGCGCCTGGAGGCCATTTGCCAGATGGCCCCTCCAAGTTCCTGTGAACCCAGACATGAATGTTTACCTGGTCGCTCTGTTCCTGGCGCTAGCCAGCGGTTTGCTCTTCGGAGCAGTCCCGGTGCGGCAGATCCTGCGCACGAATGCATATGAGATCGTAAAGGGGTCCACCGCAATAATGGGACAGCGGATGACCCTGCGCGACCTGTTGCTGGTCGTGCAGATCGCCATCTGTACGGTACTGGTGACCTCGTCGATGGTCGCGGTGCGCGGCCTGGTGCGCTCGCTGCACAACAATTATGGTTTTGAACCCCAGAACGCAATGCTCGTAGATACAGACCTCAGCATGGGTGGCTATCGCGGAGACCGAGTTCCCGAAATGCAGCGGCGCATGATCGATGCTCTGCAGGCGATTCCGGGAGTTGAATCTGTTGGATTAGCGGATGCGGTGCCCTTAGGTGATGGCACCAACAGCGCGATTGTCTTCACCGACAAAACCATGGATTTGCGGCCGGCAAACGCTGCCACTGAGGCGGCCATGTTCAGCATATCTCCCGATTATTTCCGAGCGGATGGCACTTCTCTGCTGTCGGGAAGAACGATTACCTGGCACGATGACAAGAATGCTTCGCGCGTTGCGGTAATCAATGCGGAATTTGCGCGCAAAATCTTCGGCTCAGTGACGAAGGCGATGAGCGGATATTACAAGATGCGGGATGGAACGCGTATTCAGGTTGTGGGCATTGTTGAAGACGGAAAATACAACAGCCTTACCGAAAGTCCAACGGCTGCGATGTTTTTACCGATCTTGCAAGCTCCAACGAGCTCGACATGGCTGGTAATGCGCTCCAGCCGCGATCCGCTGCAACTCGCGACAGCGATCAGAAGCACGCTGCGCGATCTCGATTCCGGGCTGCCGGTATACGTCCAGACGCGGTACAAGGAACTGGACGCAATTCTGTTCGGCGCCCGCGTGGCGACGATGGCGCTCGGTGTGCTCGGAGTGATGGGCGCGATGCTGGCGATCACCGGCATCTTTGGAATGGCTGCGTACTCGGTCAGCAAGCGGCTGCGGGAGCTGGGAATTCGCATCGCCTTGGGCGCGCGGCGTAACGAAGTATTACAGAGCGCGTTGGGACGCGCATTCAAATTGCTGACTTTGGGTTCCGTGGCGGGATTACTCCTCGGAATTCTCGCGAGCCGCGTACTGGCCTTCATCGTGTATTCGGCAACTCCCCGCGATCCGCTGGTATTAGTTGGTGTCGTTTTAGCTATGTCATTACTGGGACTGCTGGCGACATGGATTCCAGCGCAACGCGCGCTGTCGGTCGATCCCTTGATCCTGTTACGCGAAGAGTGAACCTGCGGGTCAGCAACGACAGGTAATCGAACACCGAAAGGGACCGAGGCGCGCGGTCCCGCGTGTTTTCGATAGTGTGGCGAGAGAACGAAGTGAAGCTGAACGCTTTTTATTTTTCGAGGACGCGTGAATCCTGGCGCCGGAGCCAGACACACCACCGGTTGCGGCTACTTGGCTGCCTCGGGCAACCGTTCCTACAACAACCAGCATCTCACCATCTCGAATTAGTGTCCCTGCTCCGTCTGACATAGCCGGATTTATCAGTGCCTCTCAGAATTTAAGCGATAAGAAGATTGCCAAAGAAATCGCGATGCGCAATTCTCCTAAGCATTTAAGCCATCCTGATGCGAACAGCAGCGAGCACCGATGCGCCTAAGTCTTCGTCTGATTTGCGCGCTGGTTGTTGTTCTGACGCTCGTGTCTCTTCTTTTCTCTTACGCCCAGTTCAAGGGAGAGAGGCGCGGGCTGCAGCAGGACTTGCAAAGGCGCGCCCAGATCCTTGCCGACAGCCTGCAGGAGAGCGTCGAACCCGCTTTGGAGAAACGTTCGCGGCGGACTCTGCAGCAATTGGTGGAACGCTTCGGCAATCGGGAACACCTGGCTGGAATCGCAATCTACGATCAACAAGAGACTCCCGTCGCCATCACCTCTGGTCTGCGGAAGCGTTTTCCTGACGGTGCCTTTGCGCCTTCCAAAATCAAGACATATGGCCGGGACGCAAGGGAATTTCTGTGGCTCAATTCCGTCTATCTGAACGTTCATACTGTCCCTTTAGATACGGATCAGGGCTGGGCCGGCACGCTGGTCGTAGTCCACGATGCCGACTACATCAACGCGCAAAACTCGAAGTTCTGGAAGCGGGTCTCCCTGCGCGTAGTGGTAGAGGTCTTCCTCATCGGCATTACCGCGCTGCTGATTATTCGCTGGACGATTGAGGGGCCTGCCGCCCGGACACTGCAGTGGATCAGGGCCTCGCGCGCAGGCAAGGTTTCTTCGAATGCGGATTTATCCGAGCGTGATCTCTTCATGCCGTTAAGGAATGAAGTGACCACGCTGGTGCAGAGTCTGGCCGCGGCGCGGGAGTCGGCGGAAAAAGAAGCGCGGCTGCGAGAAGCCGGGGAATCCACCTGGACGGCGGAGCGACTGGCAGTGCACGTGCGCAGCAAGCTCAATAGCAACCGGCTGTTTGTAGTTTCCAACCGTGAACCGTACATGCATTCCCGCGAGGGCAAGTCGCTCAAGGTTCTGATACCGGCCAGCGGACTGGTCACCGCATTGGAGCCGATTCTGCAGGCCTGTGACGGCACCTGGATCGCTCATGGCAGCGGGGATGCCGACCGCGAGACCGTTGACCAGAATGACCGGCTGGCCGTCCCACCCGACGAGCCAAAGTACACGCTGCGGCGAGTATGGCTCAACAAGGAAGAAGAAGAGGGCTACTACTACGGCTTCGCCAACGAAGGCCTGTGGCCGCTTTGCCATATCGCTCACACGCGGCCGCTGTTCAGGTCGCTCGATTGGAAACACTATGTACAGGCGAACAGGAAGTTTGCCAAGGCAGTGCTGGAGGAGATGGCAGGCACAAAGCAACCGGCGCTGCTCATCCAGGATTATCACTTTGCACTGCTGCCGAAATTGATCAAAAAGGAGCGGCCTGATGCCCGCGTAGCCATCTTCTGGCACATTCCCTGGCCGAATCCGGAGGCATTCGGTATCTGTCCTTGGCAACGCGAGCTGCTCGACGGGCTCCTGGGAGCAGATCTCATCGGTTTTCACATTCAGTCCCATTGCGACAATTTTCTGGAGACCGTAAATCGCGCCCTGGAATCGCGCGTGGAATGGGAACACTTCTCAGTGAACCGGGAAGACCACGTAACCGCAGTCAAACCGTTCCCCATCAGTGTCGCGCCCAATATGGAACCGACCAAACAACCTCAGGACTGGCGATTAGCCAGCGCGGAGCGAGAAGCCCTGCTCAAGGAATTGGGAGTCGATGCACTCTATCTCGGCGTCGGAGTAGACCGAGTCGACTACACGAAAGGCATTCTGGAACGATTTCTGGCGGTGGAAAGATTCCTGGAACGCTATCCGAGCTACGAAGGAAAATTCACATTCATCCAGATTGGAGCGCCCAGCCGCACGCACATCCGCCGTTACCACGAATTTCTCGCGGAAGTGGAAGCCGAGGCGGAGCGAATCAACTGGCGATTCCGCTCGAACGGATGGAAACCGATTGTGTTTCGCAAACGCCATCACAGCCACGAGGAGATTTCCCGCTTCTACCGGGCAGCGGACCTCTGCCTGGTCACCTCATTGCACGACGGCATGAACCTGGTCGCTAAGGAGTTTGTGTCGTCCCGCGACGATGAGGGTGGCGTGCTGATGTTGAGCCGTTTTACCGGAGCCAGCCGCGAGCTGCGCGATGCGCTGGTGGTGAATCCCTACGATACCGAGGAGATGTCCGAGGCAATCCATTATGGGCTGGAGATGGACTCCAAAGAGCGGCGGGCGCGAATGCAACGCATGCGCCAGACGGTGAAGGAGCAGAACATCTATCGCTGGGCGGGCACTCTCATTGCGGAGCTTTGCCAGGTACGGCTCGATACCGGAGGGAAAAAGGGAAAGGCCAACGCGAACAGCGCTGCATGAATCCGGCGCCTCCCATTCTGGCTTTGGCCTCTGACTATGATGCAACTCTGGCCTTTGAAGGCAAGATTGCGCCGCACACGCGCGATGCGCTCGCGCGCTTCAAGGCCTCAAATCGCAAGCTGCTCCTGGTAACCGGGCGGGAACTCGACGACTTGCTCGCGATTGCACCGGACGTTGAGCTCTTCGATTGCACTGTGGCTGAAAACGGGGCGGTGCTCTACTGGCCGTCGGGCCGCAACATCGAATCGCTGGCGCCTCCACCACCAAAGCAGTTTCTGGAAACGCTGCGCCAGCGAGGGGTACAACCGCTGTCTATGGGCCGCTCCATAGTGGCCACAACTCAGCCGCACACCGGGACCGTGCAAGAGACGATTACTGAAATGGGACTGGCGCTGGGAGTCATCTTGAACCGCGACTCGGTGATGGTGCTTCCTGCAGGCGTCAACAAAGCTACCGGCTTGGCGCGGGCGTTGAAGGAATTGGGAGTGCCGGCAGCGCAGGTCGTCGCCGTAGGCGACGCGGAGAACGATGAAGATTTTCTCAAGCTGTGCGGATTTTCTGTAGCCGTAGCCAATGCGATTCCGAGGATCAAGCAACTGGCGGATATGACGACAGAGCAGGAACACGGTCCTGGAGTGGTTGAGATAATTGAGAAGATTCTCGCCGGCTGGAGCCCGCACGTGTGCACTACGACGAGTGACACGCGGAACCACCTGCGGTAGCGGGTAGTGCAATTGGGGTTGCGTTGCCGTTGGGCTTGGCGTTGCCGTTGGGTTTGGTGGTCCAGTTGGGTTTGGCGTTGCCGTTGGGTTGTTCTCACCACCAAGATGTGCACGACTCCGTAGAAGAGCACGCCTTCCAGGCGTGCGTCCAGGTGCCCCTTCTTTTTTCGGTTTTGGGCTTTTAAGCGCCTGAGTTGCGACAGGGCTATATCGGTTTCACTGCCGGTGTGTTCCCCTGAGATCATCCATGTTGAGCGGAGGAGGGTTCCCGCGCGCTTTCACCAGCGCGGGAGACCGGAGTCGAAACATCTTGTGTTTGCTTTCTGGGATCCGATGGCTGCCGATGTAGATGGGCGGGTCTTCGATACACCAACTATGAAATCGGTCTAAACAGGCCTGCCGCAAAAACAACATCAACCCAACACCACCCACCCGCTACCGCACGTGGTTCCGATTCCTCCCGTGCCGCTGTCGGCTCACTTCCCCATCAACTCCAATAATTCCGTTACCTCGGTCTGGATCGCTGTTCTCAACGTCGGCTGAAAGTCAGGAGCAAACAGCGCTGAGTGCAACGACGGCAATTGCGTACCCGATTGCTGCGCGTCGGCGAACTTCTGGGGATTGACGGCGCCTACGTGGAACATCGCTTCGGGAATACCATCCTGAGCGTAGTAGCTGAAATCTTCGCTGACCATTTTGGGCGGCACTTCGACTACGTTGGCATCGCCGAGCGAACGACGCAGTGATCCCACCAGGCGCTCTGTAAGTTTGGGATCGTTATAGACCGCGATCGTGCCCTCCGTAATTTTCACTTCTGGAGCGCGGGGAGCGCCGGCTAGCTCTGCCTCTGCCTTGGCCACGCGCTCAATGCCCTGCAATACGCGCTCGCGAACGTCCTTCTTGTAAGTGCGTACGGAAAGGCCAAGCATTACCTGATCGGGAATGATGTTGTTCTTCGTTCCACCATGGATCTGGCCGACGGTGATTACCACCGGATCGAGTGGATTGTTTTGCCGCGACACCAGCGTCTGCAGCCCGCTTACGATGCGCGCGGCGATCACGATTGGATCGATCGTGCTCTGGGGCTGCGCCCCGTGTCCTCCTTTACCAAAGACCATGATGTCGATGGAGTCAGAGTTTGCGAGCGCGTAGCCGGGAGTGTAGCCGACTTTTCCAGTTGGCAGGTCAGAAGCATCGTGAACGGCAAGCGCGAAGTTCGGTTTTGGGAAACGAGTGTACAATCCATCGGCCAGCATCGCCCGCGCGCCTTTCACTACCTCCTCGGCAGGCTGCGCGATCATGATCAGCGTGCCGCTCCATTGCTGCTTGTGCGACGCCATCCACTTGGCAGTTCCGATCCATGCAGTCATATGCAGATCGTGGCCGCAGGCATGCATCACCGGCGTGCCTTCCGCAGTATGCACCCTGCTGGCAAATGGAAGACCGGTCTTCTCTTCGACAGGCAGAGCATCGGTATCGGTCCGCAGCAAAACATTAGGCCCAGTGCCATTTCGGAGGATTGCAACCACGCCGTAGCCGCCAACTCCAGAGGTGACGTCGTAACCCAGCGCCTTGATCTCGCTTACCAGGCGCGCCGCAGTCTTTTCCTCATGGAGCGACAATTCCGGAGCCTGATGAAGATCGACGTACAGCTTTTCCAGATTGGGATAGAGTTGATCGAACTCCGCGGGCGAGACCGGTGGATTAGCACAAACAGCCGTCAGGCTGGTAAGCAAGACCGCAAACAGAAAAGCACGCAAACGCATTCGTTGGAATCTCCCGCAGGGAGTATACGGGAGCACGGAAGTTAGGAGTGCAGTACCGGCGGCGGTAGCCGCTGGGTGCGTGAGAAACCAAACGCATTGGTAAAGAACACTTCTTATCAACGTCATCCTGAGGCCCACCCTCGGGCATTCGCATCTCATAAAAGTAGACTCCACAAGCGGAGTTCCAGACATCCTCGAATCCCAGCCTCGGCGAGGACGGGGCACCCAGTATCTCGGAGTCCGATGCGAAGACCACAATGGGAAGGGTATGGGCCACCCGCCCCAAACGATTTTAGAACTCTGTTCGGCCCGCAGTGACCGCTTCACCTCTCCTGCGATACCCTGTAAACATCCCGTCCCAAGCGGAGAGATACATGATCATCAGCGACGCGCAGCGTGATGTTCGTAGCGTTTTCCTCGGAGGTTTCGCGGGGCAACTCGTTTCCAGCTGCATCTGGTGCGTCTCGGCGGCTTTGGCAACCTGGTACACGACGAAGGCAGCCATCGTGACGCTCTTGGTAGGCGGGTTCTTCATCTTCCCGTTGACCCAACTGCTTCTGCGATTGATGGGCCGGCCGTTCTCGTTGCCCAAGGGTCATCCGATGAACGCCCTGGGAATGCAGGTCGCTTTCACGCTTCCGCTGAATCTGCCGCTCGTCGGCGCAGCCGCCCTCTATCGCTTGAACTGGTTCTATCCGGCTTTGATGATCGTTCTGGGCTCACACTATTTGCCATTCATCTTTATGTATGGCATGCCACAGTTTGGTGTTCTCGCAGCATTCCTGATCTCCGCTGGGGTCGTGATCGGACTGTACGTGCCTTCGACATTCAGCCTGGGCGGGTGGCTGACTGCCGTCGCGCTATTAGCGTTCGCATTTATCGGGCGAAGCGTGGCGATGAGAGAGAAGAATTGAGAGCTAGAGAAGAAAATGGTCGGGCAGAGAGGATTTGAATCTCCGACGCCTGATCCGAACCAGGTGTAATACCCCTCTGAACATGCTGATCTGTTGAATTTTGTTGCTTTGGATTGAAGCAGCTGCAAGCTGGGGATTGAACTTCGGTGAAATTTGCAGTTTAGAGCGCTCTCGCAGCTACCAAACTATTTACATCAATGGTTTCCCATTTCGGTCATCTTGGCTGGAGCACCGAACGCGCTTTCAACCGGCAACTCCTCCGATTGGTGCTTTGCTTCTCAGACACTCAGCGGCTCCCCCGGATCCATTGTCAAATGCGAATTTCCGGATTGCCGAGCATTCCGGAGTAATCGCGTGGCGGCTCGAATCGAAACGCCGAGTACGGCCACTTGCGTCTCTACTTTTTAAGTTACTCGATTGCGCGAACATCTCGCTGCAGAGCTCCAAAGACTGAGACCACTGATACCGCCACTCCGGCGATCATGAACATGCCCTGTGCGCTCCAGGAGACCGCCGCGCCGGCTCCGGCCATCGACAATGGCATGAGTCCGAAGGCCGCGAGCATCATCAGGCTGGCTACGCGTCCTAAAACGGCGCGATCGACGCGCTGCTGGAACCAGGCCTGAATCTGCACGTTGGTGAAGCCACTCAGGCATCCCATGATTGCAAGCAGTGCCGCAACGGGTATCAATCCCGGAATGAAACCAACGATGCTTGTAAGCAGTCCCAGAATGCTGGTGGCTCCGACCAGCGCCAGACCACGTCGCTTCATGCGAATCACTCCCGCCAGCAACATTCCCATGAGGGTTCCTGCCGCAACGCTCGAAATCCATACACCGAACGAAACCGGGGAAGAGAACCGCTTTTTCGCCATATAGGCCAAGCCGATACTCAGCGGTCCAGCCAGGAAAAGATTCAGAACCGCGGCGACAAGCAGAAGCGCACGCAATGGCCGGTCGTTGACGACATAGCTAAGGCCTTCTTTGATCGAGCTGAGGACGCTCGGCTTCGGCGCTCCCGGTTTGGCGGCGATGAAGTCGGGCAACTTCCACAGCGCTCCAATCAGAAATAGAAAGCTGAAGGAATCAAGCAAGAACGCCCAGGCAGCTCCCAGCGATTTCATGATCAGGCCGGCAGGACTCGGAGCGGCCACGCCGGCCAGCAGGGCTGTGCTTTGCCATACTGAATTTGCCGCCGGCAACTGCTGCGGTTCAACCAGTGAACGCATCATGGCCGGAGCGGACGGCATCGCGAAGGCATCGGCAATTCCGAAACCGGTGGCGAGCAAGTACATGTGCCAGATGGCGAGATGCCCGGCCCACAGCAGGCATCCAATGGCTCCCACCAGGATTGCGCGACACGTGGCTGTGATCATCATCAGCTTGCGCGGAGAGATGCGATCGGCCACTGCTCCCCCCATCAGCATCAGCACGGCGCGAGGAATTCCCGCGCACATGCTCACCATGCCCATGGCGACCGCTGAACCGGTCAACTCCAAAACCAGCCAGGGCAGGGCGACTATATAAAACTGATCGCCGAGCAGGGAGAGTGTGGCCCCCGTCCACCACAAAACAAAGTTGCGGTTCTTCAGCGGGTGGGGAAGCTTCTGCGGTGCAGGTGACGCTATCTGCGCTGGCGCCGTCGCCATAGTCGGGCTCCTTAGAGATGTAAATATCGATTTACATCACTGTAAATGTGAATTTACATTTACTATTGCCAATGTCAACACTTTTGTGATCAAGGCCGCCCAGACGGGCGGGACGAATGGGAAAGCTGATATAAGGAATTCCATGCCTAAAACCAAGAAAACGTTGGAGCCCCAGCAGGAGCGCAGCCGCGAATCGGAGCGTAAACTGCTGAAAGCCGCTGCCGAGGTTTTAGGGCAACATGGCGTCGCTGGCGCGACGATTCCCCGAATCGCCCGCCATGCCGGATTAACTCCGGGCGCGGTCTATCGGCGCTTTCGCGACAAAGATGAACTGCTAGAGACAGCAATCCTGGGAATTCTGGAGCGACAGGACGAGCGCACGAAGGTTGGATTGGCTCCTAAAGCGGCCGCGCAGATTCCCCTTCCGGTCTTTGCCGATCAAATCATCGGATCGATGGTGATCAGCTATCGCGCAAACGCCGCTCTGTTAAACGCGATGCGGCAATTCGTCCAGGG
>QIBC01000149.1 GCA_003225215.1 Acidobacteriota bacterium
ATGCTGAACTACTTCATTCAGAAGGCGCACAACCGCAAAATGATGGTGCATCCGCGCATCGTGATTGGCGTTCCTTCTGAGATTACCCAGGTGGAAAAGCGCGCCGTCATGGACTCCGCGTATCGCGCCAAGGCGAGCGAGGTTCACCTGGTTGAGCAGGCGATGGTGGCCGCGATCGGAGCTGGGCTTCCCATTACGGAACCCAGCGGAAATATGGTTGTCGATATCGGGGGCGGTACCACCGACATCGCCGTGATCTCGCTTTCGGGCATCGTGTACTCGCGCTCGGTGCGGATGGCGGGTAATCAGATGGATGAAGCCATCATGAATTACCTGAAGCGCAAATATAATTTGCTCATCGGTGAGCGCACGGCAGAGCAGATCAAGATCGAAATCGGTTCCGCATTCCCGCTCGACAAGCCGCTCACGATGGAAATCAAGGGGCGCAATCTGATTGAAGGCGTTCCCAAAACGGCGACGGTGGACGACAGCGAAATCCGCGAAGCTCTCAGTGAGTGCGTTTCCACCATCATGAACGCGATTCGCGTTGCTCTGGAGCGTACGCCACCAGAGTTGAGCGCCGACATCAGCGATCGCGGTATCGTTCTTACCGGCGGCGGCGCCCTGCTGAAGAACCTGGACAAGCGTATTCGCGAGGAGACGGGTCTGCCGGTTTCAATCGCGGACGACCCTCTGGCCAGCGTAGTTCTGGGAACCGGCAAGATGCTCAGCGATTTCAAGCTGCTGCGCAAAATTTCGATCGAATAATTAAACCCGATTCACTACGGAGACACTGAGACACGGAGAAGATCGGGAACGGTAAGTTCGGAACGACGTGAGTTCTGCTGAGGCGTTTCGAGTTTCAAGTTTCGAGTTTCGGCAAAGCCAGATGGCTGCAGTAATGCTGTCTGTTTCAGTATTTCTTGCCCGCATAGCCGAAACCTAAACTCGAAACCTGAAACGCCTTTCTTGCTGTTCTCCGTGTCTCCGTACCTCCGTGGTGAAATAATTGTCTGAATGGAAAATTTCTTCACAAGATACCGGAACGTGACTGTGCTCCTGTTTTTGCTGATGGCACAGGTTATCGTGCTGGCTACCCAAGTTCGTCGCCCGGACACTGCCACGGGAGAGTCCATGTCCCTGGTGCGCACGTGGGTGGTCCAGATTTTCGTTCCGGGCGAGAAGGCGATCACTTCGATAGGTAGCGGTGTACGCAATCTTTGGAAAGACTACATCGACCTCCGCGATGTTCGGGCGCAAAACGAAGAGCTGAAGGCGCAGCTCGACCGTCTGCGACTGGAACAGGTGAGTCTCGCTGAGGACGCCGGGCAAGCTCGCCGCTTACAAGCGCTGCTCGGTTTCAAACAGAAATTCATTGCTCAGACAGTGGCTGCGCAGGTGATTGGAAGCACTGGCACAGACCGCTCGAGGGCGTTCACAATCGACAAGGGGTCGAAGGACGGCATCAAGGCCGACATGCCTGTAATTACTCCTAAGGGAATCGTAGGCAAGGTTTACAAAGTCTTTTCGCGAAGTGCGCAAGTTCTCGAAATTAACGATGCCACTTCGGGAGCGGGCGTAATGCTGGGTCGATCCCGCTTGCGCGCGGTCATGCGTGGAACGTCTTCAGGTATCCCGGAAATCATGCACATCATGGCCGATGAGAAGATCGACCCTGGCGAGACGGTCGTCTCCTCCGGAGGCGACCAGATTTATCCACCTGGCCTTCCAGTCGGAACCGTGCAAAGCACTACCCCAGATCCTGAGGGGGGCCCATTCATGGTGGTTCAGGTGAAGCCATCCGCAAACCTTGACAAAGTGGACGAGGTCCTCGTCATCACTCAAGTGAGCGAAAAGGAACCTCAATACCAGGAAGGACCGCACCCGGTACGTGCGGCCGATATTCTTGCACAACGGCTGCCTACGGTCACGCCCAAGGCCCCGGATAAGACGGGAGCTGAGCCGCCTCCGACCAGTGCCCTGTACGCGAAGAAGACACCCTCCACGAATGCGGAAGGCCCCGCGGGGAGCCCGGCAACAAAGAAGAAGCCGGTTCAAGCTAATCCTCCCTCGCAATCAGCGCCGATTTCGACAAACACTCCTCTCACCCAACCCGGAGAAGCTCCGACGGAAGGAAAGCAGAGTACAGCCCCCGCCCCAAATGGAACCGAAGCGCCTACCGCTGAGACGAAGAAGCCTAAAGTGCCCTCAACAATTGAGCCTGCCCCGCCTAAGCCTCCCACGCCCATAGAAAGCACGCAACCGCAGGAGAATCCGCGCTAGTGGCCACAATCACTTACACTTCGCGCGAGGAGATCGAAGTCCACAGATTTAGCGCTCTTGCCACGATCGGCATTCCGCTACTGGCGATTTTCTTTCAGGTTTACGTCTCGTCTCGATTCTCGTTTCTGAAGCTATTCGACATCCCACTAATGGTTACGGTCTTCTTCGCCGTCTCCCGCCGCAATCAGTTGGCGGGAATGCTGACCGGATGCTCGATTGGTCTTGTGCAGGACGCACTTACGCATCTTCCCATCGGAATCTACGGAATCTCCAAAACTATTGCGGGATACGCGGCCTCGTCCATCGGCCTGAAGATCGATGTTGATAATCCCGGTTCGCGCTTCCTGATGATGTTTTTTTTTACTTTCCTGCACGATGGCATCTACTTCATCGTTAGTCGGCACCTGCTGGGGCTACCCGCCGACTGGCGCATGCTGCACGAACTGAGTTCGGCAGTGGCGAATGCCATTGTCGCTGTCCCGTTATTTGCGCTCATGGATCGAGCCAAGCAGCGCTAGCCTCAGGCTCTCGTATTAGTCCGTTCGTAACGTATTACGTAGGGATTTCGCGGATTCGTGTGCTTCGAAAGCTGAGTAGTTGGATAAAATACAGAGAGGCCCGCTCTGCGGTTTCCCTCCCAATTGAGAAGTTGAAGTGAATGTACGATCGCGACGATAAGATCCCGTCAATTAAACTGGCTTCTGTCCAGTATGTGATTCTGCTCGTCATCGGGATTCTGGTGGTTCGGCTTTGGAACCTTCAGGTTCGTGGCAGCGAGCGTTATCTAAGTCTCGCCGATCAGAACCGCATCCGCAAAATTCCCATTCTGGCTCCGCGCGGCAAGATTTACGATCGCGAAGGCCGAGTCCTGGTGGATAACTATCCTTCCGTTTCTGCTCTGCTGATTCGTGAGCAGCTGCCGAAAGACAATGCCGCCGATCTCGCGAAAATCGCGGCGGGTCTGCACATGCGCGAGGACGACATTCGTGAGCGATTGCGGCGCATGGCAAATAACCAGAGCGCTCCTTTTCTGCTCAAGGACGACATTACGCCTGATGAGCAGGCGTTCATTGAAGCGCACCGCGACGAACTTCCTGAGCTCGAGACGATCATGGTCCATCGCCGCCTTTATCCCAAAAACGGATTTCTGGCGCACTTGGTCGGCTACGTGGGCGAGGTAAGTGATGAGGATCTGAACTCGGCGCAGTATGAGATTTATCAGCCTGGTGCCGTTGTGGGAAAGAGCGGCGTCGAACAGTTCTACAACGAAATTCTTATCGGGAAAGACGGATCGCGTCGTGCACTGGTGAACAGCCACGGGAAAGAAGTTGGAAAGCTGAGTACGGACCCGGCGATAGCGGGTCATTCACTCAAGCTCACTATCGATCTCGATATTCAGATGGCCGCGGAACAGGCATTGGAAGGACACAACGGCGCGGTAATCGCGATGGATCCGCACACCGGCGAGATTCTCGCGATGGTGAGCCGGCCGACGTTCGATCCAAATGCATTTTCCGTCCGCATCAGCAACAAGGAATGGAATGCGCTGATTTCAGATCCTGCCAAGCCGCTTCTGAATAAAGCCATCCAGGCGCAGCTTGCTCCGGGATCGGTGTTCAAAGTCATCATGGCCGTGGCCGGCACCCAGGAGAACATTGCCCAGACGATGCATGTCCATTGCAGCGGCAGTGCCGTCTTTTACGGACACCGCTTCGGATGTTGGGTACCGAGCGGACACGGCAATGTTGAATTGCCAAAAGCGATTTACCAGTCCTGCGATGTGTTTTTCTACACGCTGGCGGAGAAGCTCGGCATCGATCGCATCGCGAAATATGCTCAGGCATTTGGGCTTGGGAAGAAGACTGGCATCGACCTTCCTCAGGAGGTTGCCGGCGTAATGCCTTCGGAAGAATGGAAGGCAAGGCTCTTTAAACAGAAGTGGTTCGCCGGCGAGACGATCTCAGTTGGCATTGGACAAGGCGCCGTGGCCACCACTCCCGTGCAGCTCGCCAGGACCATTGGAGGAATTGCCAGCGGGGGGCGTCTGGTGCAACCTCACGTTGCCTTTCCCGAAGATCTTCCGCCGCAGTACGTCGAAGTAGCAAAACGGGACAAGCAGGTGCAGAGGGTTGATATCCGCCAGCAGGATTGGCTCACAATCACCGACGCGATGGCGGAAGTGGTAAATCCAGGAGGCTCGGCTCCCAGCGCTCACCTGCAAGGTATCGACTTTGCAGGCAAGACCGGCAGCGCGCAGGTGGTTAGCTTAAACAAGAGGAAATCGGCTGGATCGAAAGGCGATCAGTTCAAGCAGAACGGATGGTTCGTGGGGCTGACGCCGCGTCGCAATCCCGACATCGTGGTTGCAGTTTTCTTTGAAGGCGGTGAACACGGAAGGCTAGCCGCTCGACTCGCAGCGCCCATCATCAAGACCTTCGTAGATAAACAGCGCCGCGTGCGCAACGACAACAACTATGCCGCTGTCGATAAGGATGGCCATCCTGTCGAACTCACAGGGATCTGGAATGACGGCAAGACCGAGGATGGCGTGTCTGACCGCATGGCGGGAGGGACTCTGGAGCTGCCAATGGCGATGCCTGTTTCAGCGCACGCCAGAGACGCAGCATGCTGTGCCTCCATACGTGCAGCGCTCGCGGCCAGGATTCACTGATGCGGCGCTTTATCTCATTTCGCGATTTTGATTGGGTGCTACTCGCCTTCGTCCTGATTATCTGCGGGATCGGCGTGCTTGAAATCTACAGCGCCACCCGACAGACCAAATTCATTGGCTTCCAGCAGAAGCAGATCTACTGGATCATGGCGGGGCTGTTCCTTATGTTCCTCGTGAGCATGGTGAACTATCAGGCTCTGCTGGAGAACGTTCACTGGTTTTACATTGCCTCAATTCTGTCGCTAGTAGGTGTCGCGCTTGTAGGTACTCGCGTACTTGGCGCCAAGCGCTGGATCAGGCTGCCCGGAGGTCAGCATTTCCAACCTTCGGAATGGATCAAGATCGTCTTGATCTTGGCGTTGGCCAAATACTTCTCTGACCTGGCAGGGCGGGAAGTCACGCTTCGTGACATCATCAAATCGTTTCTGATCGCCGGAATTCCAATGGCGCTCGTGCTGAAACAGCCGGATTTGGGTACTGCCCTCACCTATGTGCCTATCCTCATCTGTGCTCTGTTTCTTGGCGGTATTAAGCTCAAGCACGCGGTCGGCATCCTGCTGCTCGGGACCATGATGATTTATCCGGTGTGGCGCTGGGGCCTCAAGCCATATCAGAAAGCACGTCTAACTAGCTTCAGCGAGCCTGAAGCCGATCCGCGGGGCTCGGGATATCAGATTCAGCAGTCGCTCATCGCTGTAGGCTCTGGAGGACTCATCGGTAAAGGAGCTCTGAAAGGCAGTCAAACGCAGGGAGCTTTCATTCCCATCCCCTATACCGACTTCATCTTTGCCGCCTTTGCCGAGGAGCACGGCTTTGTAGGAGCTTTAATAGTCCTACTGCTATACTTCATCGTGTTGATGCGTTTGATTCAAAACGCACAAACCGCACCTGACCGGGCCGGAACTCTGATAATTATGGGAGTAGTAGCCGTCTTGGTCTTTCATATTCTCGTCAACGTGGGCATGGTTGTTGGCTTTATGCCTGTTACCGGCATCCCGTTACCCTTGATGAGTTATGGCGGATCGTCAGTCTTGTTCACGTTCTTAGCCCTGGGCATCGTAAACAACATACGAATGCGTAGATTCGTGAACTAGGCGAGTAAACGAAGTTCAAGACGTCTGGGCAAGACCTGGACAAATGTCCGCTGCTGCGGACCACCAAGTTTTCTGGTTTACCCGGACAGCATGAGCTGCTGGGGTTAGCGTCCAGCGGGGCGCCAACGACATTACGTTGAGCCCTCCACGAAGTTGAGGGCGCCGGCAATCGAGAGACGAGCCGGAGAGGATCCAAGAGTTTCACCGCTGTAGAAGGACAGGTTAACGGCCCGGCAGATTCGCAATTGCGGATTTGGTACAGTGGCCACAAGTCCTTTGCAGCCAGGCCGCGAGCATGATCGCGATAGGTTCCAAAATTCGAAGAGTCGATAGTCCGCAGGACTTCGAATCCCGCGCCTACCTCGTTGTTCCATCAAGATTCTCCATGCATCGCAGCACTCATACTCCTCCCCGCAGAGGTTTTGTGACCTCGTAGCTAGTCGCTCGCTTGCCCTCCATCGGAGCAAGCATGGCCAAAGAGCTATTCATTTCAACTACCCCGCACGAAACTAAAGTTGCGGTGGTGGAAGACGAACAACTTACCGAAATCTACTTTGAGCGTGAGAACGAGTACACGCTCGCCGGCTCAATCTACAAAGGCCGCGTCACCAGGGTCCTGCCCGGAATGCAATCGGCATTCGTCGACATCGGACTCGAGCGCGACGCCTTTCTCTACGTCACCGACTTCCTCGAAGAGCAGGAAGACCAGGAAGACTTTGAGCAAGTAGTAAATCGCGCACATTCCGAGGCGCAGCCGGAGGCGCCGCATCTTCAAGCGCAACAGCCTCAGGCTACAGAGGAACACGCGGCCGAGGCCGGAGACGCACATCCCGGCGGCGCCGATCAGGCGCAAACTGATTCTGCGCAGTTCGATCGCGGTCCGCGCCGGTGGCGTGGACGTCGCGGACGGCGTCGCGGTCGGGGCGGATTTCAAGATCAAGCCGGGTCACAAGCCTCGGATCAGCCGGGCCCCTCAGGCGAGGAAGCTGGTTCCCCGCCCCACTGAAAGCGCAGGATCGATGCCGGTTCTTCCCGGCGAGTCGATTTCCAAATATCGCAATCGAGATTCAGAGCCGGACGCCCCAGAGTCAACCGCTCGCGAACCATATCCGAGTCGCGAACGCGGCTACGGCAGAGGCCAATCCCGCTGGGATCGTCCGAACCGCAGGCTCGAGCGTGATTCCACGCCCCCGGCACCGACGCCTTCCGGACCTCCGGTATTGGCCCTGCCCGGTGAGTCGCTCGCGAAGTATCGCGGCAAAGAGGAAGCAGCGGTAAGCACGCCACAAGCGTCGCACGAAGTCCAATCTGGGATCGCGGCTCCAGAACTGCGCGACACTGAAGCTGCGCATACAGACAATTCCGGAGCGGCGAACGTTTCGCATTCGTCTGCCGAACAGAGCGGAGATGCAGAACGGGTTGAGCACGTATTCGACGTCCAGCGGAAGCAGCACGAGGCCCCCGGCTTCGAGCAAGCTACGCATGATGATGACAACCGTGCAGAGTACACGCAGCCCGCAGTCACACCGGAATCAACGGCGCAGGAGAGTGCTCCGGCTCCCCACGAATTCGGCGCAGGCGTAATCGAAGAAGAGGTAATCGACGAAGAGGAAAGCGAGCTAATGCCCTTCGGTGAGCATCCCGACGAAGAGATCTACGAGGAGCTCGAAGAGGAGACCCTGGACGCCGAGAATGCCGAGCAACTAGTCGAGGCAGTGCGCGAAGCGCATGCCAACCAGCGCCTCGGACTGCGCGAAGGCGAGCAGTCGGACGCCGAAGAGCGCGCCGCTGGAGGAGTCGAGAGCTTCACTTCGGACGAAGAGGACGCTCACGATCACTCCGAGCAGATGGAAGCCGCCGATCTGGAAGATGCCAACTACCAACATGCCGACGAGCCCGAAACCGAAGAACAAGAGGAACACCATGTTGGCCATGATTCGAAAGAAGACGAGGTGAAAGAAGAAGGCCGCGCCGAGCTGAGAGCGCCGGCGAATACAGCCGCGTTCCAGCAGCGAGTTGAGCGCCCCGAGCGCAGCCAGCAAGATCGTTTCCGCCGCGGAGGACGCCGTGGCCGCCCCATGCGCGGACGCCGCAACATCCAGCGCGAGTCCCAGCCCACCATCAGCGATCTGCTGAAAGAGGGTCAGGAGATTCTCGTGCAAATCGCGAAAGAGCCCATGGCCAAGAAGGGCGCGCGCATCACCAGCCACATCGCGCTCCCCGGTCGCTTCCTGGTCTACATGCCCACCGTGAATCACGTAGGCGTCTCGCGCAAGATCGGGTCGGACGAAGAGCGCCAGCGCCTGAAGCGCGTCCTAATCAGCGAGAAAGGCAGCGCCCACGGCGGATTCATTGTTCGCACCGCCGCATCCGGAGCCAGTGAAGAAGATCTCCGCTCCGACCTGCGTTTCCTGATCAATCTCTGGACCGACATCAAGTCCCGGGCAGAAAACGGCAAGGCCCCCGCGCTTATCTATCACGACCTCAATCTGGTCGAACGCATTCTGCGCGACCAGGTCACCGCCAACTTCACCAGCATCTGGGTAGACAGCGAGGTGGAGTACGAGCGCATCGTGCGCTTCCTCGGCCGCTTCCAGCCCGCCATGGTGCGCCGCGCCAAGCTCTACACCAAGGACACCCCGCTCTTCGAACAATTCGGCATTCAGGAAGAGATCAACAACGCACTCAAGTCAAAGGTCTGGCTGAAGAGCGGTGGATACATCGTCATCAACCAAACTGAAGCGCTCGTGGCGATCGACATCAACACCGGCAAGTACGTCGGCAAAACCATGCGCCTCGAAGACACCATCGTGAAAACGAACATCGACGCCATCCGCGAGATCGTCCGGCAGATACGCCTGCGCGACCTCGGCGGCATCATCGTCATCGACTTCATCGATATGGACGAGCGCAAGAACCGTCAAAAAGTAATGCAGGCCCTTGAGGAGGCGCTGAAAAGCGATCGCGCTCCCTCTAAGGTCCTGCAGTTTAATGACTTCGGGCTCGTAGCCATCACCCGCAAGCGCGTCAAGCAATCTCTAGAGCGCACCCTCTCCACAGCATGTACCTATTGCACCGGCACCGGCATGATCAAGAGCGTGCAGACCGTCTGCAACGAGATCTACGTCGAGATGCGAAAGATGGCGCGTCAGATGGAGCGGCACGACGTAATGCTGCGCGTGAATCCCGAAGTCGTAAAAGCTCTGAAAGCGAACAACGCTCGCTGGCTTCAGGAGATGGAAGAACTGGCCGGAAAGACCATCATCGTAAAGAGCGATCCTGTGCTTCACCAGGAGCAGTTTGATATCAATTGAAGAAAATAGCAGGATCGCCCAGGAGCGCCGGCGTGTTGATGCGGTCCAAATACGTTACGACTACGAAAAGTTCAGCTTCCCTCGCGCAAAGGGTGTGCGAGGGAAGAAGGTCAGCTAAGAGCATCAGATCATGCATTAATGCCTGATCTTAGAAGGGAACGACTTTCCTCAATCCCGTCTTCTTTTTCTTCTTGCTCGAAGAACTCCCTTGGTCGTTTGAAGTCGGACTTGGGCTGGAGGCGTCGCTCGATGATCCATTGTGAATTTCATTCACTTGGGCAGGCGCCTGTGGCGGCGTAGTTGCGCTCGAAGCGTTCGAACCGGAAGCCGAAGCAGCTGTGGTTGAACTGCCGGAGGCGGCGTCATTACCTTGGGCTCCGGCTCCTGCATTTGGCGTCAATTCACCAATTCCCGTATCGGAACTACTTCCGCCGCTTGCCGCAGGCGATGGGGCCGAGGATTCAGGACTGCTGCTAGGCGCCGCCTGGGAACGAGGGATCGGATCGCTTTTCGTGGCATCGGAGCCCGAGGCTTTTTCCAGAGTCACGGTGCCATTGCCGCCTTTATCGGAAATGCCGAGCGCGGCATTGTTGGCTTCGTGAATCAGTTGAGGTGCGCTGGTCTGTTGCGGATCGACCAGCGGTGGATCACCCACTTTGGCAGCGCGGGGAAGGTCATCCGGGGCCTTGTGGAAGGTTGACATCATCTTGCCGAAGCGTCCCATTTCGGACCGGCTCTCTTCTTCCGCTTTGTATTGCGCGATGGCTTCCGGCGTGGGGGTAGGAATAGGCAGCTCCAACTCTTTCAGCCGAGCCTTGGCGTCTCCCGCCCGATCGCTGGTTGGATAACGTTCGATGATTCGGGAGTACGCCTTCCCAGCGTCTGCGTCATACTGCTTAATCAAGCGCACTTTGGGAGCTTCGGGCAGCTTACTAGCCCTCAGCAGCGCGGCCTCCGCCTCATAAGAATGGCCCAGCATCATGAGCGCATCGTCTCCCTGGCTGTATAGCGGATACGTGTCAGTAAGACTTTTCAGGCGCGCAACCGCCGCTGGATAGGACTCGCGCAAGTAATAAAAACGACCGATGCGATATTGCCGCTCGGCCAGCACTTCCTGCACCTCACGCAGACGCTGCTTTGCCTCGGGCACCAACTTGGCATTCTCGGGCCACTGCTGGATCAACTGACGGTATTCGTCCTCCGCACGCATGGCGTGCGTATAGTCGCGGTCAGGTTTCTCCATCTGCTTGTAGTGCATGTTGGCGATTTTGAGTTGCGCCTCAGCAGCCTCAGGGAGTTGCGGAAAGAAAGTGATGAAGTCCTTGTATTCGACTTCAGCCTGCTGGTAGGACGCGGTTGTACCCTCGGCGTACCAGGAATCGCCCACTGCGAGCTTCGCGCGGGCGATAAATTCCGAATCCGGATAGGTATTGATGAGGGTTTGCAGGGTAATGCGAGCGACGTCGTACTTGCCCTTTTTCATCGCATCCATCGCGCGGTCGAACAACACTTTATCTGGCTGCTTGGAATCGACGTTCGCGATTGGATTGTTGACCTTATTGTGATGGCAGCCTGCCACGATGGCTACAAGGCTCAAAGCGACAATGAGTTTAGTAATGCGATGAATCATGAAATTCCTTATTCAGCTAACTGTTACGCCCTTATTATCTCGGGTTGTTTCTTTTCCGGCACTGCGGCCTGCGCTGCCTTTAACAACTTCCGCGCATTAGCCGTGATGTCGGGCCCGTCAAACACGGCGCTACCCGCGACCAGCAGTTCCGCACCCGCTTGAACGACCTCGGCCACCGTGTCCAGACTTACGCCGCCATCGACTTCAATGCGGAAATTCAATCCCCGCTCCCGGCGGATTCTGGCGAGTTTCGCGATCTTGTGCACCGCGCCGGGAATGAACTTCTGTCCGCCAAATCCAGGATTTACGGACATGATCAGGACCAGGTTCACCATGTCGAGGACTTCCGAGAGCGTTTCGACCGGTGTCGCAGGGTTGATCACGACGCCAGGTTTACACCCGTGGTGTCGGATCAACTCCAATGTCCGGTTCAAGTGGACGCAGGCTTCCTGGTGCACAGAGATCCAATTCGCACCGGCCTCTGCAAAATCGGGAACAAAGCGGTCCGCATTTTCAATCATCAGGTGCACGTCAAAAACGGCATTCGTCACCGGTCGCAGCCATTTCACGATCGGAGGGCCGATGGTGATGTTTGGCACAAAATGCCCGTCCATCACGTCGAGATGAACGATGGTGGCGCCGCCTTCGATGGAGGCCAAAACGTCATCGGCCAAGTGGGCAAAATCGGCGGACAGAATCGAAGGTGCGAGTTCGATCAGAATAGGCGCTTCCCGATGTCAGGAGACTCTCACAATTTTAGCAAGACAGGCGCATAAAACCCGGGAAATTCCAATAGTTTGCATGCTAATTGCAGAGGGTTAGGGCTTGGACCTTATGCCGGACGAGACTCAGCGAGTCCTGAGGTGAATGTCCAGTAACGCGGCCACGAAAAGTCTGCCAAAAAACGCGCAGAACGAACCGATGATCTCCGAATTCGTGCGATTTGGCGTGCGCAGGAAATGGAGACCGGTTGTCATTCTCTGTGGCAGCAGCATTCCACAGGTGCAGTAAACAATAAAACGGTGACCTTTCTTTTTTCGTATAGGTGCAGCTTTTGGGACATCGTTTTGAAGAATGAAACATCAGATGCTTCGGCGATGGGGCCAAGAGCCGTACTTCCAGGGACAAGACTTAGCGAATTGGTTATACCGTGTAGAACCAAGCTCGATGTCCTCTTGTAACGTGGCCCACTTATGCTCAGGGTCGTAGACTTTGTCCATGGTCGCTTGGGAATCACTCTAGTCTTGGGGCTCGCGGGTCGCTCGGGTTCGGATTTAAAGCGAAGGTACGCTATCTTGAATCCTGTTTCAGTGGATCTATGGCTGCCGTAGTGTCTTCAGGAAGTTCGCCAGTGTCTCGTACTGGTCGCTGGCAATGAAATCGACTCCCGCCTTCTGCGCCGCCCGCCAACGTTGTTGTGCCACCGACAGTGAACCGAAATTGTAGCTACGGAACCAGCCATGGCAGCTGAGTTCCTCTTTCGTCGCGCCATCGAGTGTGTAAAAGCGAATCCACAGGCCATTTGCGTGAGCGTGTTCGACCAGGCTGCGCAAGCGTAATTCATCCTCGCGCGTCCAGTTTTCTGCCTGCGTTTGGCCTCCGCGCTCCACCACCGCCCAGCTGTTGTTCCACCAGCGGCGATAATTCGAGGCTGATCCTGGCTCAAGGATCTCTGGCGCAGCCATCGGATCAGCAGTATTCGTATGCACGGCGCCAAAGACCAGCAATCGCTGACCAATGGGCACATCGTCGTAAAAAACCTTTGCCTGTTTGTCGGACTCGCCTGTGAGCACCAGCAACGGCTTCACATCGAGCGCTTGAACCTTTCGCTCGCTCGCGGACTTCCCCGCCGTGGTCAGCCAATCGCGGTATTTGTTGAGCAGAGCCCAGACTGCCGCCAGATGCTCCGGTTCCTCAGTTTTAAAATCGAGATTGAGTGTGATTGCCGGCCAATCGCCCTGGTTTCCGCGACGAAGCGCATCTTCAACGACGGGGCGAATGCGCTCGAAGAAATACCTTTCCAGCGTTGGCTCATGTCCAGTGACTGGAGCGTCATGAGCAACGACAGACCATGCATGGCCGCTGCGCGGGTCGGTGTACCAAAAGGGATCTTGCTCAATAGCAAGTGGCACTCCTGCGGAAAGTGCACGATCAATTCGATCTGCCCACCACTCGAAATACGGATAGCAGTTGTGCGCATCCATCAACGTGCGAGCCCCAGGTTCGAAAGAGGAATGCTGAGCAAAGGCTGGGACGAAACTGGCGGCGCAGAAGGAGAAGAGCAATCCGGCCTTCAGGACCATGAGAGTTTTGTTCATGTGTGCACTTGCGACTTTTTAATATTCCTCAGCCTGCCGAGTCTTCGTTTACCGAATCGAGAACAGGAGAGCGCGCTCAAATTAGCGTTCACTTTGCGCAGACGCGCTGTCGAAGATCAACTCCAGGCTATCGGGACCAGGATGATAGAGAGCAAAGCGATTCCCCTGGTCGCCGAAGGCGCGAAATAGAAGTTCGCCACGACTGTTTCCACGCGCATCGACCGCATCGATGACCTCGAGCCGCGGATACACATCGAGATGGTGATCGTCAGTAACCTGCGCGAAGACCTTGCGGAGACTCTCATCGATCTCTTCCCACGCTGCAACGGTGACGTACTTCTTTACTCCGTCAACTATTGCTGCTGCCGAGTAGACAAGTATCGGAGCATTATTGCTGTTCACATCGAAGATGCCGAATATCGCGTCTTGCAACGTGAGCGGCGGCCAGGAGGTTGAGCTGAGAGTCCGCTGCCTCATCCCGGGATGGCCTTGAGTTACTGGCGGCTTGGGAGTTTTACGTAGCTTGTCGATCTCGGCCCTGGCCAGCTTTTCCATTGCAGCGCGCAACTGATCGGTCTCACCAGGCTTGGCGCGAAAAACAAAAGGCCGGGCTTCAGGTCCTCCTGCATCGGAGATAGCCACCGCCATATGTATTGTGGGCGGAACGAATTCCTTCGCAGGTACCACTGACTTCGCTTTTCTCTCTTCGGCGGTCTGGCGTCGCAGAGTTGGCCTCTCCGGATCGCGATCGATATTGTTCAGGACCTCATCGGTTTGCTCTTTTGGCGCGGGCGGAGGAGGCGGACCTCGACGCAGCTTAGGACGGTCGTCCTCAGTGGCCGGGGCAGCAGGAGCGGTTGACGAATTCTTCGCAGCCGCGGCCGACTTCTCTTTCCTGGCATCGAATCGGCCAAGCCCATACCAGATCCCTTTATCCTGGCGCGATCCTCCTACGGTGAAAGTGCCGACGGGATCGCCGTTCTTGAAAACGTCATAGATCACTCCGGCATCGACCGCCAGCGGTTCAGGTTGCGCCTGATAGAGTTCGGCATCGTAGAAGCGGCTTTCCACGAGAATTGCTACGGGAGTCAGTACAGAAGTTCCCGGCTCCGGAATCGCGCTGTCTCCATTCCAGGTAACTACTGCCAGGGCACGCGGTCCACTATTCTTCTTGCGTTGAGCGCTGGTGGTGAACGGACTGACGAACAGCGCGATGAGAATAAGCGACGCTCCAACCGTAGCCCGCCAATTGCTATATAAATGAGCGAGAAAACTCTTCGAGGAAAAATTCTGCATGGAAATTGGCGATAAGGTACCTGACATCAGTGTCCCAAATGAAAATGGCCAGCCCGTGAACTTGAAAGACTTTCGCGGCAAGCCGGTCGTCCTCTTCTTCTTTCCCAAAGCCGACACTCCCGGCTGAACCATCGAGGCCTGCGGCTTCCGCGATCAATTCGAGAAGCTGCAACGCGCCGGCGCGGTCGTGCTGGGCATCTCCAAAGACTCACCCAAAGCCCTCAAGAAGTTCAAAGACAAATATAGCCTTCCCTACTCCATGTTGGGCGACGAAGACAAGAAGCTCTGCGAAGCATTCGGAGTCCTCAAAGAAAAAAATATGTATGGCAGGACGACGATCGGAATCGAACGCACGTCGTTTCTCATCGACAAAGAGGGGCGCGTGGCCAAGATCTTTCCCAAGGTCAAACCTGAAGGGCACGCCGAAGAGGTGCTGGCAGCTCTGAAGGAATCGAAAGCATAAGTAATACATGCAGTTTGGTAGAGACGCAGCATGCTGCGTCTCTACCAGTACAATGAGAATCATTCCCCGTATGTCGAACGCTTTGCTCCAGCGGCTTACCCATAAGCATCAGAGTCTGCGCAACTTTCGGTATTACGACATCCTAGTGCACATCTTCGTGGTTGTGCTGCTGATATCGAACCTGGTTGGGTCGAAGATCTGCGCTATTGGGCCATTCCGTATTTCAGGGGCGCAGCTTCTCTTTCCTATCACCTACATCTTTGGCGACGTGTTCACTGAGGTCTATGGATACTCAGGCTCGCGGCGTGCGATCTGGATTGGATTCTTTGCTTCGGGCCTGCTGGCTCTTATGGGTCTAGTTACTGTCCACATACCTCCTGCGCCGGATTGGCCAAATCAACGCGCGTTTGAAATTGTTTTCAACTTCGTGCCGCGTATGGTCGCCGCCAGCCTGATCGCCTTCTGGTGCGGGGAGTTTGCGAATTCCTACACGCTGGCGCGAATGAAGCTCCTCACTGACGGACGTTGGCTCTGGACGCGAACCGTCGGTTCTACCGTTGTCGGTCAGGCTGTCGACACGACTATTGTTATGTTTCTCGCCTTTGGGGGCACTCTGGGCACGAAGTCGATCCTGGTTCTGATCGGATCGGGCTATCTAGGCAAAGTGCTCTATGAAGTGCTGGCTACCCCGTTAACCTATTTGGTTGTGAATTTCCTCAAGCGCAGCGAAGGTGTTGACGTGTACGACATGCATACCGACTTCAATCCATTCTCGAAGGAAAAGCCAGGAGAAACGGGAGTCGCGGTTCTATCTGGCTCAGCAGCTAACGCAGCAACCGCAGATTGACTATTTGTCGGCGTTCCAACGCCGTTTTCAATAATTAGTGTACTTTCCTACACGTTTGGCATGTTGAGCGGAGGAGGGTTCCCGAGCGTTTTCTTATCCGGGGTCCCCAGCAAGCGCCTGTGTTGCGGTTGCTGGGGTGGTCGCGCGCGGGAGATCCGGGATCCCCAAGAACCCGATGTTGGTTCTTGGGGTGCAAGACCGGAGTCGAAACATTTTGTGTTTTCTTCTTCGGATACTCTCTAAGAAGAGTGTCTTTACGTCAGCTCCGGTTTGGGAAGATTGCTATCGCTGCGAGTGACAGTGCCGTCGCTGTTGACCTTCATGACCATCAGCACTTTATCGTCGGCCTGAATTCCGTGACACCACTGATTCACTTCTGCCAGAACGGCCTCAATGATGGCTTGTGACGTCTTATCCCGATGCCTAAGCACCGCTGCTGCCAGCTTTTCCGAGCCAAACTCC
>QIBC01000150.1 GCA_003225215.1 Acidobacteriota bacterium
GAGTTTTCGGCTTGAGATCGAAGCAGGCCGCCGCGGGCACAACTGCGAGGACAATGAAGAAGATCGCTGTTGGGCGGAGGCTCAAGCAACAAGTCTCGCAGAATTCACTCCGTCTTTGTAGCCAGAGTGAGCTACACAAGTCCGACAGTCGTTCGGGAGAACTGCTGGTCTTCCTGCCTCCCGAGTGAGCCAATCTTTTTGATACTGTCATCCCTCGCGCCGTACGGACAGCACCTTGCACATCGAGACCGCGCTTGTGCGGCACGGGGATCTGCTGTTTTCTTCGTCAGCCAAAAAGCAGATGCCAGGCGGTATTCGCTTTCACGCCAAATTGGGATTCGGAGGCGGCGGAAGGGATAACAGTCTTGAGATTCTCTCAGTAGAGCGTACTGTCAGTTGGACGTGCCTACGCCGCGCTCGACTGTAGCTGATAAGGCGCGATCCACTCCAGTCCTTCTTCAGTACTTAGTAGAGGATTGTATTGGCAACCGATCCAACCGTCGTATCCGATCGCATCGAGATGCCGGAACAGGTAATTGAAGTTGATCTCGCCGGTGCCTGGCTCGTTACGTCCCGGAACATCGGCAACCTGCACGTGGCCGATGCGCGCGATGTTCTCCGCAATCGTGCTTGCCAGGTTCCCCTCGGTGATCTGCATGTGGTACACGTCGTACAGCAGACCCAGATTGGGATGGTCTACCTCATCGATGATAGCGAGCGCGTGTGACGACCGGTGCAGGAAAAAGTTTGGGTTGTCGTATACATTGATCGGCTCGATCAGCAGCTTGATATTAAGCTGCGCCAACCGGGAAGCCGCGTGCCGTAAATTAGCCACGAGAGTTTCGTGGAGGGTTAGAGGGCAACTCTCGCTCGGCATGATGCCGGGAAGACAATTCAGCTTCTTGCAGTCGAGAGCGCCGGCATAGTCGATTGCTTTTTCCAGGCCTTCTCTGAATTCAGGAATGCGACGTGGATCGCACGCCAGTCCACGCTCCCCCGCCTCCCAACGCCCTGAGGGCAGATTGAACATAACCGGCTGCAGCTCGTGCCGCTTCAAAAGCTCGGCAAGCTCCTCTTTCGGGTAGTCGTAAGGAAATAGAAATTCGACCGCAGAGAAGCCGTGTTTGGCGGCGGCCGCGAATCGCTCCGGAAATGTGAGCTCGGTAAAGAGACTGGAAAGGTTCGCAGCGAATCTGGGCATTCGATCTTTTTCTTTGGTACGGGTCTCACTATACAGGGTGGTGTCTGAAAGCCTGTCATCCTGAGCCTGTTTCTTGGCGAAGGATCTCCCGCGATATTTCAGGATGACAGTCTTGGGACCTTCACTTGATTGCCTGTCACCCTCACGAATCTTTTCTGCAGGCTGAGCCGATCTCCTTCCCTGGTTCGACTATAAGGCAGCAACGCCACGTTCATAATTGCGAATGCGAATTGCCTCATCTACTTTGTAGAGAAAGATTTTTCCGTCTCCAATACGTCCGGTCGCCGCTGTCTTCACGATAGCATCAACGACGGAATCCACAGCTTCGTCCTCAATCACAACTTCAAGCTTGATCTTCGGCAACAGGTCGACCGAATATTCTCGCCCGCGATAAGTTGTCGTGTGTCCTTTCTGGCGCCCATGCCCCCTTACGTCGGCCACCGTCATTCCCTCGACGCCCAGTTCGGTGAGAACGTCTTTGACGCTCTCAAAGACCGACGGCTGAATAATCGCCTCAACTTTAACCATGGGTCCTCACTGTCTCCTCTTAAGAACATCGCTAGTCGACAAACACCTGACACGCAGCGAGTCCGGATCAAAGTCTTGCTCGAACTCGCTGCGTCGATCTGTTCAATCCCCACTTGCTACGCGACTTACAGTGTGGATTGGCATGGGCTCCACCTCCAGCGCCGGAGCAGGAGCGGTTACACCCGAAGGACGCGATAGAGAGGAGATTACGTACTCCGGATAAGCGGAGATTCCGTGCTCGTGCAGATCCAGGCCGTAGAGTTCGCCTTCCTTCGATACGCGCAGCGTGCCGGTAGCATTCACCAGATACATTACTGCCAATGCGACGGAGAAAGTGCAGACCGTGATGATCAAGCTACCTAGTGCCTGCGCCTTCAGAACCTGCGTTCCTCCACCGTAGAAGAGTCCCTTCAAGACCGCAGAATTGTCAGGAGCCAGCGGCCCTGTCGCTCCGTATTTTCCGCACGCAAACAGACCTAATGACAGCGTGCCCCAGATACCGCACAAACCGTGAACCGGAACGGCGCCGATCGGATCATCGATCCTTATCCACTCCAGCAGTTCAACGCCGAGTACTACCAGCACGCCAGCGACACCACCGAGAAGAATCGACCCGGTCGCGCTCACCCAGTAACACGGGCACGTAATCGCCACTAGCCCGGCGAGAAATCCGTTTACGGTGAAGCCCACATCCCATTTCTTGCTTCCGATATAGGCGTAGGCCATGGCGGTAAGTCCGGCCGCGCATGCTGCGAGCGTGGTGTTGGTTGCCACTCTGCCGATTCCTTCAAAGTCCATCGCAGACAAGGTGCTGCCAGGATTGAAGCCGTACCATCCGAACCACAGGATCAGTCCGCCGCTTGAGGCGATAACAAGATCATGTGGCAGCATGGGAGCGCCGCCGTCACGCTTGAACTTCCGCCCAAGTCGCGGACCCAGCACGATGGCTCCAGCCAAGGCGATAAAGCCGCCGATCGTGTGCACAACGGTCGATCCGGCGAAATCGTGAAAGCCCATTCCCAACCCGGGAAGGAACTGTCCAGGGCTACCCATGAGAGCCAGGAAGCCGTCCGGCCCCCACGCCCAGTGCCCGATGATCGGATAGATGAAGCCGGAGACTGCGACACTGTAAAGCAGGTCGCCAACGAACCCGGTGCGGCCAACCATCGCCCCGGAGGTAATCGTCGAGCAAGTATCGGCAAACGCAAACTGGAAGAGCCAGAAGGCCATGAAGGCAACGCCGGTCGCTTCATAAGTAGTCGGAGCGTCTTTCAGGAAGAACCAGTGATATCCGATGAAGCCGTTACCGTGGCTGAACATGAAGGCAAAACCGAAGGCGTAGAAGAGGAGTCCGCAGAGACAAGTGTCGACGATACATTCCATCAACACGTTCACAGTTTCGCGCGCTCGAGAAAAGCCGGCCTCGAGCATGGTGAAGCCCACCTGCATGCCAAAGACCAGGAACGCGGCAATCAGCGTCCAGACGGTATTGATAGGATTCACAATATCCGCGGCCTTGACCCCAGTTTCTGCGGCCAGCACTCGCGTGCCCAGCAGACCCGAGCTAAAAGCCACGATCAGCAAAACCAAACCGATGCCGATCCCTTTTCCGGCAAGCAGCAGGGTTCCGTATCGCCGCCATTCAGAATCGCGCATCCGGCCAGACAGGCGGGATAGTTTGGCCGATAGAGACAGCTTTGTCGGTTGTCCTCTCATAACACGCATAGCATTCCTCTTCTAGAGATTTTGGGCGGCATACAGTAATTGCATGAAAAACCTACTGGCAGTGCCGCTGTAAGGTCCAATACATATTTTGGTTTGCTGCTATTACTTTCTCTTTCATTCGTCTTGCTTATCGGGTCTATCAGTAATCCTGATCGTTATCTGCTTCCTTGTACTGTCCACATTAACCGCTATGTTCTTGTCTGAATACGTCCTGAAGATATGCGACTTCACGGACTGCAAAACACTCCGCGAACTCACGTTTCGTGTCAGGGCATCGACTCTTAGTCGTGCCGTTTGATACGTCCTCGACTCTGGCTTTAGCCGCTGGGCTTTGCTGCGACTGCGCCAAGGAACATCCAAGCTGAGCGGAAAAGTCCAGCTGAAGCCGGGAGAAACGGAGCGTCGGACGGCACGACTGAAGTCGCCCTGACACGAATCAAAACTCCAAGGCCTCGCGACTTCTGGATCTGCGCCGTTCAAGGCGATTAACCAATCGGGACATACCTTATTGCTCGTCTGAGACCGGCAATAGTGCCGCCTACTTCGCCTCACGACTATCAAACATGAACACCAATCCTGCCGTAGCCGTGTTCTGTGCTTTGACAGGGAAATTGTTACCCTTCACGAAGGTTGGCTCATTCGATGTATCGCGCCGAAATTCAAGACGAGTAAGAATGTGGCTGGCAACCGTACGCTGAAAGGTTCCGGTGATTCCGTTGAAGTGCTGTGGCGTGCCTGTGGTGAAGCCGTCGTGATCGTTGTAGTACTCATAGCGCGTCGCGAATGCATACTTCTCAGTAGGAGCGTACTTCACATATCCGGCGACTCCAGTCCAGAAGACCGGATTCACAACCCCGGCTATACGGTCACCGCGGCCGTAGTCAGTGTTTGCCATCAGCGTGAGCTTGGAGGTAGCCGAGTAGGTGACAACCGTGTCCCAAAGCTGCCGCCAGTTGGCGTTGGCGGCTTGTTCAGGGCCGGCCATGTAGTTCTCGGCAATGTTTAGCTTCTTCGTGGGATTCCAGCCGAGGCTCATGCCATAGGTCTTGCCGGTGTTGTTTTCCACGACATTGTTCCAGCCGTTTACAACGAAACCGGTGAGCGAATACTTGTCGTTGAACGCGTATTTCGCCCGCATGCCGAAGTGGTAATAAGGAATCGCATAGGAGAAGAGCAGTCCGCGCGAGTAGTTAAAGTTGTCCTTCGTCTCGATGACTTCAGCGCCATTCGGAGTCACGAACTTACCGAAGTCAACCTGCAAACCCTTCCCTGCAGGCGCGAGATAAGAGAAGTACGCCTCTTTGAGATATTGATCGAATCCCAGACCTCCCGGGTCGGATCCATTCACCGCATTGATTGCCTGGCCATAGCCCAGCGCGATGTGATAGCCGGTTCGGCTGTTCGTGACCTCTGGCGTCTTATCAACCACAAGCTCTACCAGATTCAATGCAAATTGATTCGAGAGTGCGTCGAAACTACGAAACGAACTGCTGCGAGTCGCAGGCTGGTTCGCGTTATATCCGTAGTACATATCCACGAATCCACTCAATGACGTAGGTCCAAGTAGGCCGGCAAGCGAGGAGCTACTGCTGGACGCCAACGACGAAGTCGCGGGAGTTGACGAAGCTGCATGAGCCGGAGCTTCTTTGAGAGCCGCCAACTGAGCGCGCACGTCGTCGAGTTCTCTCTGCAGTTCCTCGAGACGGCTGGTCAAATCGACAGGCTTAGCGTTCGGGGCATCCGTTTGCGCTCGCGATAAGATAGCGCAACTGAGGGAAAGTAGACACACAAGTATCCCAGTACGTCGGCAATTCTTCATGTTAGTCACTCGCTTTTTAAGGCGTCATGCTTCATAGCAAAACCGGCCAGCATGAGTAGTGAGCGAGAACACTAGTTGCAGGAAGATACGTTCGTCCAATCCATATGTCAGATACTCCCGATAAGAGTATCTTAGTTTTATTAGATAAGTATTAGTGTAGTTATGGGAATGATAGTAAATACGGATTATAGGGATTAGTTATTTGCGGCATTAGTTATTGTGTTGATTAAAGAAAGTAATTGCTTCGATAGACGCCGTTAATCTTGGCTTGCCACCGGGTATGGGAACCAAAGCCCAAAACCAAAACAAAAGATCCTTCGACTCCGGTCTCCCGCGCTGGAGAAAACGCGCGGGAACCCTCCTCCGCTCAGGATGCGTGCTGCATTGGCGATATCGACGGCCCGAAAGCAGTCGGGGTCCTCTGACGGTGAAGAAACGCCCGCTCACTAAACCTCGCCACCCCCGGTAATCCTGAGCGCAGGGAGGGACCCAGGGTCCCCATCGAACGCTGGTGTTGCGCTCGATGGGGCGGGCGCGGTTGGTTCCGCCGAAGCAACGCGAGTCCGCCAGCGAAAGCGCCCTCACTTCGCTTCCTTTTCTCCCATCAGCACCAGCGTGACTCCATTGGTCCAACCAAATCCCACAACGTTGGTCTTGTATCCGGCCGAAACCTGAGCGGTGGTGGAGCGTGTAATCACATCGTACTTCTCGCGAATGGTCTGGTCGCGTTTGAAATTGTCGTACACGTCGGAGACGAATTCCTGAGCGATGCGGTCTGCACTCTCATTGAATCCGTAACGTCGAAGTCCCTCTACGGGAATCAATTGTAACGGCGCCCAGCCGTATGGCAGGTCCCACTGCATGCCGGTAACGCGGTCGCTCATCGCGATTCCGCCGGGGTGCTCGAAATGACTTAGATTGCGTGCCACTGCTTGCGCCTGCTCCGGACTCGCAAGGCCGGCCCATAGAGGATAAAACGTGGTGGCGTAGTAGTAGTCCGATTGGCGATCGTGTAGGAAGTCGTAATCGAAATACATTCCCGCCTGCGCATTCCAGAAATACTTGTTGACCGCCTCCTTGCGGGTTTCTGCGAGCTGCTTCCACTTGGCCGATTCCTGCAGCCGTCCCAGCATCTCTGCCATTTGAGCGAGGTCCCGTTCGGCTTTGTAGAGCAGACTGTTGAGGCAGACGGGAGCGTAGTGATGCGTCGATCCGCTATACGGTCCGAAGCGGAATGAGATGTCGAAGCCGGATTCGCGCATCGCGCGGTCGCCTTTGTAGTAGTCTCGCGCGAGGCTCACGGTCTTTGCGTCGGAGCAATGGCGAGGCGCTCCGGCCGCGTCTTGCGCGGCACAAACTTCCAACTGAAACTGCGGGCCGAACTGCGGCGACTTGCCGCCATTCCCGGAGCCTATGTAGCTGTCGGCTTCGCTGCCGGGCATCGCCAACAGGCTACTGGTGACGTCGGCGTAGTAGGTGGGATCGTCTCCCATTTCGGGAACGGGGCCTTCCCCCAAGTCGAAGTACCGGGAGAGGCCGGTGTTTCCTGCAAGCTTCGGCTCTCGCGTCCAGAGCTGGTAGTCACGAACCGCATAGCCGTAGGCGCGGGCGAGCCACTTGTCATCCGCGAGCGGCTTGGGCTGCCGGGTGGCCGCCTGGTAGAAATCCATGATCATCGATGTGAGAAACGGAGGCTGCGAGCGTGTGAAGTAGTAGGTTCGATTCGCGTTAAGGATGGCGCCGTAGTGCTCGATCTCGAAGAAAAAGTTATCGATCATGTCTCCGGCAAGTTCGAGCATGTTGTCCTGCACCAGGCCGCGGATGATGAAGTAGCTGTCCCAGCCGTACATTTCGTTGAAGCGCCCTCCGGGCACGACGTACGGATTCGGCAGGTACAGGAGACCGGGCGGCTGCACCTCTGAGACTTTGACGTCGCCCATCGTCTGAATCGGCCGCGGCAGCGTTACTATGCGGTTGCCACATTTGGACTCGAGCGCCTGAACAGGCGGCGGGGTCGGGATATCTGAGGGAACGTAGAGCACCGGCTTCGTGGTTAGCTTCGTATCGACAAGGGATGCGCAATCGGTTTGTGAGCGCCGCAGCGTACCCCAGGCGGAATGGATGTAGTCCTTGAGCTCCTTGGCCTGCGCTACCGTCAGTGGATGCGACGTAGCGGTGCTCGGGGTTACGGTTGTCTGGGCCGCGACGAATGCCGCTAACAGGCAAACGACCGCGAGTACGCGAGCCAGATGCCGAGCACTTCTCCGCAGGCTGAACTGCCGGTTGAACCAAAAATCGGTGACACGAGCTTTTCGCGAGGGCATGAATTCTGTTGTCAAAGGCGTTTTCCCGGTTCATGATTCTCTCAGATGGTTCGCGCAAATCAATCGCAAAACGTCGGTCGCGCGGGGCAGGCTAGTAACCTGACGAGCACGCCTGCAAACCGTCCCGAGATCGAACCGGGGCAGGTGGAATTCCCTGCTAATTCCCTGCTAATTCCCTGCCTATTGTCGGATCGCCTGCATTCATGCGGGTTTCAGCAAGAAAAAAAACTTCCCTGCTTTCTTCCCAGCTTTTTTCCCTGCTATTACCCTGAGAAGGGAATTAGCAGGGAATTCTCGGCAAGCGTTCTTGCACCCCAAGACCAACTCCCCCGTAGCCTGTACTAAGGTGCGTATTTTGGGCCAATCAAAAACGCTGTTGCACTCCCTTTTTAGTATGGTGGAGTGAAACACTCCCCATATGGCAGCGTAGGAATGGCTCGGAAAAAGAAGGCGCCGGTTCGCGCCCACAAGGTGAGATCACGCGGCGTGTGGATCGCGCCTGACCTGGAACGCACGATCAAAGGCGAGCGTGGGCGTCGAGGTCTAACTGCGCCACCCTACAGCTATTATCTGCAGCTCGCCGACATCGCCCTGAAGTCTTCAGCTCCGTCCAGTCCCGATCCCACGGCTATTCCGCTGACCGTCTGGCCCGTATTGAAGTCTCCCAAACGTCCCCAACTGGAATTGCCGAAACCACCGAGGAGTCCCAACCCTCCTCGACCGATCGTGCCAAAACCGCCAAAGTCGGATCGATCCAAGCCGCCGAAGCGCGGAAGATAAAGGCCAAAGCGAGCGCTTATTCCTCGACCTCTACCAATTCGCCCCGCTCGGCTTTTGCCGCGGCAATGATTTTTTCCTGCTGCGCCCCGGGCACGATGTCGTAGTGGTCCATCTCCATGGAAAAGCTGCCTCGGCCTTGCGTCATCGAAGTGAGATCGACGCCATACGACAGCATTTCCGCCATGGGAACCTCGGCCTTTACGACCGTAGTTCCGCCCTTGTTGTCCATGCCCTGGATGCGGCCGCGACGAGAGTTCAAATCGCCCATGATGCTGCCGGCGAATTCATCGGGGATGGAAATCTCGACATGCATGATCGGCTCGAGGAGTGTTGCCTTGGCCTGATCCATGCCTTGTCGGAAAGCCAGGCGTCCGGCCATTTTGAATGAGAGTTCGTTGGAGTCAACATCGTGATACGAGCCGTCATAAAGCGTCACCCGGAAGTCGACAACGGGAAAGCCGGCGAGGTGCCCCCGGGCTGCAGCCTCCACGATTCCTTTTTCCACTGCGGGAATAAAGTTCTTGGGAATGGCTCCGCCGAAGATGTCATTGACGAACTCGAAGCCTCCACCACGAACCAGGGGTTCCATCTTGATCTTGCAATCGCCGAACTGCCCATGGCCGCCGCTCTGTTTTTTGTGCCGCCCATGCGCGTCGGCCTTGCCCCGAATTGTTTCCCGGTATGGGACCTTCGGAGCTTTCAGTACCACTTCGGTGTGGTAGCGCTTCTTCAGCTTGGAGACGATTACCTCAATGTGCTGCTGGCCAGTGCCGGCGATGAGAAATTCCTTGGTTTGCGCATCGCGGAAGAAGCGCACCATCTGGTCTTCTTCCATTAGTTTGTGAAGACCATTCGACAGTTTGTCTTCGTCGGCCCGCGTCTTGGGCTCAATCGCGAAAGTGATGGCCGGCTCGGGAAAGGTGATTTGGGGAAAGTTTATCGGATGCGCTTTGTCTCCAAGACTATCTCCGGTGAGCGTTCCCTTGAGCTTGGCCACCGCGCCAATATCGCCTGCGTGCAACTCGCTAACGTTCACTGCCGTTTTCCCCTGCATTACAGACAGGTGAGGTAGCTTCTCGGCCAAATTGCGCGTGAAGTTCTGTACGGTTGCGTCGTTCTTCACCACTCCAGAGAAGACCTTGAAGAATGAAATGTGTCCGGCGAAGGGATCGGAAATCGTCTTGAATCCGGAAGCAAACAATACTGGGAAAATCCGGTCTTCGCGGATAGCCTCGTGCAACGCGCCGATCAAATGATCTTCGGGGATGGTCCCCTTCTCGAAGAACTCCTCCATGAGTTCATCTTTGCCCTCCGCGACTAACTCAACCAATGCCTCGTGTGCCGCTTTCGCCTCCTCTGCGAGTTCGGCCGGAATCGGTCCTTCCTTGCCTTTTCCATTGCCGCCCATGGAGTAGGTGTAGGACTTCATGGTGACCAGATCGACTACGCCAGTAAGGTTGCGTTCGCTGCCGATGGGCAGGAAAAGCGGAACAACTTGTCGTCCGAAGGCGTTGCGCAGGGACTCAAGCACACGATCTTTGTCTGTGCGATCGCGATCCATGCGATTCACCACGATGATCCGCGGCATATCCATCTCGGCCGCGTAGTCCCATACACGGCTCGTCATGGCCTCGACACCGCTGACGCCATCGACCACTATTAACGCTGCTTCCGCGGGAACGAGCGCCGCCTTGGCCTCGTGCAGAAACATGTTGAAACCGGGAGTATCGATGAGGTTGATCTTGCATTTTTCCCATTCGCAGTAAGCAGGCGTGGCGGTAATCGACATTTGCCGCGCGATCTCTTCGTCGTCCCAGGAGGTCGTCGCCGAGCCATCATCTACACGTCCCAGTCTTGGGGTTGAACCAGCGGTGTACAGTAAGGCGGAAATCAACGACGTCTTCCCAGAATGGGAGTGGCCAACGACCGCCACATTGCGCAGATTCGCGCTTTCATAGGTCTTCACGAAGGACTCCTTTCGCTGCGGCTCTGAAATGGAATTGGGATCGGATGTTGAGTGCGGCTGAAACAGGGTGGAGAGAAACGGACCAGCGGGACTGTGAGGGGGAGTGTCGCGTCCGTGGTGACGGACGCGATCCTACTCTGCCCGGGCGCTGTCTCCTCGAGGGTAGAGGCGCAGCACGCTGCGTCTTTCCCCTGCCGAACGTGCTTACGCGGCAATTCTCGGCTAATTGGCAGCTTCGCCCAGACGCAGCATGCTGCGTCTCTAACCGAGCGGAGAATTGGAGCTTATGCTTCTCGCACACTGCTCGCGCCGAGTCGACCATTCGCGTCGTGGCGAGGAAAACCATAGGACATCACACGCTGCTGAGGGACGCAGCAGACGGGCTCAAGCCCTGGAAAAGAAACGGAATCGTAACACGGAGAACCGATGCCGCTCAAACCGTCCGGCTGTGGTGGCGGGGACAGCCGGCACTGATCTCTTCAGTGTATGACGCTGACATCGTGATTACGGAACTTCACGGCGAATCCAGTCGCGCCGCCTTGCGAGGACTTTTCCACGCGAACAACCTGAGTGTGACAGGTTACCCGTACGCGCCTCCCGGCGAACGGAACTGCGAAGTGCACTGTGATATCCGCATTGAGCACCGGTGTGAAACCGGAATATAGAAATGCCCCGCTGAGGCTGATGTCGCGCACTAGAGCGGCATGGTGCCTGGGACTTAGCTCCGGGCAAACTACTTCGGCGGGAATCGCAATGAGGATGCGCATGGAAGAGCGGCGCCGGTCGAGTCCGCTGCGCATCATGTCCACTGCTAGATGGCGTTGCTGCAACATGCTGACCTCCGTTGACATGTTGCACCAAGGTTGCAGCCTGACTGCCAAGTCTAAGTAGCTGATATTTCAGCGGAGAAAAGAGGCAGGAAGTCTGTAGTTCTGCAAATTTTGCACTCTGACGCCTGTTGGCGTGCCGATTTTATTTATTGCCTGAGTTGCAACCTGCATGGGGCAGCGGATTGCGCAGTAGTCAATCCAAAGTTACTCATTTGCCCGCGAAATTCGCAGCCCGCTTTTCCAGAAAAGCGGAGGTGCCTTCCTTCTTGTCTTCGGTTGCGCAGGAAACGGCGAAGAGGCTGGCTTCGAGATACAGGCCTTCCGGCTGCGTCAGTTCCATGCCGTGATTCACGGCTTCAAGGCAGTATTGGATTGCCAACGGAGCGTTTTTGATAATCGCCTGCGCGATCGCTTCGGCCCGCGAGATCAGCTGCCCAGCCGGAACCACTTCGTTCACCAGCCCAATACGATGCGCCTCCTGCGCGTTGATCATCTCTCCGGTGAGTAAGAGCTGCATGGCGATCCCTTTTCCGACCAACCGCGGCAGACGCTGCGTGCCCCCATAGCCCGGAATGATTCCAAGTTTCACTTCGGGCTGGCCGAGCTTGGCGTTCTCGCTGGCCAGACGCATCGTGCAAGCCATCGCAATCTCGCAGCCGCCGCCAAGAGCGAATCCATTAATGCAGGCGATCACTGGCTTGCCGAGATTCTCGATCAGATCGAGCACGGCTTGTCCTCGATGCGTATATTCTTTTGCCTCGACAGGATTGTTCTTTTGCAACTCGCCGATGTCCGCTCCGGCGACGAACGACTTTTCCCCAGCGCCGGTGAGGATCACGGCGCGCACATCGCGATCATCTTTAAGTTGCGTGAACACAGTGCGTAGTTCGCCCATTGTCGCCATGTTCAGGGCGTTGAGCACTTTGGGGCGGTCAATCGTGACGTAGGCGATCTGATCTTTCTTGTCGAAGCGAACGTTTTCGGAAGTCATGAAGGAGTTCTCAGTTTGCGTAATCAGTTCTCAGAAACAGCGAAATGATTGTGGTCCTCGGAAGACTCAAGCTTATTGCCTGCCGCCGGCGCTGGGCGTCACAACTTCACCGGGGCGGGATTTTTCGGATCGCTCCAGTCATAGAATCCTTTACCGGTCTTTTTGCCGTACCATCCCGCCAGAACGAGGCGCTTGAGCAAAGGCGGGGAGGCGAAGCGCTGCTCCTTGAATTCGTCGTACATCACATGGGTAATGTAATAGGTGGTATCGAGACCTACGAAGTCGAGCAGTGTAAACGGTCCCATGGGATATCCGCAGCCCAGCTTCATGGCGTTGTCGATGTCAGGAATCGAACCGACACCTTCTTCGTACGCGCGAATCGCATCGAGCAAGTAAGGCACCAGCAGACGGTTCACGATGAACCCAGTCTTGTCTGAAGTGCGGACCGGCACCTTGCCTAGCTTCTTTCCAAACTCGACTGCGGTATTGACGACCTCATCGGCAGTAGCGATCGTGCGCACCACTTCGACTAACTTCATGAGTGGGACAGGATTGAAAAAGTGCAGACCAATAAAGCGATCGACGCGTTTAGTCGCCGTCATTAGTTCTGTGACTGAGATCGAGGAAGTGTTGCTGGCGAAGATCGCATCATGCTTCACGATTCCATCGAGGACGCCATAGACCTTTTTTTTCTCATCGATGTTCTCGATGATGGCTTCAATAACAATGTCGCACTGCGCGAGATCTTCCTTCTTCTGAGTACCCTTTAAGCGCCCGCGGATCTCGTCCTTCTGCTGAAGGGTGATACCACCCTTGTCCGCACCACGCTCGACAAACTTCGCCAGCGATGAGTCGATGCCGGCAAAGCCCTTGTCGAGAGCCTTCTGCTCAGCCTCGAGCACAGTAACGTCGTAGCCAGCCTGCGCCGCCACCTGCGCAATACCCGAGCCCATCAGTCCACAACCTAATACGCCTACTTGCTTGATCTGCATTCGCCTTCCTTGAAAATCAATTCACCACGGAGACACGGAGGGCACGGAGAAGAAGAAAGGCTGAAGGGAAGAACAGCAGAAAGGATACAAAAACGGCAACGTACCTCC